>JBDTVG010000001.1:0-8664 GCA_040007395.1 Chloroflexota bacterium
CAGCGTCTGGTGGACGATGGCCTTATAGTAGTCCCAGATGTTAAATGAACGTCGATAGGAGCCAAAACATGACCCACATTATCACTAGCCTGTGCCTGCGTGACGGCGCTTGCGTAGAAGTTTGTCCGGTTGAATGTATCATCCCCGGTCTGCCCGAAGCCGAGTGGCCTTGGTACTTTATCGACCCAGACACCTGCATCGACTGCGGTGCTTGCATCCCAGAATGCCCCTATGAGGCGATCTTCCCCGAAGAGGAAGTCCCTCAGGCTTACGAATTGGCAGCCGATCAGGAGCGTATCCCGTTTCGCGGGGATCGTTACAAGAAAGAAGGCGAAGTCATTGACCTGACTGAAGATATTCAGCCGAACTACGACTTCTTCCAGAAAGGCCCCGGCTACAAAGCGGGTAAGTAATTACCGTTACAAATACGCTTCATTTGACCCCGCTGACACAGCGGGGTTTTTGTTTGTATGTCTGGACGAAAGATGTAAGATGTCCTACAATGGAACACTATAGATAACAGACAATAGGCGGACACCATGCCCTACAACATCCTCGTGATTGACGACGACAAAGCCACAGCCGACTCGCTGGCAGACATATTACGTTTACTCAACCACCATGTTAGTGTAGCCTATGGGCCGCGTAATGCTTTCGCCCAATTGAGTGAGTCTACGCCGGACATCGTGTTTGTCGATACCAATATGCCGGGGGTGGATGGCTTGGAAGTGTGCCGCTATATGCGCCGCGACCCACAAACCGCCAACACGCCAATTGTCAGCTTTTCGGCAGATGGGGAAAAGGCGCATCAGGATGCCGCCTTTATGGCAGGTTCAAACTATTACATCGTCAAGCCTGTAATGCTTGAGGACTGCGAAGTAGCGCTCGGCTTCATTGAAACAATGCTTAGTGCTACCCATCACGGATGACTACTGCTCGTCGCCGTAAAGGATCGCGAGGCGAAGCCATCGCCGCGGCAGCGTTGGAACAGTCGGGCTATATCATACTAGAACGCAACTGGCGCTGCGCTGACGGCGAGTTGGATATTGTCGCCAAACACCGAGGCGAGATTGTGTTTGTCGAGGTACGGGCGCGGATGGATGGCATGGATACCGCGCTCGAAAGCATCACGCCGCGCAAAGCTGCCAAACTTATGCTGCTTGCCGACCTCTATTTGGCGGCTCATCCAATAGACAATATGCCTGTTCGCATTGATGTTGTCGCGGTTCACCTTGGATCTGGTGCTACAGACATTATCGAAAACGCGGTTGGCTGGTGAATGCCACAGTTCACAATTCTCACTAAAGCCCAAACAAGGTAGAATTAGCAAATACCCCGTACACGGGTGATCGAAATGAGATGAGGGAAGCACAGTTGTCTAGAAGTTACCATATCTGGACGCTTGGGTGTCAGATGAACACTGCCGATACACAGCGTTTGGCCAGTGAACTGGAAAAACTTGGCTTGCACGCCGCACTGGAGCCAGAAGAAGCCGATGTGATGGTTGTCAATACCTGTGTCGTGCGGCAGGGCGCGGAAGATAAAGGCGTGGGGCGGCTGATGTCGCTCAAGCCAATTAAAGACAAATATCCCGACAAAGTGATCGGCTTGATGGGCTGCATGGTCGGGGTGCGCGACGCGCTGCCACTGCGTAAGCGCTTCCCCTTTGTCGATGTGTTTCTCGCGCCGTCTCAACCCGACCCGATGGTCACGTTTTTGCGCGAACAAGGTATTGAAGAAACGTTTATCGCCCTCGAAGATGATCAGCGTGCGTTGCGCGATGCCATTCAGGATGAAGAAGCATTAGTCTTGCCCGCTCACGAGCGCGGGTCGGTAATTACAGCCCATGTCCCTGTGGTTTATGGCTGTTCGCACGCTTGCAGTTTTTGCATTATCCCGTTCCGGCGCGGCGTAGAACGCAGTCGCAGTGTTGGCGAAATTGTGGCGGAAGTCCGCAGCCTTGCCCGACAAGGCGTGAAAGAGATCACGCTGCTTGGGCAAATTGTGGATCGCTATGGCAAAGATATTCCCGACGGCCCCGATCTTGCCGATCTGCTGCGGATTGTGCATGATGCGGGTACAGCCGAAGGCTTAGAACGTATTCGCTTCCTGACCAGCCACCCTAATTATATGACCGATAAACTGCTTGATACGGTGGCGGAACTGCCTCATGTCATGCCACATATCGAGGTTGCGCTACAGTCGGGTAGCGATGAGGTATTGGCACGCATGAAGCGCGGCTATACGACACAGCACTACCGCGATCTCATTGCACGGATTCGCGAGCGGATTCCCAATGTAGCGATCCACACGGATATTATTGTGGGCTTCTGCGGCGAAACCGAACAGCAGTTTAACGAAACCTACGCACTGTTGGGCGAACTCAAGCTCGATAAGGTGCATCTTGCTAAGTACAGCCCTCGCCCGCAGACGGTCAGTGATCGCACGATGGCAGATGATGTTCCCGAAGAAGAAAAAGAACGCCGTCGCGTAATTACCGATGAGCAGCAAGGCAGCATCAATGCTGAAATTAATCGCCGTTCACTAGGCCAAATTGCGCCTGTGTTGGTCGAGGAACTTTACAACGGCAAATGGCGCGGGCGTACTCCGCAAAACAAATTGGTATTTTTTGAGGATACCAGTGGGGATCGGCGCGGTCAGGTCGTAGACGTGGAGATTGACTGGACAGGCCCTTGGTGGGTGCAAGGTCGCTTACCGGGCAGCCAAATCCCATCGGTGATGGCAGCCTTGCAGGAACACACTCACGAACATTGAGCGTTAGCTATTCAGCAGTGTTTTGTAGGCAAATACTAGAAAACCCATTAGCCCGTTGAGCGCTGGAAACCACCAATAGACTCGCGCTACATTGATGTTGGGTTGGAAGTACAGCGCTAAGGGGATTGCTGGATATAGCAGCGTGATCGCGCCCAGTGGCCCAAGCGTTGCCATGATCAGCAGTGCAAAAATTGTCCAGTTGGCGGCGACAAACAATAGCGATCTTTGTTTGCCAAGCACTACCGCTACGGTGCGAATCCCCGCTTGCGTATCCGGCTCAATATCTGGGATCGCGGAGTAGGCGTGCATCCCCGCCGCCCAGCAGATTGCCCCAACAACGATTGCGAGTGGCGGATAACGATTTGCGGTCAAGGCATAGCCCAAAAATCCCGGTAGCACATACAGGACATTCGAGTACGAGTCGAGAAAGGGTCGGGCTTTGAAGCGCAGCGGCGGCGCACTGTAGAATACGCTGAAAAATAGGAACAACCCGAAGATCCACCACAGCGCCACCGGGATTAGCATTAGCATTCCTGCGCTGATGAACATAATTATAATTAGGGTAGCGATCACACCGCGCTGTTCTTGATCTGCCAATCGATGTTCCTGAGCGCTTTTCTTGTCGTTAAGCGCGTCGCTGGCGCGATCAAACACATCGTTGATACCATACAAAAATAGATTTGCTGGCAGCAAAAAGTACGCAAACAGAATCCAGAAGCGGATCGGGTAAATCTCACGATAGCCTGTTGGCAGTCCAACAATGTAACCAAGCAGGAATGGCCCCGCTGTGTAAAACCAAAAACGGGGTCGTGAGATTTTCAGCAGTTTAGCGAATGACATAGCGAATGACATAGTGAATAACATCATGGCTCAATTGTAGGCAAACGCTATACCCTTTGACACCACACCTATCCCTGCGTTTAAAAAAGCTTATACTTGTGCTAATCTATCGGTAGCAGGATTGGATCTGTTACAGTGCAATGCCATTGTTAACCGACTCTATCCGCGTCTTTTCCGTTGAACTCGACATCAACACCGTATAAGGGATGCAGATAAACGCCAAGAAAGGACTCTGACGTGTACAATCCTATCCGCCGTTTGTCATTTTATAGCGTACTCATCGTTATTCTTCTGGTAACACTTGCACCCGCCAATAATGCGCTAGCCCAGACTTCTGGCTACGATTGGCTTCAATGGAATGGCAATCCTCAACACAGTGGCAACAACACCCAAGAAACGCTCATTAACACGGCGAACATCAAGACGCTGAAGCAAATCTATCAAGTGACCCTGCCGGCTGTGGTTGACGGAGCGCCCGTCTATTTGCGGGCGGTCAAGACTCCGACGGGTGTGCGCGACTTGTTGTTTGTTACCACCAGAGTCGGTCATATTATGGCGCTGGATGCGGCTACTGGACTGCTGGTCTGGATGCAGAAACACACCAACGACTCGTGTGCCATCAATAAAGATTTGGCGACAAATGGCTCGTGTTATACCTCCTCCATTCCAGCGATTGATCCTAATCTGCAATATATCTACAGCTATGGGTTAGATGGGTTTGTCCACAAGCATCAGGTCGGGGATGGAGTTGAGATCACGAGTGGTGGCTGGCCTCAAGTGGTGACGCTCAAACCTTGGGTCGAACGGGCGGCTACTGCCTTGAGCATTGCGACTGCCAAAAGCGGAATTAGCTATCTGTATGTCACGAAAGACGGCTACAACATTCCTTATCCAAACGATCCGGGAGACTATCAGGGGCATGTGACTATCATTAATCTGGGTGATGGCACACAGAAAGTGTTCAATGTGGTATGCAGCAATCTGAGTGTCCACTTGGCAGAAAAGCCGAAACGCCCCGCTTGCAATCAAGAAAGTTCTGGTATTTGGGGACGTGGTGGGGTGGTCTATAACCCCGATACCGACAAAATTTATGTGACAACGGGATTAGGGCGCTTTTCGCCGGGAAATTACGCTTGGAGCGACTCAGTCCTAGCGTTTAAGCCCGACGGCACCGGACTCTATCGAGGCCCCATTGATAGTTACACCCCGACTGATTATCGCGAACTGATCGATAAAAACCAGTCGCTAGGGAGTTCCGCACCGCTTATCTTACCTGTCCCTGCCACAAGCAAGATCAAAAATCTGGCTGTCCAAATCGGTCAGGATCGCAAACTGAGATTGATCAATATGGACGATCTTAGCGGAAAAGGAAAACCGGGATATGTCGGCGGCGAGGTGGGCGAGGTAGAAACGCTGCCCTATGATGCGAATATTGACGATTCGCCAGCGTTGTGGGTAGACCCAGACGATAACAGCGCGTGGGTTTATATGCCGACCTATGATGGCATTTCGGGGTTTCAGCTCACCTTCGACAGCGATGGAATGCCGAAACTTAACCTGATGTGGAAAAATACCAATCCCTGCAAAACTCCACTTGTGGCCAATGACATTATCTATTGTGCGGGCTTCAAGAATATCTGGGCGTTCGATCCGCTGGATGGCAAATGGTTGTGGGGCGACTACCCAATTGGTGACATCCACTGGCAAACCCCGATTGTGGTAAATGGGGTGCTGTATATCACCGACGAGGCTAAGATACTACACGCCTATGCTTTGCTGCAAAGTTTCTAAAACTGCCAATGATACGTCAGGCAGTTAACACGACAGGCAGACAACCGCCTGTCGTGTTAACCCAGTACGGCAAATACTTCCGACAGTTTGACCGAAAAGTCTGCTAGCACGCTGCCACCTGTTAACACAGCGTCTTGCGCCAAAATCGTCACTTCGTGATCGGTATGGTATACATAGACCGTCCGCGATTTCGGATAGACAACCCACAGCAACCGCACACCTGCCTGAAAGTAGGCCGCGACCTTCTCTTGCAATTCGATCTTGGTATTTCCGGTTGAGACGACTTCAACCGCCAGATCCGGCACAACAGTGGGAAAATCGTCTATCACTTTGGCTAGGCGTTCCTTTGCCGTAAATGCTATATCAGGATCTGGATTCTGGGAAAGAATAAATCCGGTTTCTTCGCCATAGACACGCCCCAAGTTATGCTGATAGATGAAACCACCGATCAGGAACGCTAGTCTAAGAGTAATTAGCCCTTGTGTTTCGCCCGTTGGTGACGTTTCGATCAAAGTTCCTTTGAATTACTCATCCAAACAAGCGGAACCCGAATATCGTCCATAAAGTGCTATACCTGAGCACGCGCCGTGCCTTACGCAAGGCAGCATACAGCACCACCGTAATTACCAGCCCGACGAGAAACCGAGCAATCCCCAGTGGCTCTCGGTATGTCGAGAACGGTACAAAAGGCAAGATCGCGGCGTTGGCAAGCATCAAAAACACATAGGGATGCCAACGCTGTTGCAGGGCATCCCGCCCGCCTCGCCACAGCGCCCACAGAGTCGGCAGTACGGCAAACGGAATTAAGATCAGACCTAGTACGGCGAAAATGGTGAAACCGTATTGTGCCAACCGCCAGATACCATTGAACGGAATCACCTCGAACGGTGTAGCGCCTGCTCCACCAGAACCGATTCCAAATTGACCTAACCACACTTTCAGGACGATCTGCCATACGACAAACGGCACAACTACGATCAGAGTCAGTCGGAATACATCCCGCCAGCGCCGCTCAAGCACATCGTAAATCAGATAGCCCGCGACAAAAAACAGCGTCGTCTCTTTCGCGAATGCTGCCAGCAGCAGCAAGATTGCTTGCCAGTTGCCACGTTTTCGCTGCTCGGCGAGGATCGCCAACAGAACTAAACCAAAAGCCAGTGGTTCGCTGGTGTTGACCCGCACTGCAAAGAAAACACCGCCGAACAGCCCATAGGTCAGGGCGAACCAACGATTAATCCGTTCCGCCAACAGCAGCCGTTCGAATGCCGCCGTACCTAGCCCTAACCCAATAAGATTAATCGCCAACATGGCATAGGGAATCAGAGATTCCTGTCCCAGAGCCAGCAATCGTGCTAGCAACGGGTGGAGAATCCGCTGATAGCGATAGGCGGGTACGTCGAGGTATTGGGCGGCGTTGGCAGGATCGAGTGCAATTGCGTAGGTGAACTGCCCGTCGTAACCCGGTTTGCCGGATGGCGTAGGCCAGATAAATTCGCGTATACCGTTGCGATAGCTTAGGAAAATGAACAGCAAATATAAGACACACAGGGTAAGCACGACCATCCAAGGACGCAACCCAAAACGTCGTGGTTTTGTGAGCGAAGGCGTTTTTACTCTTGGATTAGAGTCTGAATCAGCCACAGTTTCAGCAGCAGGTGGAGTTATCTGTAGATCTGCCATTAGTCGCGCTCAATGACGAGGCCATAGCCACGGGCTATTACAGGTTGCAAACCATCAGCAATCTGCTTTAAGACACGCCGCATCCCCGGCGTATGGGACTGCTTCTCGACTGCCTTGATACAGTACTCATACAGCGCGACGGTAGACTCAGGGGTCAAGTATCCAACGATCTCCCACATGGCTCGTAACCCTTCGCGAAAGCCCGGTTGCACGCTCAATTCGCCAGTGCTATCCATACCGATAAATGGAACGGCACTGTTTAGTTCAGAGCCGCCCAACCGCACTCGAAAGACATCTGGGTGATGGTAAACCAGAATCAGGGGATAGGCCAAGCCAACCAGTGTTCCCTCTGGGTCACGCAGTTCGGGGTTGGCGGCTTCCTCGGTGAAGACCCAGCTATAATTGTCTTCAATCAAAACCCGCGACAATTCGTATTCGTCGTAGATCGTCTCATCGTAAATGGTTAGCACATCTTTTGCCTGTGAAAGATCGCCGCGATAGATCCCGGCGCGTAAGGCCGGCAGCGCCTCGTTGAGATAACTCCGAATGTCGTAGGCGGTTAGCACAAATTCGGGCAAAGATCTCTCCTCATGCGTGCAATTTGCTTTAAATCCTATTATGCCCTGATCGCGACATCGCCGCCTAGGTGAAATTGTCGATTTGCGAATGCAATAAATTTTTATGGTAAAGGGCGGTGCGTTATACTCACCTGACATTTCTCATTGAAGTTTGAGAAAATATAATATCAGGCAGAAACAGGCTTGAGACAATAAAGTGAAGGGGAATAGGGGCCAATTATGGCAAAAGTCCATGATCTCATTACCGACGATTTACAGGCGTTTATCAAGGCGCAGCATCTCTTTTTTGTCGGCTCCGCGCCGATGGATGCCACAGGCCATGTGAACATTTCACCGAAGGGGCAAGACTGCTTCCGTATCCTTTCGCCGCATCAGGTCGCCTATCTTGATCTGACGGGCAGCGGCAACGAAACCTCGGCGCATCTGTACGAAAACGGGCGGATCACCTTCATGTTCTGCGCGTTCGACGGCCCACCAAATATCTTGCGACTGTATGGCACTGGGCGCACTGTGCTACTAGATTCAACCGAGTGGGCGGACTTGAGCGCACTCTTTCCCGCGATTCCCGGCGCGCGCCAGATCATTGTGGCGGATATTTCACGGGTGCAAACGTCATGCGGCTTTGCTGTGCCATTGTACGACTACATGAGCGAACGCGAAACGCTGATCAAGTGGGCTGAAACCAAAGGTAACGATGGTTTGACCGCTTATCGTCAGGAGAAAAACAGCCAGAGCATTGACGCATTGCCCACCCCTATTGGTGAGCAGCAGACGACCAGTTAACTTAGCCTATGAAAAGCGGACTCGTGGTTACGGTGTGCCGTCACCACGAGTCGCCTGATAGACGATCCACAGACGTTGCAAAGCGGTGATATGGTTGCCTGCTGCTAGAATTACCAAACCGGGGACAATCCAGCCTGTGAGCAGCATCGCGATCAGAATAATCGTCCGAACGAGTCGATCAAAAAAGCCTTCTTTAATCGAGCGAATGTCCAATCCC
>JBDTVG010000002.1:0-15818 GCA_040007395.1 Chloroflexota bacterium
TGAACGTGGTCGATTCCGGGCGGGAGGCGGGTGGGGTGGGTGCGGGCGGGTTAGCAACGTAGGTGGGCGGTTGACCGGGCAAGCCGACGCTTTGAACAAAGTGCGGATGGTACAGCGTGCCGCCGTTAGCAACCGCCGCCATCATGCGGGCGACCTGAATCGGTGTGACTTTGACATCGCCCTGCCCGATGACGGTATTCAGGCTGTCGCCCAGTCCCCAGCGCTTGCCCAAAGTTTTAAATTTCCAGTCCGGATCGGGGATATTACCTGATTGCTCTTCCAATAAATCGACTCCGGTTTTAACGCCGAGTCCCATATCGTTGGCGTATTTCTTGAACAAGCCCGGATCAATGTCTTCTAGTTTGGAGCCGACTTCCCAGTAATAAGCATCGCACGAGGAAGTCAACGCCTGTTCGAGCGTGATTGTGCCGTGATAGGGTTTTTCGGCGTACTTATCCAGATAGATCCAGTCTTTGCGGATGATGTCATTACGCGACGTGCCATCCCATATACCAGTACAAGTGTACTTGTCGCTCATCTTAACCGTACCGCTGCCTGCCGCCGCCGCTGTCGAGACGATCTTGAAGACGGAGCCAGCCGCGTAAGTTTCTTGAGTGGCGCGATTCAGTTCGGCACGCTGTTTGTTGTAGGCCGCCAGCGCGGTTTGCACATCGAACGTCGTGGTGGGCAGGTAAGAATCTGGCTGGATAATCGGATAACTGGCGATGGCTAGAATGTCGCCGGTGTTGGCATCTAGCACGACCGCCGCCGCCCCTGTGGAAAACTGTCCCCAGTTCGCCGCACTAGTCGCACTGCCAATCGCTCGTTCAGTGGCAATTTGCAGATCGCGATCCAGTGTCAGCGTAACATCCTGTGCAGCGCCGGGTTTCTTGGACGCGATCTCCCGTAGCTCCGTGCCATCGGGGGCACTAATCACCAAGCGTGCGCCGCCTTCTCCGGCGAGCTGCTTTTCCCAATATTGCTCAACGCCTTTGCGCCCGACCAGCGCATCCGGTGAATATTGCGGATAGCTGCCCAGATCATCGCCGGGGATGCCGCCGATAAAACCCACCGTTTGCGAAGCAAAGCTGCCCCCATAATAGACTCGCGTCGTTTGTGGGCGATATTCCAGCAAGCACGCTGCATCGAGTTCGGGCTTGAGGTTCTTGTAGTCACCTTCGCTCAAGGTGCCGACAGTGAAGCCGAAATCCTGACCAGTCAGCGAGCCGTAGCTTGTGTTGAGATCGCTGGCCTTGACGCGGAATACTTCGCCCAATTTCTTGAAGCAATCCTCGGCTTTGCCTGTTGGATATTTGCGCGTCAGCAGCCGGACCGCGTAATTGGGAATCCCGCTTTGGGCGATCACTTGTTGGTTACGATCAAGGATCTTGCCGCGTGTCGATTGGGTCAACTCAACGTTTAGCGTTGCGCCGCCTGCTATGCCCTCGAAGATGTCCATCTGGCTCCACGCGACACGCCACTTACCCCCCGACAAGATCAAGCGTATGGTGCGATTCTCGTCGGTGAATTTGCCTAGCGATCCCGTATCGAAGGTCATGTTGTAGGTGATGGCGACGGTCGTCCCCTGTCGCACGGTCTGGTCATGCTTGATCTCGAATGACTTGCCTTTGTCCTTAACCCTGAGCGTTAGCTCCACCGCTTTATAAATCTTGCTGAAACTGTCGAGATTCATGAGCAGACTCTTGGGCGAAAGCAAGGCATACATGGCGGGATAATCGTTGTTGACCCAGCCCGTCAGAAAAGTCTCGGCGGTTTTCTCGGCATCATTCGTGTTAGCGGGCGCTGTTGGCCCCGCCTGATTGGGGTTATCGGACGCGCTGTCACATGCAGCCAGCATAGTGACACAAATCAGCGCCAGTAGGGCTGCAAATCTTAAAGGCTTCATGTGAATAAAGTCCTGTTCAGTGGACAATTCCAGCAAAACTGGACCCGGTTACTGGCGAGATTCTTCTGAATCCTGTGTTTTGCGTTGACCGGGCTTGACTTCGGTTTTCTCCAGCATATCCAAGATATGCTGTCCCCGGATCAGAACACGACGCATTCCCACCGGACTGCTGACGCGGAGCACCCCAGACGCGATCAAGCGTTTGATCGTACTCAGGCTGACGTTGAGCACTTCGGCGACTTCTTCCCGCGAATAGACGCGGTTCGGTTCGATAGTGGGGCGGTTGGTATAGTGTGTCATAAGCTGTCAGTATAGCGCGTCCATACCCTGATCGAAAGATTTCTCTCACCGGGTTCTCAGGGTATAGACGCGCTTTAGCTCAGAGCGTGGTCATGCAAAGCAGCCCTCACCCCCGGCCCCTCTAGGGAGTAGGGATGAGGCTGCACAGATAGTTGGCAAAAAAGCGAAAATGAGGTGTTTGCCGCGCACATATCTGAGTTAAAAAATCTACCCGGTATCACCCTCGATAAAATTAATGGGTTCCCTTTAACTTTTGCCACTCAATGTACTTATGGTCGTTTCGCTACACGGATTCGTGGGATTCGAATCCCTCAGAGGCAACCGCGTAAAAGACCGGCAGGGCCAGGAACAATCCCGTCGCGATCAGCGGTGACCAGAAATAGCCGACAAAAGCGGCAATGGCAGTCGTGATCAAGCCAACGAGCGTTGCGCTTCTGTCTGTGACAAACCCTTTAGCATGAGTCGGGTCTTCAAGAAGTTCGGGGCTGGTTGCCAACACATGAAAGACCAACCCCCAGGTCAGTGCACCAAACGAGGTTACGGCAGCATAGAGGAGTATCTCTTGCCGACCATGATCGCCAGCCGCATCGCCGAGAGACTGCGCGAGGATCGAAGTTGCCCACGGGACGATAGTAACCCCCGCAAGCAGTAGCAGGTTCGCCCAGTTCAGCGCTCTGGACTGTACCATAACGCGAACGAAAACGTGGTGATGGTTCGTCCAGGCAACGCCGACAAAAGCAAACGACGCGGCGAAGGCAAGCAGGGTTGGCCAGTTCGCGCCCAAGGCTCCTGCAAGTGTGATGGCCTGGGAAGGGTCGGCATGGATTCGGGATAAATCCAAAGCAAGCAGTGTGATCGCAACGGCGAAAACGCCATCGCTGAATGCTTCAAGTCGGGAAGTCTCGGTAGGTTCAGCACGGCGGGGGCGCAGCATCAGACTCAACCTTTCTAAGAATAACACTCCGCCACTGCAAAAAGCCGATGCGGAGTGTTATGTTGTCCGGTCACCTGTTAGGCCTATACCGTCTTTAGCGTTTCTTTCGACATGGACTGGGGATCGACCATTGGGCCGAGCTTCTGTCCAGCCTGCGACGCAAACAAAGTGTTATTCCAGGTATTCGCTGCTGTTTCGTTTTCCCAGCGCATGATCAGGACATAGCTCCCATCCGCAGCCTGCAACAATTCGCGCCCCAAATAGCCGGGGTGCTTTGGCCCAACTTCGTGCTGGATTGCATGTTCGACTTCGGTCAGCGCTTTCGGATCTGTGCCAGGTGCCAACCTGTACGTTGCGATTTCTACAATTGCCATTAGCCTGCTCCCTCTGATTGTGTATTGAACGAAGTGCCGATATACTTATGTCATTGCGTGCGCACACACACAAATATAGATGATTGCGCACGCATTGTCAAGGGGGTAAAACTAATGTCCGGTAAATTTGATGACGGAGCCGCGTGGTCGAAACTTCTTAGTGTTCATGCAGTCATGATGCACCGGCTTGAAGAAATGCTCCAGTCAAAATACCGCATTTCGCATGGTGAGTTTGAGGTTTTGCTTCGGCTTTCTTGGTCTACTGACCAACGGATGCGAATCCGCGAACTGGCCGATGCCAGCGTGATAACTCGGAGTGGGATGAGCCGACTGGTAGACCGCCTGGAAAATGCGGGGCTTGTGCAGCGCGAAACAGCCATCGAGGATGCTCGAGGTGCCTATGCGATTTTGACATCAGCAGGGCGCGAACGGCTCGATGCCGCAGAAGCAAGCAATATTGCGCTCGTGCGGGAGTCCTTCCTAAGCCTTTACAAAGAGGACGAATTGGGGCAGATGGTTGAGTTTTGGACGCGCTTTTTTAACCATCCTTCACCTGAACCAGATTCGTAACGGATTATCATTTTTTCATGATAGAACACAAATGACATTTTATGTAAGTAGTTATAAAATAACTATTACTAACATGACATTATGCAGTGTCTATGTATGCAGTGGGGATTATCCGCCCTTCTTACGCCCCTTGGGGAACCTTGGAACGTCAAACGGAACGGGAAATAATCCTCGGTACGGAAACCTTCCCTCTCCCGCAGGAGAGGGAAGTAAAAATCAGTCTGATGGGCGAGGGATGTGGGGTGAGGGCTGCACAACGCGCTTAGTCTAATTCGCTGAGGTTGACGACCGTTACGCCGTCGCCGCCTTCTTTTTCGCCGCCACGTTCGTAACGCTGCACCAACGGATGATCATGCAGCAGGTCGCGGATCGCCTGTCGGAGTGCGCCCGTCCCCTTACCGTGAATGATCCGCACGAAAGGCAATCCGGCAACATAAGCCGCGTCGATGTAGTTTTCGACCCGTTCGACGGCTTCCTGAATACTCGTGCCGCGTAGGTCGAGTTCCAGACCGGGTGAGTTCGCCCGCAAGACCGAACGTTCACGTTCAGGGCGCTTCGTGTTAATCGTTGGCAGCGCCGGATTGCCCAGACTGCCGCCTCGATTGCCACGCTCTGCTTTGCGTTCGCTGGCGGATCGTTTTTGCAGTTCGTCAAGTTTGGCGCGTACCCGCAGCCGCCCGATGCTCACCTCGGCCTCAGTGCCAGACAGTTCGATGATCTCCCCTTCGGATTTAAGCGGCGTGATCCACACCGTTTCGCCCAGTCGGAATTCGGGACGGGTTTCTTCGGCAAAGTCGGGGATCTCGGTCACGTTCTGGATCGGCGCTTCAATCGTATTCTTGAGGTTGAAGGCATCTGCCTCGACCCGCTTGATGGCTTCGAGTGGCTGACCCGCCGCCTGTAGGCTGTGCCGCAGCCGCCGCACTTCGGAGCGCAGATCGTCGAGTTCGCGCTCGGCAACCCGCCGCGTCTGGGCGATCACTTCGCGGCGTTCGACCTCAACCTCATCGAGGCGTTGGCGTAGTTCGCGCTTGAGTTCCTCAGCACGGGCTTGGCTCACCAACGACGCATCACGGGCGATACGAGTTTCCTCGCGAGTGCGGCTGATCTCGTCAAGGAGTTCGTCGGCAACCTGTTCCTCGGCTCCGACCATCGTGCGTGCGTCCGCGATGATGTCTGCCGGGATACCGAGTCGCGTGGCAATCGCCAGCGCATTGGATCGTCCCGGTATGCCGACAATCAAGTGATAGGTCGGGCGCAGGGTTTGCAGGTCGAACTCGACACTGGCGTTGCGCACGCCGGGGCGGTCATGGCTGTACACCTTCAATTCCGGGTGATGGGTCGTGACCAGTGTGGTTACGCTGCGTTCCAGCAGATAGCTCAGGATCGCCCGTGCCAGCGCCGATCCTTCGGCGGGATCAGTGCCCGCGCCGAGTTCGTCCAGAATGACCAACGAACGGCTATCGGCTTCTTGCAGAATATTGATGGTGTTAGTCATATGCGCGGAAAACGTCGAGAGCGATTGCTCGATGCTCTGTTCGTCGCCAATGTCGGCAAAGATACCCTCGAAGACCGAGAGTTCTGCGCCATCTTCCGCTGGGATATGCAAGCCACACTGCGCCATCAACGCCAGTAAGCCAATCGTCTTGAGTGCGACGGTCTTGCCGCCCGTGTTTGGCCCCGTGATAACCAGTGTGTAGGTTTCTTCGTCCAGCACCAGATCAATCGGGACGACAGTGCGCGATGGCAGCAGCGGATGTCGCGCCTGCGTCAGCTTGATCGTGCTGCCGGGGTGCAAACTATCTTCGCGGGGATGGAACGGAACAAGCTTCGGCGCAGTGGCGCGAAGCGCATTGGCATAACGCGCTTTGGCGAAGATCATATCGATGTGCGCTAGGCCATCGACAGTCGCGATGATGAACTCCGCCTCATGCGCCACCTGATCTGTGAGCGCTTGCAAGATGCGCCGGATCTCGTTTTCTTCTTCGAGTTGCAGTTCACGCCATGTATTGTTCAGTTCGACGGTTGCCAGCGGTTCGACAAACACTGTCGCGCCCGACGACGATTGATCGTGAACGATGCCGGGGATACGCCCTTTGAACTCGGCACGCAGCGGGATCACATAGCGCCCGTGTCGCTGGGTGATTAGTTGTTCTTGCAGGAAACGAGCGTTATTCGGGTTGTTGACAAGACTCATTAGGCGCGTTTGCAGCCTGTCGAAAGAGACTCGTAGATCGCGCCGGATAATCGCCAGCCGGGGACTTGCCGTGTCTAGGATGTTGCCGTTGTCATCCAGCACCAACGCGATCTCGCTTTGCAAGCCCTGACATTCTTCCAGCAGTTCCGCGATCTCAGCGAGTGTCGGGAACTGCGTGTTCAGCCGGGACAGCGTGCGCCGAATGGTCGTGGCACGCCGCAGAGTCGAGCGAATATCCAGAAAGGTTTGCGGCTCCAAGGCGAATCCGCGTGTGGACTGGATCGCCGCCGGACGCACATCTCGCGCCCCGCCCAAGCCGATCTCGGTCTTGATATCAAAAAGCGTGCGAGCTTCGGTGGTTTCCTGCTGCCACGCCAGCGCTTCCCGTATATCACCTGTCGGCGCAAGCTGGCGGATCAGTTCCGCGCCCGCCGAAAAGGTCGAGTGATTGACGAGTTGTTCCAGAATCTTCGGCAGTTCAAGGACTTGTGCCGATTTTGTGTTCATAGTTAATTTCGATCTTCCATTATCAAGGTGATGGTCAGAACGCCAAGTGAGATTGTAATAAAAACGCCGCGTGGAGTGTTAGCTTCCACGCGGCGCAAAAGTTCAACCGTGATCAACTCTGGAGCTAGACTGTCCGATAACGATAATAGGGATGATTGTGTATCGACATTGCAGCAACTCCTTAAGATATGGAGTCATTATAGTCACATTCAAACCGGAAATCAATTGTGGATTTTACGTGAATCGTGATCTGGATGGCGATGATCGAGGGTGGATTTTAATTTGTGTTATGACTTATATCCCCACCGGATGTGGCAGGGATATACAAGTCACAGAAGCGCAGCTTGGAAGCGTTTTAGCTTGTAGCAGTAGGCTCAGGCGTATTATCGGGTCCGAAGCCAATGACCATCCAGTTATCACCGGGTTTTCTCATATCGACGCGGATCCTTTTTGATGGTTCCGCCAAAAGTAACCGTCCCTATGGCGACTGCATCTCCATTATTCACATTGATATTGGAGAGGGTATGTGCGCTTGGTTCTGCAAGGTCCAATCCAGTGAGGGTCGTGCGCAATCCATCAGCACTGCCACCAAAAGAGGCTTGCTGGCTGGGATCAATATAGCTGTA
This sequence comes from Chloroflexota bacterium, assembly GCA_040007395.1. Classification (GTDB taxonomy): domain Bacteria; phylum Chloroflexota; class Anaerolineae; order Aggregatilineales; family UBA2796; genus DATGFK01. The sequence goes on from JBDTVG010000002.1 coordinate 7,415, forward strand.
GGCTTTGGCGTAGTCTTTCGCTTCGAGCAAGGGCATAAAGTCGTTAGCCTTGAGCAGTGGCACGGCGACTGAGTTGACGACCGTCACAGCACCACGTGTACCTACAAGTGCGAGGATCCCTGCGCCCACAATCACAACTACGGAGCATAAAACACAGGCCAATACAACCCCGACTCCAATCCCTACTCCGGTTAAAATATTGCCGGCTGTATTACTTTTTTTGGAGTACTGTCATACATGCAGCTTGATCCCCTTGATTGAAATAACGTTGTGTTTACTATAGGGCTTAGGCAAATCACATTTTGAGCGCAGGTGAACGCCATTGAGAAGGCCGGTAATCATCGAGCAAGCCTTGGATAAGTTGAAAGATGGTGGCGGCGGTTTCCTGAGGAAGTTGCTTGAGCCGAACCCAGACCAAAATAGCACAGCCGATATGATTGTGCTGAATATGGGCCAGACGACACAGACAGCCCCGATACCGGTAGTTGCTTGGTTTCCGCGCGGTGAAACTGCTCAATCTTGCAGTGCAGGCCACCCACGTCTTGGGCGGCTTGGGTCGAGTCCTGAGCCATATCGTTGGTGGCGATATAGTCCGTGCGCTTGGGAGAAAGCACCAACCGGAACAGTTTCACCTGACGGCCTTTGGGAAAGTCCTTGATATGGCGTTACCCTTGTCAGCCTGCCAGCTTAGCGCCTAACTGTTTTTCTGGCTCGTCTGCGTTAGCCCTATGGATTTAAGATAGCGGCAGCGCCAACAGGATCGTTTCCATTTCGTCAGGAGTCAATCCGCCATGATGCCCGAAAAAATCCTGCTCGAAGCGGCCTTTTTCGTACCACCACACCGATTCGTATTTATAGGGCAGAATCACCAAATTACCCACACGCCCCATAAAAGTCGCTGAAGGATGCCCCATGCCGAAAACCCTTGATCGATCAGATCGCGGACGTAGTGTACCTCGGCACGGCCTTTAAACTGGCGGGATAGCTGGGCATGGGCTTCGTCGAGATGCTCATCCTTGATGTACAGGAACATATCTCGCGGCGCACCTGCCGGAACCAATAGCTGCCCCTGATGGTTAGTCTTGATGAACGATTCAATAGATGACGTAAGCTGGTTCAGGTAAATCGTTGTCTCTGGCGAAATCTCCACCTGCCCATGATCAGCGGTCATCAGCAATAGCGTATTCTTGAGCTTGCCTGCAATTTCTCCATAAAAGAGCCGTTCCATCATCGACAGGAAAGTATCGACTTCCGCTTCAAAGTGGCGCGATCCCGGCCCATAGACATGGCTAATCGAATCGAGGCTGTCAAAGTACAGAAAGTAGTAGGCTTTGCCCGGTTCCGCCAACAGCGCATCACCAAGATTAAGCAATGCCTCGGCGAAGGTCTTATACGCACTCACCTGTGCGCCCGCAAACATCGTATTGGTGAAAGGCGATGGCGTGTAGTCGCGATGCTGGAACACATAGGATTTTATATCTTGCTGTTGCAATGATTGATACACCGTCCGGCGCGGAAACAGCATTTGCGGCGAAATCCCCGCTTTGCTCAACGTGTTGCGACCTTTATCCCCGCTGAAAGAGAACAGCAGCGGCGAGATGATCTGATCGAGCAGCGGTTCATAATACGCCCACTCGAAGACACCGCTTTCACCGACAGGTAGCCCAGTATGGATTGTTGTAGTGTGCGCGGAAGTCGTTGAAGGAAACTGCGAAGTCAGCTTTGAGACGACTCCATCACTGATAAAACGTTTCAGAAAAGGGTATTTGTCGCAGTAACGCTCGAAAAACCGCCAGCCGAATCCGTCAATGAACAGCAAAATCACCTTGTCATAGTGGCGCGGGAGAGTCGCCAGAGTGCTTTCGGGCAGTCCCGGTGCGCCCTGCCCAGTCAACAAAAAGTGGATAGTCTGAGGAATCTGTGAGAAACAGTACGTTTCATAGAGGGGTTTCACAAAATGGTCATTCAGTTGCGCGGCTTTCACTGCGCGGAGTGAGTCGTCATTAATCAGGATGGCTTTCCTTATCTACAGGATTCGATTGACCCCATTAAATTCGGCAATTTTGTCTCGATTTCTGCCTCTGACTGCGCTAGCATCTTCTGCGGTTCAGCCTTTTGTCTCTAGTTTATCGCATCGTCGGAGTAATGGAGTGTTATCGCTTAAATGAAAGACATCACAAAAGTTATTGTTATGGGCCTAGGGGCGATAGGGAGCATCTATGCAGCAAAGCTAAAGCACTATGACCCCAGTTGCGTGCGTGTCCTGATCGATAAGCCGCGTCTCGAACGATACAAGGCGCACGGAATTGTGCTCAACGGTATCCGCTACGACTTCAATTATGTACTACCAGAGCCAAATAAGGATCAAGAAAAAGCCGATCTTATTCTCATCGCTACGAAAGCCGATGCGCTGCCAGTCGCGATTGCCGCCATTGAAGGCTTTGTGCATGATGAGACAATCATCATGGCGTTGCTCAACGGCATTACCAGTGAAGAAAAGATTGCCGAGCGCTATGGGTGGAATAAGGTGCTGCACGCCTATTTTATTGGGCATGGCAGCACGCGCTCTGGCAATGCGGTTACGTTTGATGGCGTGGGACGGATTGTCTTTGGCGAAGCCAATGCCCAGACGCGAACGCCAAAAGTCGAGGCGGTCTGCCGCTTTTTTGACCGAGCAGGGATAGACTATGACGTGCCAAACGATGTACTCTTTGCCATCTGGTGTAAATTCGTCGTCAATGTGGGGATCAACCAAGCATCGGCGGTATTTCGCGCCAGCTATGGTGCGTTTCAGCGCAGTGACAAGGCGCACGCTGTCGCGTTAGCCTTGATGCGGGAAGCGGTGGCAATCGCTCAAAAAGTGGGTATCCAAAACCTTGACGCGATTCTGCCGTGGTGCGAAGATTTCATTCGCAACATGCCACCTGCCTTCAAATCCTCGATGTTGCAAGATATAGAGGCGGGCAATAAAACTGAGGTAGATATTTTTGGCGGCGCGGTCTGTGCGCTCGGACAAAAGTATGGTGTCCCGACTCCGCAAAACGAGATATTTTTAGAGCTTATCAAGGTGTTAGAAGAAATCATAGCTTGATCGCGCTGGTGAGTTTTAGTTAAAAATTTAGGGGAGATATAGTTAATGCGTCTTACTGTCGCCAGTTATTCATTTGAAGTGCTGCCCCTTGAAGTCACCTTGATGATTGCCCACACGATGGGCTTCAAGGGAGTCGATATTGCTGGATTTCACAATCGTGGGCGGGCCAGCTACGAACCCAGCGAAGTCGCCGCCAATCCCCAGAAATACGCCGATCACTTGAACGGGCTGTTGGCTAAATACGAACTAGAAGCGGTGGACTTCTTCCCGCAGTTCGCCCTCGATTTTGCCGAGCGCTCCATGAACGATCCCGATCCCAAAGTGCGCCAGCAAAATATTGATGAGTTTCGCGGGCTGGTTCAGTTCTGCAAACTGACCCGCACTCCCGGCATCACCGTTTTGCCCGGTGTCGATCATCTCGGTATCCCGCTGGAAAAGAATCTGGACACGGCAGGCGAAACCTTCCGGCATCTGGTCAAGATTGCCGGAGACGCAGGCGTGCTGCTGCACTTCGAGGCGCACATGGGATCGCTGACCGATACGCCGGAACTAGCGTTGGCGCTCATTGAACGCGCCCCCGGCACCACCCTTACGCTGGATTACTCGCATTTCATCCTGCAATATATCCCTATCGAACGTATCCACGCCCTGATCCCCTACACCGGACACGTTCACATTCGCCCGATGCGTCCCGGAAAATTACAGACGCGCTGGGCAAAAGGCACTGTTGACTTTGTAGATATTGCCCAACGGCTTGAGGCAGTTGGTTATAAAGGCTGCCTATCGGTGGAGTATGTCTGTTCGGACTGGTTCGACTCGAATCAAGTAGACACATTGTCAGAAACCATCGCTGCCAAAACCGCCTTGGAGTCTTATATCCCTGTGGTGTAAAGATTTCTGAAGTACTAAGCCATGCACCCGTGCCACTAATACAAAAATTGTGGTAGCTATCAGTGGCGCGGGTGCTAATCGCACAATCGCGACTAGATTGTTCCGGCAAAAATACCCTCGTTTTTTCTAACCAATCCCGCCATTTTCACTGAAAACTTGTACAGGGTGACTAAGTTCACATGGCTATTTCTCAGCAGTTTGCCCATTGACGAATGTTTGGCAACGATGACAATAAATAGTGTCCAAGCATAATGTCCAAATCATCTATACTCACTCGGCAATTTGTACAATATGCACTAATCTGACCGCTGAGGATTCTACTCCGATGGATTTATCAGAAGCCGCTCAAAACGTGATCGCCCAAGCTAGAGAATTGGGCATCGCCTATATAGATTTACAGTTCACCGATGTGACGGGCATTATCAAGAATGTTCAGATCCCCGTCCGCCAGTTGGAAGCAGCGTTCCGAGATGGAGTCTGGTTCGATGGGTCGGCGATAGAAGGCTTTGCGCGGATTGCTGAATCAGATATGTACCTGCGGCCTGACACAGCAACCTTTGCAGTGCTGCCGTGGGAAACGCATGATCACAAATTGGCGCGGCTAATCTGCGATGTGTATACGCCAACCGGCGAACCCTATCCCGGCGATCCACGCGGAGTATTGCGCCGTGCTGTCGAGATGGCACAGCAGAAGGGCTATCGTTACACGGTTGCGCCCGAAGTCGAATTTTTCCTGTTCCGCCAACCAATTAACCTAGCTTCCTTGGAAACTGAGGATAAGGCTAGCTACTACTTCGATGTCAATGCTTCCGAGTCGCGGTCAATCCGCCGCAAAATCGCCGATGCGTTGGAGGCGATGGGGATTCTGGTGCAGGCAGGCCATCATGAAGTCGGTGGGGGACAGCACGAACTAGATCTTGCGCCACTCGATGCGCTGCCAATGGCTGATGCGATCATGACAGCACGGCTGGCGGTCAAGTCCATCGCGCACGAAAACGGTCTGTTCGCAACGTTTATGCCTAAACCTATTCCGCGTGTTGCCGGATCAGGGATGCACATCCACCAAACGCTGAACGATACCTACAACGGTAATAACTGTTTCGAGAACAGCGAGGATGATTACGGGCTATCGGCTATCGGGCGATCCTTTTTGGCGGGGCAGCTTACCCATGCACGGGGCATCTGTGCTGTCCTTGCGCCACTGGTCAACAGCTACAAGCGCTTGGTGGCAGGGCTAGAAGCGCCTGTCTATGTAACATGGGCGCAACTTAACCGTTCGGCATTGATCCGTGTACCGCGTGTCAGTGCCGATCATCCCGACTCGGCGCGGATCGAACTGCGCTGTGCTGATCCAAGCTGCAACCCATATCTGGCGTTGGCGGTCATGTTACGGGCGGGGCTAGATGGAGTCACACGCGGGCTAGAACTCCCCGGCGCTGCCGAAGAAGAACTCTACCTGTTTAACGCCCGCCGTCGGATGCTGACCACGCTGCCTACTTCGCTGTACGAAGCGCTCGAAGCGATGGAGCAAAGCGATCTTGCCAGCGACACCTTGGGGCTGAATGTGTTCGAGCGCTTTATCGAAGCCAAGCGGCTGGAATGGAACGAATATGTTCTAGAGATCAGCTCTTGGGAACTTGACCGCTACCTTACGACTTACTAGTGCAAGGGCAAGATGAATATCCTTGAGCAGCAAAGTGCGCTTATGAGTACACAACGTTACCAAACCGTCCGGGATCTATTGCGTAATGCGCTACCTATGGGAACCCGCATTACCGCTGGACAAAAAGGGCTGAACCATCATGTAACGTGGACTTCAGTATTGCACACCCGCCCGCCGGCCTTTCCTTCGCTGGAAGGCCGCGAACTCGCGCTGCTGTCGATTGATGCTCTGCACCTGTTGAACGACAAACTGACATTGGCGGATCTCGTCAACGATCTGGCACAGATGGAAGTCGCGGCGATTGGCGTGGTCGGGAATATCGATCAACGGGCGCGGGCTGCCAGTGAAGAACACATGATCCCGCTGCTCAACCTTCCAGCGGGAACATCGCTGCGTCAGGTCGAACGCGATGTTGTCAAAGTGTTGGTCGGGCCGCCGCCTTCGGCAGAACAACGCGGCATGGAGATCTATCAGCAGTTGCTCCAGCTCAGCACCGAGAATCGCGGCATGGCGATCTTGATCAATGCGATTGTCGATGCCACTGGCAAAACTATCGTCGTGCAGGATAAACGGCTGGAAACGGTGGTCATTAGCGGCTCCCTCAAGGATAGCGAAGAATGGCCTGCCATCCAGAACGCCCTTGCCAGTGAGGAAGTACTGCCAGCAGTCTTCCGCAACCGGGTTGAAGTGGCTCAGGTCACGCTCGACCCGGCGATGTTGGATATGCCCGAATTCGGAATGCGCCGTTTGGTCGTGCCGATTGTCGCCAATCGAATGGGACGCGGGTTCTTTTCGATTATCACGGTAGGCAATCACTTCGATGGGCTGGATATGCAGTTTGCCCGGCATGGGGCAGCCGTGTGTGCGCTCGAAATGGCAAAGGAGAAAGCCGTCCGCGAAGCGCAAAAGCGGGTACAAGGTGGCATTCTCGAACGCCTGCTCATGGGGACTATCCCCATCGATCAAGCGCTGCGACAGTTGGTACGGCTCGGTCACCAGACCGAAAATCATGCTTATGTGGCGATTACGGCTTGTTGGGCACAGGACGATGGACCCTCGGATCGACGCTTGGAAACGCTGTTCAATGAACAGGTTAGTGTACACGGCGGTAAAGCATTGGTGCAGTTGCTTGAAAGCGGTGTTGTGATCTTTTCGGCTGACGAAGGCACGAGTGGAAAAACCGTACCGCGTACCGTCAAGCAGTTGGCAGAAGCGGTTCAAGCGCGAGCCAAAGCCCAGTATCCAGACGCTAATTTGGCGATAGGCATTGGTCGCCCAGTGACAACCCTCGCCGAGTGGCGCACCTCGTATCAGGAGGCGATGGCTTCACAGCGGATGGCGATGCAGTGGCACGTCTACCAGCCCTTATTCTTTGGCGATCTGGGTGTCTATCGACTGCTCTCGCTGCTGCTGGAAACTGCCGAATTACGCAGTTTCTATCGTGAAACGCTGGGCGAACTTGCCGACGAACGTTACGCCAACGACGAGTTCATCACGACGCTGGAAACATTCTTTGAGGAACACGGCAACCTGAGCCAGACAGCAAACAAATTGCACGTTCACCGTAATACCCTGCTATATCGCATGGAACGTATTGGGCAAATAGGCAGCTTCGATCTGGACAACCCCGAAACGCGCCTCGCCGTACACCTTGCACTCAAGATCCGGCGGTTGGTCGGAAACCTGAAAAATAGTGCCAGATAGGCTCCAGATGATTTTCAAAGGGCCTCTAAGCTGGACTTTGCACCTCAGGTGGCATAGCATAACAAGTCATTGAAACGTTCGAGAAGGACACGGGGGACTTTCACCATATCGGCATCATCAGCCGACATGTGAAAAGAAAAATAAGCCCAGAGGCGTTGCCTAACCAAAGCAAGGGCATCGGCAAAAGTGGGCAGAGTGAACCCCATGACGGGTGATAAGGGTATTCGCCAGCAGCGTGATGTCGGAAAACAAACCCATCAAGGCAGGTGTGGTGCGTGCGATGGCTTTGTCTGACCACTGACGCTGGGTTTCAACGCCGAGATGTTCACGGACATGGCGAAAAGTGGGTTCCATTTACCAACGACGTATGAAATAGGTGAGGATAAGCAGTGGCGTTAAGGCGAGGTCAGTTGACAGGAGGGCTTGCGGGTCGAACTTGCCAAGCACATCCCGCATTAGGACATAACGCACCGGAACAGGGGACAATCCGGTGTGATACCAAACCACGGTGAACGAGCAGAACTCAATGGTGCGTGCGGGTTGGTCGTACCAGGACAGTGTCCGGCGCGTCCAGAGCGTATGGGGGTTGTCCGCGACTTGCCTTGGTGTGGGGAGCCGTTTCCCTTTCAGACGGGGATGCCCTTTTTGCTTGGGCTGGCGCACAGGCGCAGGCTCGTACAGCGCCGCATCCAAACGCAAGCGCGTAATAAGCGTCACGCTTTGAGTGAGCGACTGATAAGCGTGCAGAAAATCTAGCCCCGAATACGCATTATCGCCGATCACCACCAGCGCCTTGTCGGGCAGCCAACGGCTCCATTGAAAGACCATCTGCCGCGCAAAGTCTGTGCTCTTCTTGGGTTTTCGTCCGCACGTCTGATAATACCGTTCCGATGGCGCTAGCCCTGTTAGAAAGGAGAATGCCCATACCCGCTGCGCCCAGGGAATGTTGGTCAGCCACATTAGGCTTATCCAGCACAGCCCACTCGCTTTCACGAAATGGCTTTTGCTCGAACGCACGCCGTCACGATAAATGCCTTTCGCCGCAATTTTCTCTC
>JBDTVG010000003.1:0-4800 GCA_040007395.1 Chloroflexota bacterium
TTACGCCTTCAATATGTGATTGACTATTGAGAGCTACTTCGATTACGATTAATGCGTAATTGCTGACCAATAGCTTCACTAGCAGCCAAAAGCTATCCAAAACTCAGGTTATATAATCTTCACAAAAAGGAGTAATCATGTCTGACTCAATCGGTTCAACCGATTCAATTGCCAGCGCCGTCGCTCGGACGGTTCAACAAGTGCGCGAGTTGTACATTGCCAGTGGCATTGCCGACTGGGACTCGGCGGTCAATGGCACGCAGGAGAATCTTGAAAAAGCCGCTGCCGCACGATCTGCATGGCTGCATTTCTGGGCTGATCCTGCTGCCTTTGAACAGTTCCGCGACTGGGATCAATCGCACGCAACGGGCGCTGATTCCCTGTTGGCGCGGCAGATCCATTTGCTGCATTACCGCTATGCACAGGAACAGCGCGATAGTGACACCATTGACGAGATAACCCAGTTAATGATGAAAATCGACGATGCCTATACCAACTTCCGGGGCAAAGTCGGCGGTGAACCGCTGACCAACAACGCCATTGAGCAGATCCTCGAAGACGAAGTTGACAACGAAGTGCGCCGCGAAGCATGGGAAGCCAGCAAGCAGATCGGGCCGCTGGTCGCTGATAACATCCGACAGTTGGCACGGCTGCGGAACCAGACCGCGTACAAAATGGGTTACGCCAATTTCCACCGCATGAACCTTGAACTGGACGAAATCGATCCTGATTGGCTCTACGCCATGCTGGACAATCTGGCAGTGGCAACCGATGGGCCATTCCGCGAGGTCAAGGGCGAACTTGACGCGCATCTGAGCCAGCGTTACCGCGTCCCTGTCGAAGATCTGCGCCCTTGGCACTACTCAGATATGTTCTTCCAGCGTGCGCCGAAGGTCGGCAGCGTCGATCTTGACGTGTTCTTCGACGGGCAGAATCTCGAAGCGTTGGCGCTCAAGACCTACGATGGACTCGGTATGGACACTCGCGACGTGATCGCCCGCAGTGACCTGTACGAACGCCCCATGAAGAATCAGCACGCTTTTTGTATTCATGTAGACCGCGAAGGCGATGTACGGACGCTGTGCAATCTCCAGTCCAATCGCCGCTGGATGGATACGATCCTGCACGAACTCGGTCATGCCGTTTATGACAAGTACATCCCGCATGAGATCCCTTGGTTTTTGCGCGAACCCGCCCATATTCTGAGTACCGAAGCGATGGCGATCTTGATGGGCGGCATGACCTTTGAGCGCGATTGGCTGACGCAGATTCGCGATCTGGACGCCGCCGAAGTCGATGGCATCATCAAGCAAGTCGCGCAGTATCGCCGCTTGGAACGCCTGATCTTTGCGCGGTGGGTGATGGTCATGGTCAACTTTGAGCGCGGCATGTACGAAGATCCCGAACGCGATCTGGATACGCTGTGGTGGGATCTGATCGAGAAATATCAGTTCGTCAAGCGTCCTGAAGCCCGCACCATGCCCGACTGGGCGACCAAGTATCATGTGGCGTTGGCTCCGGCCTACTACCAAAATTATCTGATCGGTGAGATGATGAGTGTCCAGTGGCAGCGCTGGCTAGATGCACACGCAGGCGGCCTGATCAATCGTGCGGCGGCGGGCGACTTTTTCCGGGATCGGGTTTTTGCGGTGGGGCGCACGATGACGTGGAATGATGCGCTCGAACAGGCGACAGGCGAAAAGCTGAATATCCAGTATTATGTGGATAAGTGCAACGCCGTGTAACAAAGCAATAGCTAATTGGTTTCGGTAAAATTCAAAAGGTCGCTCTACTCAGGGCGACCCTACTGTGTCCGATGCAGGGTCGCTCTTGAAGTCAAACGCAACTATATAGCGGATAATCGATAGTTCATGTTCAAACGCCGTGTGTGGCTACGCCGCCTAATTCTGATAGTGTTGATCCTCATCGGTAGCGGTGTCGCGATTATCATTATTTCGCGTCGCAAAGGTGGACCAAATCATTATCAAATCCGCCTAGCCCATCCGGCAGCCTATGCCCACTCTCCCTATTGGTCTACCGATTTCGTGAACGAACAATTCGCCGCCGATACCATGTGGCATCTTGGCGCAGATGGCATGTGGCATCTTGGCGACTTTACAGGGCATTGGTATAACATCCGCAACGGGCTACGGGTAACTACGAACCAACCCACCGTTTACAAACACACCATCTGGTTATTCGGCAGCAGTCAGATCTACAATGCGGAAACACCGGACGATGATACGGTAGCCAGCGATTTGCAACGGCTCATGCCGGATGTACGGGTCGTCAATCTAGGCATTTATGCTGCACCTATTCCTGTCCAGTTTACGCGGCTCAAATTAACCCCAGTAGAACCGGGCGATACGGTTATATTTTTCAGCGGCGTGCAGGATGTCCTTAACTCAACTGTACCAACGGCGGTACTGGAAAACATTCGACTCTACGCTCAAGACCATGATTTACGGTTCGCACACGTCCTCTTGCCGCATCTTTGGACAAAACCCTTGTCGGCCTACGAACAGGCCATTGCCGATAACGACACGATTACGCTGCCCGATGTACGCGACAAACTGCTTTCGACTTGGCCCGATATGGAACGCATGACCGCTTCCCTCGCGCAGGAAGGCGTTATATCATTGGATTTGACCCACGTCTATGATGCCGTCCGTGAAACCCAAGAAATCTACTTGGACTACGTACACGTTAACGAGGTGGGCAATAAACTTGTGGCGCAGCGGCTATTCGAGGCATTGGCGCAATAAAAACGACCCACACAGTGATATGGGAATGGGTCATAAAGACGTTAAGTTGAAGATCCTGTATCATGTGGATACGTGCAAAGCGGTGTAACAATGGACTGTTACTTCGCCCATGATGAAAAAATAGGGGAATAACGTGCTGCTCTTAGACAAAATCACCGTCCATCACAAATCGGGAGATCGCTACATTGAATTATGCGAAGGGGATTTAACCGATATTCCGCCAGAACATGCGGTTGATGTGCTGGTGGTTTCGGCATTTCCCAACAACTATGGTGCTACTCGCGGGACTTTAATTGGCGCTTTAGACCGAAAAGGGTTGTCGGTCAAAGAACTCTCCGAACATAAAGCAACCGACCTACGCGAGAATTTTTCGTGCTGGCTGTCTCAGGAAATTGCGCCAACTGCTGAATCTGGCCTGCGGTTCAAGCGTATTTTATGTTTTGAGCCGCTGGTGCGTGGTCGCCCCAGCGAATTGGTTGGCGATATATTTCTCAGCATCACGCCTTTTGTCATGGCAAATAGTGACATCACCCGAATTGCGATGCCGTTGGTCGCGACAGGTAAGCAAGCCGATGACCCTATCGCGATGCTAAATGCGCTGGTTGATGCGTCGGTGCATTGGTTGGCGGTAGGTCTGCCTGTGACACACATTAAGATTGTCGAATATGATCAAAAAAAAGCGCTGCAACTGGAAAGTGCTTTTTCCGTGCTCAAACAGAAATATCAGGCACCGCAGGAACCACTAATCGCGGAGCCTGAGCAGTTCAAATACGATCTGTTTATCAGTTATTCTCACGAAAACACCGATGAAGTGCTGTTTCTTCTGGAAGGACTGCACCAACTGCACCCCTCGCTGCGCGTGTTTTTGGATCGGCGCAAATTGAACGTTGGATCAGCTTGGCAGCAGGAAATTTACGAGGCGCTGGACGACTGCCGCAAAGTGATCGCCGTTTATTCGCCGTCGTACCTTGCTTCAAAGGTGTGCAAGGAAGAATTCAATATCGCGTTATTCCGGCACCGCGAATCGGAAGATGGGACGCTCATCCCGATCTATCTCACTTCGACGGCCTTGCCCACCTACATGAAGATCATCCAGTTTATCGACTGCCGTGAAGCAGACCGAGACAAACTCAAGGTTGCGTGTCAGGAGATTTTGTCCAGAATTGGGTAAAGCCCTTTGGATAAATGCAAAGCTGTATATGGGCACTAGCGAGATAGGATGCAAGCAGTAATCTTCATCGGCGTACAGGCTTCCGGTAAATCGACCTTCTACGCACACCAGTTTTTTAAATCGCACGTCCGGCTGAATTTGGATATGCTGCGTACACGTCATCGTGAGCAACTGCTTTTGAATGCTTGCTTAGAGGCCAAGCAGCCTTTCGTGATCGATAACACAAATCCGACAGTTGAGGATCGGATACGCTATATTGTGCCTGCCCATCTGCATCGTTTTAGCGTGATTGGCTACTACTTTCAGTCCAGTGCAAAGGTAGCATTGGAACGAAACGCAAACCGCACCGGGACTGAATATGTCCCGGAAAAAGCACTGCTTGGCACCTATAAGCGCTTGCAGTTACCGACCTTTGATGAAGGCTTTGACCAACTCTTTTATGTGAGCGTTGGTGAAAACAATACGTTTGTAGTTCAGGAGTGGCAGCATGAACTTTGATGAACTTGACCAGCGGATGCGGGTCTACGAAACGACCCACGATCACTGTGTCCTGCCTAACCTGTATATGGTGGCACGTCTGGACGGGCGAACATTTACGCGGCTCACGAAAGAAGTTCACCAATTTGAAAGCCCATTCGATGAGAGGGTTCGCGATATGATGCTCGCCACCGTTGAACATCTCATGCACTGCGGGTTTCGCGTCATTTACGGCTATACGCAAAGCGATGAGATCTCGCTCCTATTTCATAAGGCTATCGATACCTTTGAGCGCAAGGAACGGAAATTCAATTCTATTCTGGCAGGTGAGGCCAGCGCGAAGTTTTCCTTACTGCTGGGGGCGATAGGCGTTTTTGACTGCCGCAT
>JBDTVG010000004.1:0-6930 GCA_040007395.1 Chloroflexota bacterium
AATACACGAAACGGCGCGGTTCGCAAAGCTACCGCATTGACCGGGCTACCCGCGTAGGCCAGACACAGATTGATCCCCAGTGTCCGCAGGAACGTGCTTTTGCCGGACATATTCGATCCCGTAATCGTGATCACCTGTCCGAGCTTGTCTACGGTGAAATCGTTGCAGATCTTGTGATCCTCAGTGAGCAGTGGATGACCAAGCTGCCTCGCCTCCAACACAGGCGACTGAGACGTATTGGCAGCAATGTCGGGGAAAGTATATTCTGGGTTCAGGGTGCCGAAATTGGCAAGCGAACTGAGGGCTTCCAGTTCGATCCAGACCTCTAACCAATCGGGCAGCAGCGCCGTGATCTCGGCCTTGTAACCGTTCAACAGGTGAGCGAAGTACATATCCCACGGCACAACGGCGTTGATCAGCAGCCACAGACTCGGCGTGTGAGTCACACTCACCGCCGTCGCGACACGGGCAATTCGCCGCAACTGCGCCGAAGGCCGATTAGTAGAATCGAGGAAAGGCTGGCATAGGCTTTTTAGTCTGCTCTCGCGGCGATAGGGATACTTCTCAAGATGGCTAAAGACGGCGCTCAGTTTGCTTAACGCATCTTGCACCGATAGCACCGCCTCAAACAGACCCGCCAGATCCCGCGATTTGACGAACAATATGGTCAGATAAACGAGCAGCGTCACCACCCAGAACGACGGAAAGTTTGTCATCGCGGAGAGCGCGAACAGCGCAATATTGATGCACGCCAGCACGGTCAGCAGTTGCAAGGTTGGGCGCAGCGAACTGGTTGGCGCTTGCTGATCGAACCAGTCTAATACCCGCTTGACCTTCCACTGTCTGCCCGCGCCCGCCGAGGCCAGCCGCCCGCGCAGATTGAGCTTGTCACGGAACAGGGGCAGGATCAGCAGTTCTTTGACGAGCGCTTGTCGCTGAGCAATGGTCTGCGGATTAGGCTGCGTATTCAGCAGCCAATCGCGGAGCCGCTGACTGCCTTCATAAGAGATCGCCGTATCCAGCAAATGATGGATCGAACGCTCTCCCACCAGATCGAGATCGACAGACAGCGGATCGTCGGACTGCGGCAAGGGCAGCGGAATATGCGCCCAATCGAGCGTCATGCGGGCGATCTGCCGCGCCTTGATCTGCCGCCAAGTGGTAACTTCAGCGATGCTCCGCAAGATACGCCGATGGATACGCACTGCCAGCGCAAACGCAACAATCGTGATGGCGCTAGTCAGCCAGAACGCCCACTCGCCAACCGCAAAATTGGCGATAAAGGCTAACACAAAGCCGCCCGCAAAAATTGCCAATCGCAGCGCGGAGATTTGATCTGACACCCGGCGCAGACTCACCAAGCGCTTGTCAAGACGGCGAATTTGATGTTCAAAGGTCGTTAAGCGGGATTGTTTGGTGGTCAAAATTTAGGGTGATTCATATTAGAAATAGGCGGTAGTTGCTACCGCCTATTATCATGGGCTAAGTGCAATGTTTCAATACAGATTCCGGAAACGCTCATGAATCGCGTCGGAATCCGTATGGGTAAAACCTACTTACCCACCAGTTTAAAGGCGTGCGTGAGCTTTTGCGTTTGTCGCATATAGAGGAACCAGATCATCGACAGCGATTCCAAATAGCGTGCGCTCTCGATCCCGCCCAGATCAACAACACCTTGCCAGCCAAACTGCCTGAGAATATCCGTCACCTCCTGTTTGGCCTCGGCATCGTTCCCGGCGATGAACATATCAGGCTCACCACCCGATTGTGCCGGATTGACCATCGTACTCGCCGTGACGATATTCAGTGCCTTAACGACTCTGGCATCGGGAATCAACCGCTGCACGACCTCACCACCGGAATCGGTCTGCCCGACGGACAGTGTTGGTTTTCCAGTACTCATATCGAGCGGATTGGTAATATCGATGACCACTTTGCCCGCGAAATGGGCAGGGTTCGCCATCCGAATCGCATTCTCCGTCGCGCCATTTGCCCAGCGTGTCGCTAGCACCAAAATATCACCAAAAGCGGCAGCCTGGTCTGGCATTCCTACGGAACCATGCGATCCTACTCTCGTTGTCCAGTCTGATAATTTTTGCGGATCGCGGGTGCCGATTTTCGTTTCGTAGCCGAGTTGTGCGAATTTTGCACCGACGGTTTGCCCAACAATTCCCGATCCTAGAATGCCGACCTTCATGAGTAGCTCCTTACCAATTGTGTAGCCGTTGGCGCTACCCGACTACACTTCAAACCGAACTTCAAAGACCTCTATCGCAGGTCTCCCTGCAAAATAGTTCGCTAGCGTGGCAGACTGCTGTTGAACATTGCCTTGCCGATTTGCCAGTTCATCGGCCTGAGTAGTCCAGCGGCTGATGATCGCCATCTTGTTCGATTCATGACTGATCATAAACTGGTGTCCCAAGAAGCCGGGGATTGGGGTGGCAAGCGCTACACCTGCTTCAAAGTTACGGATCATTTCCTCCGACAATTCATCCAACATCCCCGGCTTTATCTCAGCGATAGCGACACGTACATACATTTGGTATTGCTGCCTTTCAATGCAGTTCCCGCTAAGGAACTTATCTCTAAAGATATGCAACGAGTTGTTGCATATCCACACCACTGTTGTAAAAATAGTAGGCGTGTTAGCATGACTGGTCAATCATCAAAGATAGGGGTTTTGTTGCGTTTGCAACAGGGAGAGCCATATTGGTGCAAAACGTGGAAGAAACCAAAGATTTACGAGTGCGGCGTACCCGCAAACTACTTCAGCAAGCACTCATGGAACTGACCGTTGAGAAGGGCTTTCTGGCTGTCACCATTCACGATCTCACCGAACGCGCCATGATCAATCGATCGACGTTTTACCGTCACTATCTGGATAAATACGATCTTCTGGAACAATATATGCAAGAAGTCTATGAGTTGGTCGCATTAGAAGCGCCACCGATCCAGAACGCTGGCGAGACTGGCAAGGAAGTGCCATATGGATTGATTAATCTGCTCAAGCATATCCAAAGGTATGCCGATTTTTACCGGGTAATGTTTGGTGCGAAGGGCGATCCGGCTTTTACGCAACACTTTCGCCGAAATTCAGAAAAACGCTTCCGCTACTTGTTATCGACAGAAAGTATTGCAACCACATCGAACTTACCGCCACTCAGCCTAAGAGTAAACTATGTGTCGTATGCTGGAATCGGTGCCATTGTTTGGTGGTTGGAAAATGGTCAACCCTGTAGCGCTGAACAGCTTGCAGAATGGCTTGGACAATTTAGCACCAAAGTGACCGGACTTTCTCCACAAGAATCCCGCCGAGACGGCTAGGAAACTGGTTCTAAGCTACGCCGCCTCGTTAAGCAGATACCTTGTCATTACAAGTCTTATTGAGTGTAATCGCCTCGATTGAAATGATTTTCAATCAAGTGCTTGACAAAATTTCAAATCAAGTTTATTATATTTTCAATCAAGTGCTTGAGTGAAAGGAACTGAAATGGACGACACACAACCGAAAGAGGAGGCTGCCCATCGATCTACAGAGCGTGGCGACGAACGCCGTCAAAGCTTGGTGCTTGCGGCCTATCAAATCATTGCCAAAAAAGGCTTTGAGGGCTTGAGGGTAAGAGAGGTCGCGGCACGAATCGGCGTCAACATCGCGACCTTACATTACTACTTCAACAGTAAAGAGGATCTGATTCGCGGGGTGGTGGAGTACTTGCTACACCAGTTCATCACTGTTGAAGCTCCGCTCCCTGCCGAAGGAGTACAGAACGCCCTGCAAAAACTACATCAAAGTTTTGCAGATTTGCAATATCAGTTGCAAGTAGCTCCAGAAATGTTCGTGGTCTTGACCGAACTGCACCTTCGATCACAACGCGATCCCGCTATCCAGTCGATGCTAACGGCACTAAACGATGGCTGGCAGATGCACATTGAGGAGATCTACCGGGAAGGGTTGCAGCAACAGCTATTTCGCCCGGATGTTGATCCGCATCGTGCCGCTTCATGGCTTATTGCGTTGATCAAAGGCTTAAGCCTTCAAGTCGTGAGTAATCTGGAACACTTCGACTTCAACCTGATCGCTACCGAATTTATCGCTGGGTTCCTGAACCCGCCTACAAAAGGAGAACTCTAATGGTAGAAACCTCACTCAAAGGCTTGACCCTGCATGTCGCAGATGTCGAGAAGTCTATAGAATTTTACAGTCGTATTGCTGGAGCGCATCTGGAACGACACCGCCCCGGCGAATTTGCCTTATTTCGCATCGGATCGGGCAGCTTGCATCTGGCAAAACTCGGCGGGAAGACACGCTTTCATATCGAGTTGGAAGCCGATGATGTGAATGCGATGCACAAACAACTCCTTGAAGCCGGACTTGAGCCGACGACTCCCAAACATCATCCTTGGGGTAAGACAGATTTCAAGCTGACAGACCCCGATGGCAACCAGCTTGAGTTTGGCGTTTTCGAAGGCAACGAGTAGTCACAGACCGCGCTAACCCGCTTCGCACTGGAACTTCATGCTGGGTCAGTTATACGGACTGGCCCAGCATTTATACTCAGGAAACGGGGTTGCTGACCTGTGAACTCTTGACTTTCTTGAGTGCTACCAGCATATCTTCGATCCGACTGAACTTAATACGCGGGCGATTTTGTAGCTGCCCGTTCTCGCGCTCGATCTGGTCGAGTAGCAGCCAATCTTCGTAGGTCACATAATCGGGCTGGCGCGACTTGATCAGCGCTTCCATTGACTCGCGGCTGGCCTGTGTTGGGTCGAGCGCCGAGAGTGTCGGCACATCTTCCAGCAATTTTTCAACAGTTTCCACTGAGTCTGGCCTGTTCGTACCGATGATGCCGCTTGGCCCCCGCTTGATCCAGCCGACGACATATTCGCCCACGACAGGCGTTTTTGTCTCAGGATCGATCACCCGACCTTGAGCGTTAGGGATCGTGGCGCTGCGCTGGTCGAACGGGATACCTTCCAGCGGCACACCCATATAGCCAATCGAGCGGAATACCAAGCCAACAGGCAGTGTGAACGTTTTATCGGTGGCGCGTGCTTTTAGCGATCCGTCTGAGCCAGCTTGCAACTGATTCTCGACCAGCTTGATCGCCGTTACATGATCATTTTCGCCTTCGATTTCGGTGGGCGATACCAAGAAGATCATGTGAATGCGCTTGGGCTTGCCCGACAAAGGACGCTGGGCATACTCCGCCATCACCTTGAGATTTTTCTCGACTGCGGAATCGGGGTTGGCATCAAGTGCCGCACGGCTCACAGCATCCGCCGCTGCTGCTTCGGGACTGATCACAACGTCGGCTTCAGCCAGTTCGCCAAACTCTTTGAGTTCTGGGTTCGTGAATGCTGCCTGAGCCGGACCGCGCCGCCCCAACATGTAAATATCCTTGACCTTGCTATTCCGCAGCGCTTCGAGCGCATAGTCGGCAATATCGGTCTGGCGCAGTTCTTCATACGAACTGGCGAGAATACGGACCACGTCCATCGCCACATTGCCATTGCCGATCACGGCGACGCTTTCCTGCGACAGATCAAACGTCAGGTGGCAGAAGTCGGGATGGGCGTTGTACCACGCCACAAACTCGGTAGCTGGATAGCTGCCGTGAAGGTCTTCGCCGGGAATCCCCAAGCGGCGATCTGTCTGCGAACCAACGGCGTAGACAATAGCATGGTAATGCTGTTTCAGTTCTTCGTGGCTGATGTCCTTGCCAAGCTCGACATTTCCATAAAAGCGGAAGTTCGGATTAGCAGCCGTCTTATCGTACACCTTCGACACCGACTTGATCTTTGGATGGTCAGGGGCGACTCCGCCGCGCACCAGCCCGTAGGGGGTGGGCAGGCGGTCATACATATCGACTTGGATCACCAGATCCGTTTGCTTGAGCAGGGGATCGGCGGCATAAAACCCCGATGGCCCTGACCCAATGATTGCGACACGAAGCGGATTCGCTTCGGTTCCTAATTCAGACATCGTTATCTACCTTACTGTTTGAATAGTGATTGTGAAAGTATAGTCCAATTGTTGGATAGTGGGGGATACTTTTTATCGCGATATTGTGCCAATTGTGCCAACTGCAAAGCTAAGAAGTGCATGAGAAGCACGCCTAACCCTCCTTCATCAGCTTTGTATTTGATCATAGGGTGGTTATGCTTTTGACCTCTGCCAAGTTATGAGAAATTGCCAACTATGGATCGTGCAAACGCCACAAAATACGATAGTTTCGCCCTAAAAAGTACCGATTCCAGAGTCAAAACCTTATTGTTTTTACTGCTTTCGACAGTTGTACTCCTAATCCTCATCGGCATTTATCCAGTTCGCTCGACGACTGCGGCTGGATCAGTGGTCGCCAGCCTTACCCAGACGGCGACTAGTACCCCACAGTCTGAGTTGGCGATTACGGCAACAGCAGCCCAGAGACGTATTGACCAGTTGGTATTGGCAGATAGTCAGCGCTTGGTCAACGACGCGGATCGGATCTTGCGGTTAGACGGCAATGCCGAAGTTGCTTCGCTGCTGGATATTCGTGCTTACCGTGCTTCCCCACAGCCAGAGATCGCAGAAGCGCTGCGGCGGGCATTGGCAGCCGATAACGTGGGACCATTTGTGCCCGCCGGCAATCGATTCTCCGCCGATGGTAAATCACTCGTGGCATTAAGCTGCTCTGGTTATTGCATCCAGATATACAATATTGCCTCTGGGAAGATGACCACACACCCATTAGATCAATTGCCTATCGCGGAGAAATTGTATTGGAACGTTTTCTCGCCAGACGGGAGATATGTGATTGGCGGCGGCCAATTCGACATAGATCATGTTACGCGTATTTGGAATGCAGCAACTGGAAAACTGCTAAACACGATCTAGTCACCCGACAGTAGGAGGGAAAGGGCTTGCAGGGCAGGAAAATGCCGGAT
>JBDTVG010000005.1:0-12360 GCA_040007395.1 Chloroflexota bacterium
GGGGATAGCGCTTACACATCGAGGTTTTGAGGATTTTGATGCCTGTGACTTTTTGTTGGTAACCGACCTGCTCTTTCGGCAGCTGTACGCTTTCTTCATCGTGGAGAGCGGCTCGCGCCGAGTGGTCCATGTCGGGATCACGCGCCATCCTAGCCAACTATGGGTAGCCCCGCCGCTGCGCGAAGCAACACCGTTTGGGGCGGACCCAAATATCTCATTCGCCACCACGCTGCGAAGTTCGGCTATTGACCAAATCGCTGATGGCGCAGGCATCAAAATCCTCAAAACCTCGATGTGTAAGCGCTATCCCCGGCGTATTTTCGTTTACTTTTTTTTGAGCTAATATTGCGTTTTTATTGCGGTCGTAGCGAAAAAACTCCATCACTATTTTACACTTTTTACATAAAGTGCCCGGTATGAAAGTGCGGGCTAGCTCAGTACACACGCTGATGCAGCCAACAATACAAAACACGCTAGCCTAATACATCTCATAAATAAGCGCTTCTCCATCATCGCCGCAAACACACCAATCAACGTACCCTTCTAGCGAACTCTTGTGCCCTAAAGTACTTTTTTTCTTGCCTACCCGAATAACAAATAATCCTGTATCCTTTGGCTCCGAAATTTCAGCTTTAGTCGAGCTATCGTTGAGCCAAAATATTAAACTGTCCAAGTTAAATCGTCCAAAGTAGCACGATTTTTTAAAGGATATTACAGATTATCTGGGAAGGAAACCGTCAGGAAAGCTACTTATGCGAAAACAAATCCACGCCCTAACTGCTTTACGTGCTGTTGCAGCGGCGCTCGTATTCTTTTATCACTTTGTTTATCTACGCAACCCTGTTCCTGCACAAAACGCCATTGAAGCGATCATGCAAAACGGCTTTATTGGTGTCAACCTGATGTTTGTCCTATCGGGATTCTTGCTG
The DNA here is from genome assembly GCA_040007395.1 of Chloroflexota bacterium. Classification (GTDB taxonomy): domain Bacteria; phylum Chloroflexota; class Anaerolineae; order Aggregatilineales; family UBA2796; genus DATGFK01. The sequence continues at coordinate 930 of JBDTVG010000005.1, forward strand.
ACGCTGCGCTATTACGCCAATGTTGAACAAAACAATCTACGCTGGGGAGACTACATCAAGCGGCGGGTTATCCGACTTTATCCAAGTTATTTTGTGCTGCTGGCAGGTATTGCGTTACTTGGTGTACCCCTCAATCTTGCCAATGTGACGCTGACTCAGGGTTTTTTTACGGCCTATTTTCAAACAGGCATTATCAACAGTTGGTCGCTGACGGCTGAAGAATGCTTTTACTTTGTACTGCCTGTGCTGTTATGGATCTTGATCCGCTGCAAAACACTGCTGTTCAGCACGGCGGCACTCGTGGTCTGGGCGCTAGGGATGCTGGTTGTGGGACTACTGCTAACCTATTGGGCAAAGTCGTCAGGAGTTGGAGCCAGCGGGGGCTTCATGGACGACTACTTTTTCACCCTCAGTCGAACCTTTTTCGGCTTCTGCATCGAGTTTGCGATTGGCATGGTCGCCGCGCTGATCTACCGACGGCGTGGTGCTTATGGGGTTGCGGTGTCAACCTTACTGACAGTGATCAGTCTTGTGGGTATTGCTGGCTGCATCTATCTAATGACCCTGTACCCCGATTCGCTGTCAGTGCGTGAGTTGAGATATGCCGTGTCTGTCTTCTGCGGCATATTGATCTTCGCGCTGACTTGCGAAAAACTGTTCCTCTCGCGGCTTCTGTCGTGGTCGCCGTTTGTTTACTTGGGAAGGCTCTCTTACGGGCTATATCTTATTCAGCTTACACAGATTGTGTGGTTTATGGCAGATTGGCCTGTACTGATGTTCTACGCAGGCTGCAATGCCGCCAGTGCTTTGCTCTATCACCTGATCGAAGAGCCGACACGCAAGCTGTTCCTGAAGCGACGCACTCCAGCGCCAGTTCTTGTCGCTGTGCCACAGCCTATACTGGCGCAACCTTCCTCGGAAAGCCCAGCCTACGATTACTATTATCCCGTCAACATGAAGGTGAATGAGTGAGTCATTCCTAGCTACCCTTTCGGGGTGGGCAGGCAACGCCTCCTACAGCCAATATGTCGGGCGAGTCTGGACTCGCTCGACAACTCAATAGTGCAAATACCTATTTCCGAATATGCCCCTATCCGCCTGACAATTTCTGCCGCAAACTCTGCTATAATGCGAACTGGGTGAGGCTTCCGCGCACGACCAAGCGGCTTGTCAAATTGTGGTGGGCAACAGGAAAGCATAATGCAAAGATCAAAATTCGAGTCTCTTCGTCCTTCGACTATGCTTGAAGTGCTGGATCGCACCTTTCGTATTTATCGTGACAACTTCGCAACATTCATTGCTCTAGTAGCTCCTATCGCTGTGATCGAGACCATTATTAATGTAGTAAACAGCTATTGGTTGACCAGCCGTATGAGTCAGGCCGGGTTTAACCCCAATTCGCTACGCGGCACGAGCGGAGATACGGCGGCATTGAACGCATACATTAGCCAAGTCTTTGGCGCTTTGTTTCTGACGATCATTATTACCCTTATTGGGGCGTTTATTCAGGGGGTGTTGATCAACGGGCCGTTGACATATATTGTGTCGGAGCGCAATCTGGGGCGTTCAGTAACGGTGCGTGGCGCGTTCAATGCTGTTCGGGGCAAGCTTGGCAAACTGGCGGGTGGCTTATTTTTGTATTATGTGATTATCGTTGTGCTGACGATTGGTTTGGCCTTCACCCTGTTTCTGTGCGGATTGGGCGTTGGCATTTTGGTCTACATTATCGTTGCGCTGCACGCCTTTCTGGCTCCTGTGTTAATCCTTGAAAATGTCAGCATCTCGCAAGGGATGAGCCGAGCGTGGTCACTGGCAAAATCGCGTTTCTGGCCTGTTTTTGGTCTGACCGCCGCCGTCACGATCATCTCGTACATTATAGCCTTCGCCTTGAGCACGACGGGATCGTTGGTAACAAATGGTACGATTGCCCCGGCCTCGTTCGGTGTGGCGCAGGTCGTGCGAATCGTACTGAATGCGTTGGTCGCAATTGTTCTTGCACCAGTCCTGCCCATTGGCTATACGCTGCTGTATTACGATGCGCGGATTCGGCTCGAAGGGCTGGATATTGCGCTCCAGAATGTCGATTCAGCCGCGCCACGCCCGTCCGATCTAGTCTCGCCACCGCCCGTAGGTAGCACATTCTCTCGCGACGATTTAATCAACATGGGTATTCTGGTTGCCGGGATGTTTATTCTGGTGTTGCTGTACTTCTTTGCCATTTACAGTTTAGTCGGCAGCGTTTCGCAATTCTGATAACAAGCCGATTTTGAAGGTTGGCGTGGAGCAGCAGCCATTGTTATTTAACTATCCACCGAGACGATCAAGTGCTGGCCTTGTCTTCAAGCTGATCGCGATCTTGATCATGCTAATCTGCGTGCAGTTTGGGGTGGCTAGGGTTCATGCGGAGCCGTTGGACGAGCGCGATTTTTGGCAGCGTTTGCAGCAAACCAGCAGTGCGCTGCAACAGGCACTTGCTCAGCCAAGCCAGCGTAACGCATTGCTGGCGAATGTGCGTGGCTTGTGGCAATCAGTGGATTCAGTACGGCTTGGTGATGGCACAGTGATCGCGGTGGATTTGCACTGGCTGGTCACAGGTCTATCGGATGAGGAATCGGAGTCAACACAGCAGTTGGCGAACCATGTTCAGGCGTTGCTGGCCTACCACCAGCGGCAAGGGGGCAGAATCATCGATGCCAATGACTCGCTGGAAACGCTGAAACGTGTCCTGCAAGATCCACGTTTCAGCTATCCAGAAGTCACGCCTACTGCGATTCCAACGCCGGAACCCGCAACGCAGCAACAAGATCAAAATGCCGATGAATCTCCATTAGCCAAACTGCTGACAGCGCAAATCGGGCAATTGCTGTTGGTCATCAGCGGCATTATCGCCGTATTTGCACTGCTGGTTTATTTCGGGCGCAACTTGCGGGTGCAGCGTGCGGTATTGCCGCCTGCCGAGGAAATCGATGATCCCACCACTTCCGAGGAAGCGAACGATCTCGCTTCTGGTTCCGAGGCATCGCAAGATTACCGCCGTGCGATCCGTTTCTTGTATCTGTCGAGTTTGCTACTGCTTGATGAACGCGGCTTGATCCACTATGACCGGAGTTTGACTAACCGCGAACATCTACGGCAGATCATTGATAAACGTGAATTGAGCGAAGCCTTGCGTCCAGTGGTCAATACCTTTGATCGCGTCTGGTATGGGTTTGCGCCCGTCGATGAGGCGCTGTATCAGGAGTTTCGCCAGAACGTCGAACGGCTTCGGCAGGTTACGCCATGACCAGCACAACCCCTACAACACTATCGCGGCTGAGCGATTTGCAGTTGTTTGTGTACGCGGTAATTGCCCTGATCATTATTGGCGTAGTCGTCGCGCTGTTTGGTTCAGGGCCGGGAGCGCCTGCTTTGAGTATACGCAGCACCGATCCTGATGGGGCGATGGCGCTACGGCTGTGGCTGGAAGGCAGCGGTTTCACCGTCAAGGAAATGCTCGATAATCCGGTCAGCCTGAATCAGGAGAATGCCTTTCTAGTTCTCAATCCGCTGGAACACTATTCCAGCGCCGAAGCCCTGATTGTGCGCGATTGGGTACGCAAGGGACGTACCTTGATCGTTGCTGGCGAACCCGATGCAACCAGCGATCTGTTGGCGGCGTTCAATGTGTCGCTGCTACCGCTGTATGTCAATACTCCTTCAGTGGCCGAGTCTAGCCCAGTGCTGCTTGCACCGCCTGTCGATAATGCCCGCGCCGAACCGATCTTCGCGATCAGTACGACTCGGCGCGATGTTGTGTTTCATGCTTACAGCGGCACAACGCCGGTCTTGGCTTCGTTCAACGAAGGCCGCGGTACCGTCTGGGTATCGGGCGTATTGCGCCCTTTTTCCAATCGCGGCTTGCACGACTCCAACAATGCACGACTGATCTTGAACATGCTGTCGCGAGTTGACCATCAGGGCGTGCTCACCTTTGACGAGGCGCGACACGGCTTTGGCGTAACCCGCAGCCTTCAGGCATGGCTGTTTACCACGCCACCCGGTTGGAGCATCTTGATCACGCTGGTGTTGACCATGACCTTTTTAGCACTGCGAGGGCGGCGGTTTGGGCGGGCGGTACCACTGCCCAATGAGCGCTTGCGGCGCGAACCCGTCGAATACATTCAGGCGATGGCGAACCTATTCCGGCGGTCAGGCCAGCGCACGGAGATGCTCAACCACTATCGCGGACAATTACGCCGGCGGCTCTCCGAACGCTACGCTATCGATCCCCGCCTGAGTGATGTAGAATTCGTCAAGACCATTGCCTTCCGTGATCCGACTTTGGACGAAGGTGAATTGCGCCGCCTGTTTGCAAGGCTTTCGCGACAGTCAATTAGCGAAGCTGAACTGCTCAGTACGGCCTCAGCGGTTGAGGTGTGGTTGAGAAAATTAGCCTGATCAATGCAGCAGTAGGATCAAATACAAGGCGGGACCAGCCAACAGCATCCCATCAACGCGATCCAGCAAGCCACCATGACCGGGGAGTATATCGCCTGCGTCCTTGACGGAGAACGAACGCTTGATCAACGACTCCAGTAGATCTCCGACGACGGTCAAGGTAGAAATGGCGAAATTGGCGATTAGCGCCAATTGGACTGGAAAACCGACCCATAGCGCCAGAATAAGGCCAAACGAAAATCCACACACCAGCCCGATTAGTGCGCCCTCAATTGTTTTACTAGGCGAGATCGTTGGCGCGAGTTTGTGCCGCCCGAACATTCGACCCCCAATGAGTGCCAATCCATCGGTCGTCCAATTGTTGGCAAACGCGAGGGCAGTCCATTCCACACCACGATCCATACCACGAACAGCGATTATTAGCGTCAGGGGAATCCCGATATACAGTGCGCCCAACGTGGCATAGACGAAATTCCGCAGTAAAAACTGACGCTTCGATCCACTGGTGAACAGGGATCGTGCCGCTTGAACTATCAGAAACGCCAAAAATACTGCTGCTAAGATCAGGTAGTTGTTGATTCTAAAGCATAAAAAACAAGCAAGTGTAATCAGGATCATCCCGGTTAGACCAACCAGACTTTTGGGAATAATCATGTGCCACAGTTCGCGCACACACAGCAGCGCCACCACAATTACAAATGTGTCCCACAGGGGCGTGCCGAAATAGACTATCGCCAGCATGAAGGGAATACCGAACAGCGCGGTAGTCAACCTGCGGCGGAAGTCTGACCCACGAAATACCCGTGTAGCCGTGTTTAAAAGTTTTGGTCTAGCCACTCGAACATCTTGGTCCATAGGAAGTACGTATTAGGCCAATCGAACAGATGCCCTTTACCCGGCAAGCGTAACTTGTCGCTGCCCAGTGGTAGTTTTTCATACAGCCTTTCAAATGCTTCGGCACTTGCCCGCAAGGTACGATCATAATCATTGTAAACCAATAAGATCGGAATCTGTGGAACCTTGCGAACAAAGTCCTCAATATTCAGGATATGTTTACCGACAGCGACCCACATACCACGCACGATTGAGGTGGCGGCGACCAGCGGCATTTGAAATATGCCCATTCGTTCGAGTGAGCGAATAAAGAACAAGTTTGTCATGCTTCCGGGTGGCGGCGACCCCGCCACGATGGCATCGACAGGTCTGCCACGCGAAGCCGAAAGCAGTGCCGTCCATGCCCCCACAGACCAGCCAATCACCGCGATCTTTTCATAGCCCGCCCGCTTGACATATTCGATCATGGCCTTCAGGTCATATTCGGTATCACCATCGCCCTTGAAAACGCCGCTGCTTTCCATGTGTCCCCGGAAGTCGAAGGTGAATACGTCATACTTCGTCGCTAGAATCTCCACAGTCTGCACGACAGGCAGGGTATTCTTGCTGCGGCCTGCACCATGACACACGATAATCGCCTTGTTGGAAGTATCCACTGGCGTTTCCAATGGCGTGTGACACAGCTTGATTGCCTGAATACGTTCGCCGTCTTCGGTACGCAGCGCGATCCGTTCGTGTGGTGTGTCATAACTAACCACCGCCCGATTCGCCTTATGTATCCAGCGATAGCGGCTGTCCGATTCGCGGATCTTGATGATCGCCACCACCAGATGATAGAGCGCGACAAACAGCAGGATCAAGACGATACCAAGTACTTGTATCGAGATCGACCCAGTGATGAGCCTGGCCACGAGATATAGGCTCGTCATGACTATCCCTATCAGTACACCGACTTGCAGATAGTAGCGTGTACTAAAAAAGCGTGTACACCATTGCAACGCCCAGAACCCCAGAAACAGTACCAAGAATGCTGTACCCATTGTAAGCAGATCAAGCATTACAGACACCTTAGACCGTTACCGGCCTTAACAGGCGCGGACGAAACGAACAGTAGAATAGTTTATTGTAAACAGTAAAAACGTGGATGCCGAGAATAGCACTCCAAGCATATCGCCGCAACCTGATGTTTTAACACCACTTTAACGAAAGTGATGTAATTGTATGCGCCAATCTATGTATTATGCCAACTTCGCGATCTAACTGGGTGCATTCAAAGACGAAGGCGAGTTTTAGGCCACATCCCAGAGCAGGTCAAAAGAATCGCTTAGCACAGCCGAGCGTAAGACAATCATGCGGTTGAGTGCAAGAGAGCACCACCACATCCCAACCCAGCCAACCGCTGCTTAAATTGTTTTACCCCTCAACGCCACCGGAGCCAATCGGGAAGCCATCCGCTTAAAACTGGCAGGACATTCGCTTTGCCCATTCAGTATGGCTCACTATAGTTCAATACGCATTTTCTTGAGCTTTTCTGACCCTTTGTGAGCTAACAAAGCTAAAGTCCTGATCATATAAGTCCGGTCGAGGTATGTTGAAAATAAATGGTTCGGGCCGAGCTCCATTGTGTTTCAGCAAGAAGTCGCGATATTCACTGGGCAATCTAATGAGATGGCTATTTCCAAAGCCTGTTAAGTCTTCTTCGGAGAGAACTGGAAAAGATTCAAAAATCTGTGGTTCCATAGTTTACCTCCTGTTACAGTGCTATCGGATGCAATTTATCCTCGGTACATATGTAGATTGCAAATGGGCGATCACGATGTCGCCCAAGCAAGGGCTGCCCATGATCGTCCAGACTCAGGATTGGCAGTTTACTAGAGGCGTGGGTGGGGTACGCGGTAACTTGCGCGAAATGGTCAAGTTGCCGGAATAGGGTTAGTGTTAGCGGTGATCTATGTTCATAGGTTTGTAACTGCTCAGGTTCAGTTTTACCTCAGCAGTTACAAGTTGTATAGCATAGCTTTGGTATAAACGATGGTAACTCACAGTGTGATTGTGGAGTATCAGATTTCCATTTACCTCATCCTAAGCCGCTCTCAGAAAACGGAGAGAGACTCTCCGCCTCCCCATTGCTGTTCACGATAAGTAGCACATCTTGGTCAAGGACAGCGGCTGAAGTGAATTGTTCCTGTTTTTGAATTTCATATATTTGCTCTAAAAGTGGTATTTCTACAATGGGCAAGCGTGATAGCCGCCAATCGTCGGTAGCCACAGCGACTTCCGCGCACAGCAGAATGACGCAGCCTGTAAGAAACAACCACGTCAGCAGACCGATTACGGCACTCACCGAGCCATAGACCACGCCAAAGTTTGCTACATGCAGCAAATACCAATCGAATATACTCCGACTGAATGCGAAGACTCCAGCCGCTAGTAAAGCCGATGGTAGCCACACAGGCCAAGCAATCTTGCGGCGTGGAATAAACCGGAACAGCAGTGCAAACATGCCAGTATTCGTAATGAGTAAGGCCAGCAAAGTGCCAACGCCTACCAATGGTGACTTGCGCCCGACCAGCCGAAGACTAATCGTATTGAGCCAGTCTGACAAACTCGCCGAAATGATGAGCAGTAAGGCCAGCACTGCAATCATCGCCGTCCCGATCAAGATTTGAAAATACCAAGGGCGCGGACGCTTATCGCTAAAAATACGGCTCAGACTGCGCTGCAAATCTGTGAATAGACGGGTTGCGCCAAACAGCAAACCGATCACGCTGACAACACTATAAGATCGTCGCTGCCGCACCACTTCATCCAAGCTGTCACGAATCATCGCGCTCACACTGCTCGGAATAAATTGATTCAGGACGTTGTAGACTTCTATCTTGGCGGATCTTGCCCCCATCACGAAAGTCGCGAGTATGATTGCCAACACGACTAAGGGAAACAGCGAAAACAAAGCCCAGTACGCAAAGCCTACCGCTTCATTTTTCCCTTTGGCGCTGAAGTTCTTGATTGCCTGAACAAGGTACTGCAAATAGTTATTGGTTCGCCCGTTGGCGTGTTCCCATAAGGATGTGGCATGTCCACCCGCCGCATTGACAAGGCGATGGTAAAATATGGGTTTATCGTTATCCATAAAGGCTGACCTTGCTAGCTGGTTAATGACGTTGTGTTACAACCTAGATACAGCTTACCACATTCAGCCTATCGAGAGGGTACTCGATGTATACTTTGCTTGTTTTCTTTAGAAACTTTTAAGGCAGATTACCACTACAAGCTGTGTTAAGCTATATTCTGATGATGTAGATGTAATCTGCCTGCATCCGTTGTTGAATGGGTAATCGTTAAAACCGGGAGCAAAAATGTTTAAGCCGAGACGGGTATGGTTATGGACAATGCTTGCAGCGGTGGCGCTTGCCACACTGTTTGTCAGTATGGGCGGTACAGCAACGGCGCAAGGCGATGTCACGCCGCAAACGGCGACTCCGCAGCCTAGCCCCACTAACAATGGGGGTAGCGCCCAATGGACAATCAATGCGATGACTTACCAGAGCAACTATCCCAAAGGGATGGCTTTTGCGCTTGATGTGAGCAGCAGTGGTGGCAAAATTGTCGAAGCAGGCGTTATCTGGAGCCACTCACCGGGGTATATCAAACGTGCGCCGGGAACCATCGACTCGTCTGGCAAAATCTCCGCGTCGTGGGATGCAAGTGCCGATCCCGTGCCGCCTTGGGTAGGGGTCGAGTATTGGTGGACTTTGAAGGACGCGGCGGGCAACATTTACGAAACGCCCCACAAGTACAACGAATACGCCGACAAGGGCAATAAATGGAAGCGTCTCGAATCGGAAGATGTCATCATCTTCTGGCAGGATGGCATCCCTGACAATGTGGGACCGCTGACCGTTCAGGCGATGAAGGAACAGCGCCCTTTCTATTATCAGAACTGGGGCAAATTGCTCAACTATAAGCCCCGCGCCATGATCTTCCGGGATCGCAATTCCTTTGCCGAATGGAATCCCGATCTTAAGCCGATACCGGGCGCACTCACCTTTACTGCTGGACGTACCGATTCCCATTGGGGCGCGACGGTGCAAGTTTATCTGGATTATCTGGGAACTTCGGATACGGCTTATACGCTGGTATTGCACGAAGTTGGTCACTTGTACCAGAGCGCATCCGGCGGCGGCAGTCAGGGTGTAGATTGGTTCCTTGAGGGTGATGCCACCTACTTCGAATTGAAAGAGTCGCCAAACTGCGTGGAAAGAAGTAAGCAGCGTGCTCAAGCTGGCGAATTCCCCTCGTTGCAGGGCGACGGGCCGAGCATTCGCGGCAACGATGCGCTGGAAGGTTACGACATTGGCTGTGCGTTCTTCAACTGGTTGGCACAAACTTACGGCCCCGATGCCCATCGAATGTTATGGCAAACGCTGGCCAAAGGGGTAGCCCGTGCCGATGCACTTGAGCAGATCACTGGCCTCACCTTTGTCGATATGGATACCGCCTTCCGCAAGTGGATTGGGGTTGAAAACGCGGTTGCACCTACCCCAATAGAACTGCCCACTTCGGAGTTCCCGCCTACCCGCGATCCAAGTGCTAAACGAACGCCCCGACCTTAATAAGGGCAAGGCAACCGAAGTGTCAACAGTGTCAACGCAACGTTACTCGGCGGGCGCGTCCCGTCAACAACATTATAGAGGGACTTGAATAATGTCTGAACACAGCGTTGGTAAAGCCGAAAACTTTCTCAAGGATGGCGAAATGCGGCGGCTGGATCTGAATGGAACTGCCGTACTCCTATCGCGGGTCGAAGGACAATATCACGCCGTCGCGGGCGACTGTGCCCACTATGGCGCACATTTGGATGAAGGCGTGTTGAAAGGCCATACCTTGATATGTCCTTGGCATCACGCCTGTTTCGATGTGCGGAGTGGATTGCGCCGCGAACCGCCCGCCCTGAACGATTTGGCGCATTTCCCGGTACATATTCACGCTGGCGAGGTGGTCGTGATCTTGCCACAGGATAACGATGTTGAGCCGCAGGGCAAGGCCACTGATCTCAATCCGCAAACATTCGTGATTATTGGTGGTGGAGCAGCAGGTAACTCCGCCGCCGAAGAACTCCGTCGGGCGGGCTATCGGGGCAAGATCGTGCTGCTCAGTGACGTGGCTAATGTACCGATAGATCGGCCTAATCTCTCGAAAGATTACCTTGCCGGGAATGCTGATCCAGCGTGGATGCCGCTGCGTGATGCAGCATGGTACGCAGATCGCGACATTGACCTACAGTTGAATACGACGGTAACGGGGGTTGATCCGAAGGCCCATCACGTTATGCTAGAAAATGGCGGTACGCTGGGTTACGATGTGCTCCTGCTAGCGACAGGCGGGGTTCCGCGACAACTAGATGTACCGGGAAAAGACCTCGCTAACGTGTTTCTGCTGCGAAAGTTAGCTGATGCCGATCAAATTATCGAAGCAGGCGGGGCGAGCAAACAAGTTGTCATTATCGGCGCGAGTTTCATTGCAATGGAAGCTGCCGCTTCGTTAGCCAGTGGGCGTGGCCTGACTGTAACCATTGTTGGGATCGAAGCGGTGCCTTTTGAGCGTGTACTAGGCCGGGACATCGGCCTGATGCTGCAAAAGGAACATGAAGATAACGGTATACAGTTCCGGCTCAATGCGGGAGTTAAGCAGTTTTTCGGTAAGGATGGCGTGGTTAACTCAGTCGAACTGAGCAGCGGCGAAGTGCTGCTCGCCGATTTTGTTCTAGTAGGCGTGGGAGTTAGACCCGCCACTGACTTTCTGAACGGCTCTGGCCTCAAATTGAACGACAAAGATAAATCAGTGTTGGTCGATTCTAGTCTCTTGACCAGCGATCCAGCCATCTACGCGGCGGGCGACATTGCCCGTTATGACAATGCAGGGAGCAGTGTGCGGATCGAGCATTGGCGTGTGGCCCAGCAGCAAGGCATTCTCGCGGCGCGTAATATGAACGGCGGCAATGATCGTGTGCAATATCATGTGCCATTCTTCTGGACTCATCAGTGGAATATCGAACTGCGCTATGTAGGACATGCCGAACAGTGGGACGAGATTATCTACCGCAATGGCACGCCGGAGCAGAAAAAATTTGTGGCGTTCTTTGTGGCGGGGGGCAATC
>JBDTVG010000006.1:0-30912 GCA_040007395.1 Chloroflexota bacterium
GTTGGCAATGGGTTTGGGAGTAGCATTCGTTATCAGTCTCGGTCTTGTCTTAGCCCCGGTCACGGCTCAGGAAGATGTGAGCGACGCGCTCAAAAAAGCCGTTGCCTTCCTAAGCCAGAAACTTGGCAAGCCTATCACGTCATTGGATACCTACTCCTACTCTAATGCGACCTTTGCAGATGCCAGTTTGGATTGCCCCGAAGATGGCAAAGTTTATTCGCCGGGGGCAGTACCGGGTTATAAGTTTCTGCTGACTGTGCGTGGTGTAAGCTACGATGTGCATATCTCTACCGATAAAACGTTGATAGCCCTCTGTACCGATACAGCGATCAAACAACCTAGCACGTTGACCCTATTCCGCAACCCACAGTTCAGCATCGCTTATCCCGATGGCTGGCGGGTTTCGGATCGCACGACGGAGATCTACTTCGGGCTAGGCGTTGCACCGATCTGTTCGCAGCCGGGGATGTCGGTCACGCTGCTTGGCCCTATCACTGATAAAACGCCCGATGACTTGCTGGATGGCTACAAACAAAACCCAAACGCAACGGGCGCACAGTTCGATCCGACCCGGACTTCACTCGGTTCTGTCGGGCGGAGCGTAGGGTTCGTCGCGCCGTGTGCCGACGGCAGTGTGCGACAATCGAGGGTAACTACTTTTGTGACCTATGGGCGCGGTTTCCGTGTCTGGCAGTTCGCGCCGCAGAGCGCCTACAGCCAATGGGCGGACATTTACGCAAAGATCATTGAACAGTTCAGTGCTTCGGCGGGTAGCCCCAACAGTACCAACCCTATCGTGCTGCCCAGCCGATCTCCGCTGGCGTTGATCGCCCATGTCTTTGCTGGGAATATCTATGTTGGCGCACTCACCAATTTGCCGGGTACACCTATCACGACGGATGCAGCCAGCGATCATAACTATCGCAGTGTGGTGGTATCGCCCACTGGCACAACTGTCGCGTTTATCGACCCTGACGACGCGACACTGTACAGCGCGTCGGCAAAAGGAGGTATGCCGCCGCACAAGCTCGCTGATAAACTCGTGCCGGGCTATCCCGCCGCCTTTAAAGCCGATGGCAGCGAAGTCGCCTATGTGATCGACAGCGGCACCAAAGCGAAAGATGGGACGCACCCGCTCTACACTTTGATGGCGGTCGAAGCCGATGGCAGTAGTCCGCGCAAAATTGGCGATATTACGGCGACACAGGCCAATTGTACGAGCAATACTACCGATCCAGCGGAGCAGCTTTACTGGTCGGCGGCTGGCACGAACGGCAACGGCTTGCTGCTGGCATGGACTCGCAGCGGTACGTTGTACTATTCGCTGGGCTGTGACGGGATCGGGGTCGGGCAGATTGGCGAGGATGGCAGCAAACAGGACGTAACCAACGATAAACTGCGCCGGGTGCGCGTTGCGCCGGATGGCACGCAATTACTCGGTATTGCGGGTGATGACACTGCCGCCAAACTTGTCCGCTTCAATTTGAGTGATCGCAGCAGCAGCGAAATTCCCACCACCGCCACGCCCGATCAAGTCGGCTGGAGTCCAGATGGCAAAGTGTTGTACTATTCGACAGCCACCAGCAAAAAGGCGCTCACCCTCGATGCCGCCGACCAGAAAGATCGTGGGTTGAAGGCGTTTGCTGTGTGGCCTTTCCAAACCAAACTCTATACCACAAGTCTGCACGGCATCGATCTTTCGACGAGCGTTGATGTACCACTGTACGGTCAGGATGGACGAGCGATTGTCAATATTGCGCCTAGCCCCGATGGGGCAGGCATGTTGTTTCTGGTCGTGCAGGATGCGTCCGCGCTGGTGGAAGGGTTCCAGAATAACGTTTCGGCAAGCGATCTGCGGCGTGATGCGCCTAGTGTGATGCTGTACTGGCTGCCATTGCCGCCGGGACGAGCGCAATTGATCGCGATGACACTTGATCCGGTCTGGGGGCCGATGGAGTCGGCACCCGCGCCGACTCCGACAGGTAACCCTGCCAACCGTCCGACCTTCGGGCCGCAAAAACCCTTACCGACTCTTGAGCCGGGAGTCCCGACAGTCGAAGCAGCGGAATAATGTAACAAAACCGTATAACAATAACGCAAGTTCTCTTCTTATAATATCGTTTGCGCGATATTTTAAAGGAGAATCGGTATGCACCAATCACGTAAAATCACTTTTTCCGTCGTTTCACTGATTGTTCTCGTTCTGAATGGACTCCTGATTATGGCAGTTGCCGGGCCAACTCCAAACGTAGCACAGGCTGCTACGGCAACCGCACAGGCCGAGGAATGGACCTATGAAGGCGACACTGGGCCGCAGCATTGGGGCGATCTTGATCCAAAGTTCGCGGTTTGTGCTCAAGGGCGGGCGCAATCCCCAATTGATATTGCCGCGCCGCAGGGCGTAAATCTAGCGGATGTCGCCATCAATTATCAGCCGACAGCGCTCAATGTGGTCAACACAGGCGAAACGATTAAGATCAATTATGACGCGGGCAGTTCCATTGTTTACAACGAGATTACCTATAACCTCGTGCAGTTTCATTTTCATCACCCTTCGGAACACACGATCAAGGGTAAAGCATTCGATCTCGAACTACATCTAGTACATCAGAATGCGGCTGGCAATCTCGCTGTGATCGGTGTGCTGATTACGAAAGGCAAGACTGATAATCCGGCTTTTGCACCGATCTTCGACAATCTGCCCGCACAAGCTGGCAGTACCGCTGTCGCGGTTAAGCTCAATGCTGCCGACCTGCTGCCCAAGGATCGCCGCTACTACACCTATCTGGGATCGCTGACTACCCCGCCTTGTACACAAGGGGTACGTTGGCTGCTGCTCACGACTCCGATTGAGTTGTCCGAAAAGCAGATCCAGACGTTCTCGACAATCTTTCACCTGAACGCCCGTCCGGTGCAAGCGCTCAATAACCGTGATGTACTTCAGGACACCCTCAACGGCAAGTAGTGATCTATTTGTAGATCGAGCCGTCAAGTACGGGACGGCACATAGACCGTCCCGTCGTGCCGCCTCAAAAGCGAAGGTACTGCTTCGAAGGTTGTCTAATTCCTAAACTGGGCGAACGATGTACAATCTAATCAGGAAATAGATTGAATAGACAGTCATTCGACAACCAGTAATATAAATCGGGAGTCAGACAATGCCAGTCAAACGGCGCACCGATACGAATAATCAGCAGCTTCCGATGGATCTTGAAGCCGCCCCGCCCGAACCAGCCAGTAAACCGACTCGAAAGTCGGCAAAGCAGCCAACCGCACCATCTGTTCAGCCACAGTTGTTCGACAGCTTCTCGGAAGAAGATTTACAGCTCGATCCGCCGCTAGAACCCTCTGTTACCGATCTCGTGCCTGTTGAGGGGAACCCACTCGGCTTTCTGGAAACGGAAACGGTCAATGCGTTAGTCGCAATGGCAGGACTTTCCACGCATACGCAGCGTGCCTACCAGCGCTGGATCAAACGCTATCTGGCAGACATCAACCGCATTGACCGCCGCACGATTGACCTGAAAGAACTCAATATCGCGCTAGTCATCAGCACGATTGGCCCGCCGCAAGGGCCAGCCAATCTCAAGGCGTGGCTCGGTCAGCTTAAAGCAAAAAAACTCGGCAAGCAGTCGATCATGCAGGCCAAAGCCTCTATCGTCTGGCTGGCGCAGTTGATGGCGGATCTGGGTCGCACAGAATACTCGGTTGCGTCGGGTTTGAGCCGCGTTAAAGCGCCGCGTGCCGAATCTGGGCAGCGCGAAGGGACATGGCTCACGCAGGACGAAGTTCGCCAACTACTGCGTGGTCTGCGCCGGATGGACGCGGAAGGCAGCCCTAGCGTGCCGCGCAATACGGCGATTGTCGTGATGATCGTGACGTGCGGACTGCGCCGCGATGAGATCATCACCGCGACATGGAACGATCTGAGCCATCAGGGGCGCAACGCCGTGATCCGGGTGCATGGCAAAGGCGAAAAGCTGCGGATCGTCAAGCTGCCGGATATGGTGGCGCAGCTTCTCGAAACGTGGAAAATGCATCACCCCAACCCAACCGGCGACTACCCACTGTTCACGCGCATCTGGAAAGGTGGGGTCGTCACGACAGAAGCGATTAGCGATAAAGCTATCTGGTTGATTGTCCAGAAAGCCGCCAAACTCGCTGGACTGCCGCCGATTTCGCCGCATGATCTCCGCCGTTCATTTGCGCGTGGGGCATATGAAGCGGGCGTGTCCTTCGAGTTGATCCGGCAAGCGCTCGGACACTCGAATATCGCCACCACCGAGCGCTATGTCAATTCCGTGCTGGAACTGGATCACGCCGCCACCGACATCTGGGCGGGTACACTCGGCGACGACGAAGAATAAGCCCTACGCTTTATGAATACTAGGACTCTGACCTTATGACCGCACCTATAGAAATCCGTGAATTGGTTCAGCGTTTTCAACAGAATATTCAGGATTACACTGATCAGCGCTACAACGAAACACAAGTGCGGGTAGATTTTATCAATCCATTTTTCGCAGCGCTTGGATGGGATATAGATAACACACGCGGCGCAATGGAAAGTTATCGGGATGTGATCCACGAAGACAGAGTAAAAGTAGGTAACGCCCTTAAAGCGCCCGATTATAGTTTTTGGGTAGAAGGCGTGCGTAAGTTTTTCGTGGAAGCGAAAAAGCCCGGTGTAAACCTCAAAACGGATACAAAACCCGCTTTCCAATTACGCAGCTATGGTTGGTCGGCAGGGATGCCATTGAGTATCTTGACAAATTTCGAGGAATTTGTGGTTTATGATTGCCGGATAGAGCCGAAAGAAAAAGAGGACACCCGCAACGCCCAACTGTTGTACATTCCGTTCACAGAGTACGAAGCACGTTGGGATGAGATCACGGCATTGTTTTCGCGGGATGCTGTACGTGCTGGTGCGCTGGAAAAATACGCAGAAGCCAAGAAAGCACTGCGTGGCAGCGTCACGGTAGATAGGGCATTTCTCAAGCTGATCGAACGTTGGCGTGACATGCTAGCTGACGATATTGCCCAATGGGACAAATCTCTAACTCCCTCTGATCTGAACTTTGCCGTGCAAATGACAATTGACCGGATTGTCTTCCTGCGTATCTGCGAGGATCGGGGAATCGAGCAATACGGACGGTTGCTGGCGATTATCAATGGGGGCGGTACCTATGCACGACTGTGCGACCTGTTCAAAGAGGCAGACAGCCGCTACAACTCCGGCCTGTTCCACTTTAACGAGGAACGCGGGCGCAGTAACCCCGATACTCTGACATTGCGCCTGCAAATTGGTAACGAGGTATTGCAAGGGATCATCAGACAGATGTATCCACCTACGCCCTATGCCTTTGATGTGATCCCGATTGAAATATTGGGCAATGTCTATGAGCAATTTTTGGGCAAAGTGATACAGGTCAGCAAGCCACAAGGCGAAATCAATGGCGCACAGACGAAGATGTCGTTTGCAGAGCGCCGAATCGAGATTGTCGAGAAGCCCGAAGTACGCAAGGCAGGTGGTGTCTATTACACGCCATCTTATATTGTGGATTACATCGTCAAGAATACCGTTGGCAAACTGCTGGATGGAAAAACCCCTGACGAAGCCGCCAAACTGCGTGTGCTTGATCCAGCGTGCGGTTCAGGGTCGTTTCTGATCGGAGCATACCAATACCTGCTGGACTGGCATCGTGACTGGTACGTTAACAATAATCCGCAGCAGCACAAAGCACAAGTCATACAAATTAAAGAAATGTGGCGACTCACAACTGAGGAACGCAAGCACATCCTGACCAATAACATCTATGGCGTGGATATTGACGAACAGGCCGTAGAAACTACTAAGTTGTCGCTGCTGCTACGGGTGCTAGAAGGTGAGACCAATGAAACATTAACCGCTTACCAGCATCATTCACGCAAACGGGCGTTGCCCGATCTGGATAAGAACATCAAGTGCGGTAACTCACTCATTGGGTCAGATTTTTACAGTGACAAACGGATGAGTGACATTGACGAGGACATGCAGCGGCGGATTAATATCTTTGACTGGAAGACAGAGTTCGCACCAATCATGGATGCCGGTGGGTTTGATGCAGTAATCGGCAACCCACCGTATGTAGACATTAAAGGACTCCCTGAAATTGAGGTAGATTATATTTTCTCAAAATATGCTACAGCTAATAATCGCATTAATTTATTTGCCACTTTCATAGAGCAAGCCCTAAAACTTGTTACTCCACGAAACTTTCGACTTTCAATGATTATTCCGACGGCTTTCCTGACACAAGATTCTTATCGTAGTCTTCGTTACAAAATTCTCAATGAATATACAGTAAGTAATATTGTCCGTCTACCTAACGAGTCTTTTGGAGAATCAGCAGGAAAAGTAAAAGTTGATACTGCTATATTTGTCCTCGAATCTAAAAATCACTTGAATGTTCCAGTCGATGCCATTGCTTATACAGGATATACACGAATAACAAATATTAGACCGGAATTTGCCTCAATTCATATCCATATTGATCAGTCGAATTGGCTAAAGTCCGATAATTATGTCTGGTATATTAGCGCAACGAATGCCGATATAGAAATCCTACACAAGTGCGAACTCCAAACAATTCCTTTGGAACAGTGTGCAGAATTCTCTCTAGGCATTACTCCTTATGATAAATACAAAGGACACAAACCTGACCAAATATCACAGAAAGTTTTCCACGCTGATTTTGCAAAAGACGAAACTTTCAAAAAGTTGTTGGCGGGAAATGATGTAATGCGATATAGACTAAATTGGAATGGAAAACAATGGATAAGTTATGGTATTTGGCTTGGCGCACCTAGAGAGCAAAGGTTTTTCGTCCAAAGGCATATTCTTGTAAAACAAATTATAGATTGGACAACAAAACGCATATGGGCAACTATCACAGATGAAGAACTATATAATACACAAAATGCTTTTAATCTGTTAGCGCGACAAGGATGGAATCTGAACTACTTGTTAGCATTATTAAACAGCCGTCTGATGAATTTTTACCATCGTAAAAAGTTTCTTGATGATTTTAAGATGCGGTTTCAAAAAATTTTGATTAAGGATAGTAAGAAGTTTCCCATCCACACAATCAATTTTGATAACCCCATAGAAAAAGGGAAACACGATAAAATAGTAGAATTAGTCGAGCAAATGCTAGATCTACACAAGCAAAAAGAACGGGCAGTTGTCTCTACCCGGAAGATACAAATTGAACGACAGATCGAGGCAACGGACAACCAGATTGACGCGCTGGTCTACGAGTTGTACGGACTGACGGAAGCAGAGATCAAGATCGTGGAAGGGAAATAGTAACATATCGCCAACTATGGCGTTTTTGTTGGCGATACTGGCACGACAGGCAAGACTGGTCTGACAATTCCCGGTCCATTTCCGGGAAATTGGACAGGTTTAGGTCCATTAGAAAATTGTGGGCATGTCGGGTTTTGATCCGTGATCCCGAAGGTTTTTCGTTCATCTTTGGGGACAGTTTGATAAAAGTCGCGGGTGACACGCGAACAGGCGAAAGCGACGAAATCATGATAATCGACATTCCAAATACGCACTCTGTCATAGCTGCCTGTGATAACAGTTTTGCCATCGGGTGAAAATGCCACGCTGCTAACTTGACTGACATGCCCCTCCAGAAGTCGTACAACTTTCCCGGTTGTCACATCCCAGAGGCGGGCTGTGTGATCCACACTGCCCGTCGCGATCAACTTACCATCGGGCGAAAACGCCACACTGTTAATGATGTTGGTATGGCCTAAAAATGTACGCAGCATACCCCCATTATCTACTTGCCATAGACGCACCGTGCCATCTTGGTGTCCGGTAGCGACAGTCTTGCCATCGGGCGAAAACGCTACTGCTCTGAACATGTTTTTAAGCGATTTACCATTAGCATAGTCGAAAGAGGTTAGTTTTGGCGGGAGAAATCGAAGCCGCATTTGGCCTGTGCCGATGTCCCATAATACCGCACTATCATACTCCGTGGCACCTCCGCTTGCGGTCACAATGCTTTTGCCATCCGGTGCAAAGGCTACTCCGTAGATACTCCCCTTATTTTCCGTGAAGATCCGATAGGGTTTTATGCTGAAGATGTTTGTCAAATCAAATAGCTCGGCGGTCTTATCCAAACTGCCTGTCAGCAGCATTTTACTATCAGGCGAAAACGCCATACTCGTGATCTGATCCATATGCTCTGAGTACAGAAACTGAGGTTGATTTGTATGCGTATTCCACAGCTCTATCACATTGTCATAGGTCGCCGTCGCAATCCAATTGCCATCGGGCGAAACCGCCATGCTGCTAATGCTGAACGCATAAGTTGTATCTCCTCTTCGAGGATCGAGCAATCGCGGATTATTCACAGTAAACGCATCGAGCTTTGGGACAAATTGACGTAGTGGTGCTCCTGTAATAGCATCCCACTGTTGAATTGTGGGATCAGAGCCGCTTGTGAAAAACGTCTTGCTATCCGGCGCAAAAGCGACTGCGCGTGCATCTCCTTGCACAACGCCTTTTGGCGCTTGAAGCGTATGTGGCACAGGCGAATTTATATTCCATAAGCGGGCAGTTCCATCCTCACTGGCGGTTAAGAGCGCTTGGCTATCCGGCGAAAACTGAGCATCGGACAGCGTGGCATTGTGTCCAGTCAACGTCCGCAGCAGTTTACCCGTACCCGCATCAAACACATAACCCACCCCGAAAAAGCTGCCCGCGAATATTTTAGTTCTATCAGGTGAAAACGCTACACTCTCTACAGCGCCACGAACCCCCACGATATTCTGTTTTTGGGTGCCAGTGGCCGTATCCCACAGTTGAACGTTGCCCGCCCCGTCACCAACCAGAATGGTCTTACCATCCGGCGAAAAAGCAAATGGGTGAGGCCCGCCGGAGGATAGATGAATGGCTTGCAGCGCCTTCCCTGTGGTGCTATCCCAAAACTGAATAGTCTGGTCAATGATACTGCTATTGGTCGCAATGATTTTGCTATCTGCAGAAAAGGCGGCGTTTTCAATGTAACCTGTGTAGCCCTCTAAAGTGTTCAATGTACTTCCAAGGGTGGTATCCACTAGATAAACCGAATTCGATGCGCCGGCAACTAGCACGATCTTTCCATCGGGCGAAAGCACTGCCTTATTCGCTGTATTTTTAACGGGGTTGTTTAGTGCTTTGCCCACACCAAAACTATGTATTGGTTTAAACGTTGCGAGATCCCAAAAAGTGATGACCACCGATGCGTCGGCAACCATCAATGTTTTGTTATCCGGCAAAAATGCTGCATTGATGAAGCCACCGTTACCCTGTGTTACGTGCAGGCTGTTGACCAGTTTGCCTGTCTTGATATTCCAGATCTGTATCAGGTCACTAACACGGATCGCAGCTAGCGTGCCGTCAGGAGAAAAGGCGACAGCTTTCACTGTACTAGGGGTGTTAATCGTATATTTGCGCGGATTCGGTTCGAACATCTGTCGCGTGTAAAGCTGATCTAACGCTAGTGACAGCGTACTGTCGGCTTGAGGCGTATAGGCGATGTTGAGTGCGCGAAGGGCGAGCAGTGCAGCGGTTTCGGCGTTACCGCTAGAACTGAGCAGTTCGTTGTTGGCGAGGGCCGCCCATTTCAACGAATCGGCTTGCAACGAAGCATCTTTCACGAGCTGTCCGGCTGCGGTCAATGTAATGGGTATGGGGGTTAAGGTTGCTGGAATTGGGGCAAGGGTTTTCTGGGCAACCGATTCGGCAGTGTTGGCGATATTCGCACCGCTAACAGCGGTTTGCTGTCCCACGATAGCCCGACCCTGCTCAACAGTGGCAGTATTGGCAGCATCGACAGCAACTTGCTGCCCAACAATAGCCCGACCCTGTGCAACAGTCGCCGTCGCACTCTGATAGCCTGCATTGATGGCTTGCAGGCTGGCAAAAACTGTCGCGGCAAGCGCCAAGACTCCGACCACCAGCAAGCCGATAGTGGCACGGTTCAGGGTACGAACGCGCCGCGCCGTCGCTGCATCGCGGGCTTGTTCTTCGGCCTCCCACTTTGCCGAAGCCTCGACATACTGCTTGTGAAACGCCGTAGGCAGCGGTTCAGTCTGGCCTGCTTGCGCTAGCCATTCCACCGCCGCCCGCAGATCGTCACCGCGCAGCAGCAAACTAGGATTTTGACCGCGTACTTCCCACTCCCGCGCCCGGATGAGCAAGCGGGTGTGCATCTTGATATGCTCAAGATCGGTTTCAGTCGTGGCAATAAGCGACTCAAAGGCAGTAGCAAATGGATCGCGATCACTGTCCGGGCCGTCGCAATCCGGGTTCAGGATCTCGCCATCGACAAATTCACACTCGTACTCGTCTTTGCGCCGGAAGAACAGCCAGTTGATCTTCTGAAGCGCTTCCCAATTCTGGCGGGCGGTCACTTCCCACGGCTTGTTAAACCAAACGCCTGCCATGATCTTTTCGTCGATTGGACGGCGAATGACTGGAACGATTTGCTTGTTCATCTGGCGAGCGTAGGCCAGTTCGTCATTGCAGACTTTGGAGCCAAGCGAATCCGGGGTAACGACAAAAATGAAGGTATCAGACTTTTCGATACCCTCGCAGATTTCTTTCCACCACTCGGCGGAATAGGGAATACCTTCCCAGTCTACCCAGATACTACGCTGTGCCGTCTCCAGTGCATCAAACAGGCGGCGGACAAAGACTTTATCGCGCCGTGAATACGAGATAAAAATCGATTGTGGTGAGTCAGTCATGGGTTATTTAGGACACTAATTTTGAATGACGATGCTTATCACTGTAGACCGATCAGGCAAGGATTGCAACTTGCAAAACGCTGTGTTTTCAGACTAGACAGAACAAGTTGCAATCCTAACCCATGTACATTTCCGGATCAGGTCATGGCGACTTCGATGGAAGCGATAGGCGGCAGGAAATCGGCAAGGATTTCCCAAGTATCGCCGTCATCGCGGCTGTAGAAAAGTTGGCCTGTATCCGTACCTGCGTAAAGGCCAGCCGGCGACAGCGTATCGGCTGCCATCGCCTCGCGCAGCACAACCACATGGGCGTTCGTAGGCAGTCCATTGGTAATCCGCTGCCAATTTTCTCCACCATCGCGGCTGCGCCAGACCGCCGCCTGACCTTCAACACTCATGCGGAACTGATCGCTTTCTTCCAGCATGACGTAGATTGTCTGCGGGTCATGGGGATGGATGACCATTGGAAAGCCGAAGCGACTCGGCAGCTTGTCCTCACCAATGTCGATCCAGTCGTCGCCGCAGTCATCGCTGCGATATACGCCACAGTGGTTTTGCTGGAATAGTACATCGGGTCGGGAAGGATGCAGCGCGAGTTTGTGAACACACTGTCCAAACTCAGGATAAGTTTTTGCCCCAAAATCCGCCAAAACATTCTTATTGCGCGGTTGCCAGCTTTGCCCGCCATCGTCGGTGCGATACACGCCCGCCGCCGAAACTGCCACATACATCCGATTGTGGTCGCGTGGGTCAAGGACTATGCTGTGCAAGCACAGACCACCCGCGCCGGGATTCCACTGACCGCGCTGTGGGTGGTCGTACAGCCCTTCGTTGATGACCCAAGTTTCGCCGCGATCCGTCGACTTGAACAAGGAGGCTGGCTGTACACCCGCATAAAGTACATCTGGTTCATCGGCTCGCCCCGGCTCGATATTCCAGACTTTAATCACTGCTTCGGGGGTTTCTGGTATCCCATTACCGTCGAAGGCTTCTTCGGGTGTGCCACCGGGACGACCCGACACCGAAGGCCGCGAGAACTTCGGCGGTTCTGGACTTTGCTGCCACGTTTGACCCATATCGTCAGAATATTGAATAGTCGAGCCGAACACGAAATGGCTAGCAGCGGCGTACAGTCGCCCATGGCGGGGGTCCATGACGATGTGCATGATGTTCCAGCCTTTGAACAGAATGTCGCTGACCGACCACTGCTTGCGATCTTTGTCGCTGGTGAAAATGAAGCCGCCTTTACGGGTGCCAACCAGAATGTTTACCTTCGAGGGAGTGCTCATTTAGGTTTTCCTTTTGCAACAGACAGAATGATTTAAGTATATCACAAATTTAGCTCATTTGTTCTGCCATGTCAAGGAGCCATTCACCCAAGACTATCGCATCAAAATGAAAGATGGGTCATTCCACCCTAGCTGTTATCTGCCTAAGGCTAGGGAGTTCAACCTTGTAGCGGACAGGGCAAGCCCTGTCCCTACACCAATGCGCGTTATCTAGGGACAACACAGGCGTTGTCCGCTGAACTTTTTTAAGTGAGATAATTTTTGATGCGTTTGCACACGCCCAATCACCCGATCTCAGGACATGCCACTACTTAAGCGTATAGACGACCTGACCGTTGATGAGCGTCATTTCGACTTGCAAATCGCTGAGGCGTTCGGCGGGCGCACGTAGTGGATCGCCAGACAAGATCGCGAAGTCGGCATACTTGCCGGGAACCATTGATCCCTTCAAGCTATCTTCGCCTACCACAAGCGCCCCACCCAGCGTATAGAGTGACAGCGCTTCCGCGATGGTAATCTGCGTGGTGGCAGCTTTCATCCCGACCAACGGGTTTACATCGGGTACAGCCGAGGCATTCGAACCAAAGCCGAGACTTACTCCGCTGTCCAGCAATTTGCGTAACGGCGCGGGATTCTGAGTAAGGATGGGGCGCACCACGATATTGATCCCCGATTGGCGGCAGCGCTGGATCTGATCGTCGGTGGGGTGGACGCACTGTTCGATCCGGTGTTTGAGCCGCGACACCAGACGATTAGACGCATATTCGATTGCACTAATGGCCTGTTCAATGGCGGCTTCGCTCACTGCATGAATAGTCGCACGCAACCCCGCCCGATGCACATCCCAGACCATTGCCCGCATCTGATCGTCTGTAGATCGCAGTGTGCCACTTTGATCAATATCGGCAAACAGTTTGATCGTATCGATCCGCAGCCAATTCGACTCGAAACGTTCCGGTAGGGGAATCTTGGTACCGTCAGGGTGGTAGCGCAGCGCAATTGCGTTGACACGCAGCGGCAGGCGGCGATCAGCGGCAAGTTGGCGATAGGCTTCCAACTGTGGCGGAGTCAAGCCCGCGTCGGTAATGTTGGTGATACCCAACCGCACCAGCAATTTGGCAGCGGCTAGAATCACCGCCTCGAAGCCAGAGTCGGTAGGGCTGCCTGCTGCCAGTCCGACTCGCTCGATATGCAGGTGAGCATCGTTAAAGCCGGGGATAAGGGTGCGACCTGTCAGATCAATATAACGGGTGTGGGGGTGGGCTGTCGCCTCAACGGCCTCCAATGTGCCAACGGTAACAATATGTCCATTGGCAACCGCGACCGCTTCGGCGGTGGGGTGAGCTGTATCCAGCGTGTGGATCGTGCCATTACTCAGGATTAGTTCAGCGCGTGTAGTTGTCATTAACCTCGCTTATCGGCAATGTTGCCGTCATTGGAAAAGAGTAGAACAAATGTAGCGCGGTGATAGATTTTGCTAGGCTTCGGTAGAATCGGCACTGCGCGATGGATCGCCTTCTAAAGATAGCCTTGCTCTCTCAAGAATGAGGCGAATGAAATTTTTGTCGCCATGCGACGTAATGATTACCCAGCCATCGTTCACTAATTTGTTTACCTTCTCAAGCCACACTTTCAGGCTATCCGGGTTTGAGGCTTTCTCTAGCGTGATGATTCGATGCTCTTTGGGCATATTCCTAGCGATTCTTGGTAGGTAAATGGTTATCTGCTGACACGCGCTGATCCATTAGGCCGGCAACCTGCCGATCTAGTTCGTTGAGGCTTTGCGACAGTGCCTCAATGACATGCTGCTGATCTGTCTCAGATCGATTCTGACTCAGCTTGAATTTGCCCTCAAGCCGGGTGATGGTGATTTCAAAGCCCACAATTGCGGCAAGCTGGCGATGCACAGAGGCTTCTGAATTCTGGATAGACCAAGGGCTTTCAAAGCCTAGCTCATGGGCATCGACGAGTTGCGTTAACATCCTGTACATTTGCTCATCGTCCGTGATGATGCGTGGAACACCATAGGCATGAACCACCGCCATGTTCCACGTCGGCACATTGGTTTGAGTCGGCTCGTACCAAGACGGCGAGATATACGCATGAGCGCCCTGAAAAATGATAAGGGCTTCGTGTTCGCCATCAAAGGTTTTCCACTGGGCATTCGCACGCGCCATGTGTGCGACCAACGTGCCATGCTGTCCTCGTGACGGGTCGAGGTAAAAGGGCAGGTGCGTCGCGCAAAGCTGACCATCGTTTGAGGTGACGAGCACAGCAAAGTTATTTTGCTGCATAAAATCGTGTAAAACGCTTTGATCTTCTTCTCTAAACGCACCCGGAATATACATTGAAGCTTTTGAGTCTTTCTTTCTCAGTCTAACATACTACAAATCGCGAGGATCGGTGATCTTGCCGGTAATGGCGCTGGCGGCAACTACCGCCGGACTCGCCAGATAGATCGGTGCGTCGGCAGTCCCCATGCGTCCGCGAAAATTACGATTGGCGCTGCTGATCGTCACTTCATGCGGCGCGGGTACGCCCATGTGGTTGCCCATGCACGGCCCGCAACCCGGCGTACCGAGTACCGCCCCGGCTTCCATGAGCGTTTGCAGATAGCCCAACCGCATCGCGTCCTGCATGATCACGCTTGACGCGGGGATGACCAATAAGCGCGTCCCCGCCGCCACATGCCGCCCCTTGACAACCTCAGCGGCAGCGGCAATATCTTCGAGCCGACCATTGGTGCAGGTTCCGATAAACGCCTGCTGCACCGATGTGCCAGCGACTTCCGAAACATTCCGCACATTGCCGGGATTATCGGGGCAAGCCACGACTGGTTCTAATTTCGACACATCGTAGTGATGTTCAACAGCATAGATCGCGTCATCATCAGGATAGATCGGCGTGTAGGGACGGCGGGCGCGACCTTCGAGGTACCTAAAGATCGCCCCATCGGGCGGCAAGTAAGCCGTTTTTGCGCCGAACTCCGCCATCATATTCGGGATCACGGCGCGGCTTTCCAAACTCAAAGCGCTAATGGCAGGGCCGCTAAATTCAATCGACATATAGATGCCGCCGTCTACGCCGAAGTCACCCATCAGGCGCAGGCAGAAATCTTTGGCAGTTACGCCCGCAGGCCATTCGCCCGTTAGCACAACCTTCATCGACTCCGGAACACGCATCCACAGTTCGCCCGTCGCCCACAGTGCCGCCACTTCGGAGCGACCTATGCCCGCGCCGAACGCCCCCAACCAGCCAAAGTGCGGCGTGTGGCTATCCGAGCCGAGGATCAGTTCGCCGGGTAAGATCACGCCTTCTTCGCTGTGAACCTGATGGCAGATGCCGCGCCCCACCTCGAAGAAGGTCGTGACTCCCTGTTCCTTGACGAACTGGCGTACTTCGGCATGGTTCTGGGCGTGCTGCGTGGTCGGCGCAGGCACAGCATGATCCAGCGTGATCGCCAGCCGTTCTGGGTATTTAACTTTGGTGATACCAAGTTTTTTAAAAGTTTTGTAAATCGCGGCGGTATTATCATGGCTCATCACGACATCTGGGCTAGCATCAACGATCTGTCCAGCAACGACAGAGGGTAAGCCCGCCGCCCGCGCCAACGCTTTTTCGGCAAAGGTGTATCCGGTCATGGTTTAGTATGTTTGTCCTATTAGCTGTGTGCGTTCGCTAGCCCGACTCTAGTCTTCATCCAAAACAGAACGGTAAAAATCGATCACATCAAAAACTTGATTCATCAATCCACCGATCTCCTCAAGCATGTCGGGTGCATACAGTTCTCCACTGTCCATCTTCTTTTGGACTCCGGCGGTTGGAGACTGCATCATAATCAACACGTTAACGAGATTTTGGGCGCTGACCAACGGCGTTTTGATGTCGGACTTAAGCTGCCGCATCAGGGCGCGTTTATCGGCTGATAAAATAAAGTCTTTATAGTCGTCGGGTTCATCGGTCATAATGTTATTATTCCTGAAATTAATTAACCTCCTGCTCAGTAACATCCCACGCACGCAGAAGGGTGTCTACATCTTCTGTGCCTAATGGTCGCTGGTCGGCAAGGGTCTTGATACGCTGGGTAACGCGCTTGATTTGAGCGTCTGTTAATGATAAACCCAATTCTTGTGCGCGGCTACGAACTGCATTCCAACCTGTCAAACGGTGGGCAATCTTGACATCGCGCTTCAGGCCGAAGTCGTCTGGGTTGATGCTCTCATAGGTCTCTGGTGCCGCCAGAACTGCCTTCGTGTGGATGCCGGCCTTGTGCGTAAACGCCGTCGAACCTGTGATGTAATTGTTAAATGGAACCGTGATTCCAACCATCTCCGCAATCATGTAATCCAGCGCATACAGGCGATCCAACCGATACTTGTTGACGATTAGCTCACGGTTCAGCATGTACAACCGTGCGATCAGCCCGCCCAATGGCGTGATCCCGTTGCGTTCTCCGATACCCAACACGGTAGTATCAATATGTGTTGCGCCCGCTTCCAGTGCTGCATAGGCGTTGGCAATGGCGCAGCCCGCATCGTTGTGTCCGTGAAACTCAATATCCAGATGAGTCAGGCGGCGCAACTGTGAAACCAACAGGTGTACTTGCGACGGCGTAGCAATCCCCACTGTATCGGCTACCCCGAAGCGGTTGGTCACGCCCAACTGAGCGACGGCAAGATATACACGCAGTAAGTCGGCTTCGTTGCTGCGGAAGGAATCTTCTGTGCTAAAACGTAGCACGATATTTGGGGCTTGCTCACGAATGAAGCACAGTACATCTTGCGCCAGATCGATAATCTCGTCAATGGTCTTGCCGTGACTATACTTACGCAGCGCCTCAGATGTACCGATCACCACATCCAACCCGCCGACTCCCGTGTCGAGTGCTCGTAGCGCGTCATCACGGTTGCAGCGAATATGCGTCAGAATCGTGGCGTTCAGGTTGAGCTTGACGATTGCCCGTACATCGGCATCACTCTGCTCCGAGGCCAGCGGCGATGAGAGTTCGAGCATCTCCACGCCGAATTCGTCCAGCGCTTCGGCAATCTTGATCTTCTGTTCGGGGGTAAATTGAGCGCCCGCGAATTGTTCCCCTTCGCGCAGTGTTGATTCGATGATAGCGAATTTTTCAAGCGACATGATTTGTAGAATTCTCCTAGGCGATCAGAGTAGATCGCGACGTTAATGAATTAACAGTTGTTCTATCAGTCAATCAGTATGTTTCAGATCAGGCGAGTTCCGGCGCAGCGGTCAACACCGCTTCGATAGCTTGTGCAACGGTTTCAAGTTGTTCCTGCGAAATGACCAGCGGCGGCAGCAATCGCAGCACTGTGAGTCCAGCAGGCAGCGCCAACACACCGCGATCTTGCAGCGCCCGCAGTACAGGCGTAACCTTGCTCCGCAGTTCGATGCCAACGATTAAGCCTAACCCGCGTACCTCACGCACCTTATTGGTTGGCAAATCAGCGAGACGCTCCAACAGCCAACCACCCAGTGCCGCCGCCCGCCCCGGTAAATCTTCGCTGACCAGTGCGTCAAGCGCTGCAATCGCTGCCGCGCACGCCAACGGATTACCACCGAAGGTTGTGCCGTGCGTCGAAGGGGCAATCGTGCCGACTTTCTCGCTGATTAGGCACGCGCCCATCGGGATGCCGCCCGCGATAGACTTGGCAACGGGCATGAGATCGGGGTGCAACCCGTAGTGCTGGTGTGCGAACATCTTGCCTGTACGTCCGAAGCCCGTTTGCACTTCATCTAAGATGAACATTGCGCCGCGTTCGTTGCACAGCGCTTGCAGCCCTTGCAAATACTCGGCGCTAGCGGGTCGGACTCCACCTTCACCCTGCACCACCTCGACAATGATTGCTGCTGTCTGATCACTGATCGCGGCTTCGGCAGCGCCGAGATCATTATACGCGATGTGCTTGTAGTTCGGCACTAGCGGCTCAAACGGTTCGCGATACTTCGGCTCCCATGTGGCGGAGAGAGCGCCCATTGTGCGCCCATGAAAGCCGCGCATCGTCGCGATAATCTCGGTGCGGCCTGTTGCGAGTTTGGCGAACTTGAGCGCCGCTTCGACGGCTTCCGCGCCGCTGTTGCATAAGTAAGCGCGGGGCATCCCAGCGAGTGTTGTCAGCTTTTCCAACAAGGCCGCCCGCTTGTCGTTGTAGAAAATCTCAGGACAACTGAGCAATATCCCCGCCTGCTCGCGGATCGCGGCGACGACTGCCGGATGCGAGTGTCCGAGATTGGCGGCTCCTTGCCCACCTACACAGTCGATATAACTGTTGCCCGCATCGTCGTACAATACCGCGCCTTCACCACGAACAATGGTTAAGGGGCGCTTGGGGTAAACCCCGCTAGTGTGAGCTTCTTCGATCTGCCGGGCGCTTTGTGTAATATCTGTCTGAGTGTCCGTCATGATAAAAATACCGTCCCTTCGCCGGATAATGCGGCACGGATAGGCGACTCACGCCGCGAGTCTGCTAAAATGATGCGCTGCACGCCACCTTCGATGGCCTCTTGCGCCGCCAAAATTTTCTTCTTCATACGTCCGCCTGCCATCTCAATCGCACGGCTGATCTCGCTGCGCGGCACATTGCGAACCAAACTGGCTTCGTCGGGGAAGTTCGCCAGCAGACCGGGGACATTGCTCAAGATGACTAAGTTTTCGGCCTTGAGCGTCCCAGCGATCATGGCAGCGGCGCGATCCCCGTCCACGTTGAGCCGTTCGCACTCTTGCCCAAGCGCCAATGGTGCGATCACGGGTGTATAGCCTGCATCAAGCAGCAGGTGCAACAGCGACCCATTGATCTGCTCGATCTTGCCCGTGTAGTCATCGCGCACAACGCGCTGCCGTCCGGTGGTCGGATCTATCGCCCGGACTGCATCTTTGCGCCGTGCGCCCATCAGCCGCCCATCAACCCCACTCAGCCCAACCGCGTTCACGCCCAACGATTGCAGCAGCGTCACGATATTTTTATTGACCTGCCCGACCGCTGCCATTGTATAAACATCCAGCGTTTCGGGGTCGGTGTAGCGGCTGACATAGCCCGATGGCGATTGCAGAGTCCGCGCCGGAACGCCCAGCCGCGCCGCGAGTGTATCCGCTGCGGCACTGGTGCCATGC
Source organism: Chloroflexota bacterium (assembly GCA_040007395.1). Classification (GTDB taxonomy): domain Bacteria; phylum Chloroflexota; class Anaerolineae; order Aggregatilineales; family UBA2796; genus DATGFK01. The sequence continues at coordinate 19,207 of JBDTVG010000006.1, forward strand.
ACCACCACGACCTGCTGTCCCTCCTGAACCAGCGTTCCGACATCGGCGCACACGGTGTTGAGGTCTACACCTGCGCCACCGCCTACTTTGATCACGATCATCCTATCTTCTCCTAATGTTTCTTTATGGTGCATACCTTGACGTTCACAATTGATACTGCTACAATGACCGCGTTCGGGTCATCTGCCCCTATCGTCTAGAGGCCCAGGACGCGGCCCTCTCAAGGCCAAAACCGGGGTTCGAATCCCCGTAGGGGCACAACTAATATTTTCGCAAAATCGCTGAGAACAAAAAGACCCTTCCAGATGGTTCTGGAAGGGTCCTCGCGTTTTCAGTCAGAAAGACGCGCAGGCATTACCCTCCGTACATCTGGTACGGGAGTTGGTAGCCTTTTTTAGATTTTTTCCCAGTTAAGCAAGTACTTGAATACATAGTTATTGGTTCGCTCACCGCGATAAATCTAGCGCGGATGAGATTGTGTCACCGAACTTTGGAAATGTCAATATCGGGATCATAAACGATGATCATTTACAGCGGTTTTCAGGTTGATTGAACCATTAGTACCAAGGCACCTCACCCCAACCCCTCTCCGAATTCGGAGAGGGGAGTCTCGCCCCGCGAGACGGGGTGAGGTGTAGCGCTCATTTTACTTGAGAAACGCCGTAGCTTGGCTAAATCGCTCCGTTCCTCCGGGTCCTGAACAACTCTGTAATGTAAAACCACAACTGCCCAGCTTACAATAAGGGTATCTTATGAAATAATGAATAGGTAGGCTCCCGCGCCATCTGGATAGCCGCGTTGGAGGGCAAACTACGCTCACTCACTTACCCCTAATCAGTTTTGCGGAGAGCCAGTCATGGTCGTTTATCGTCGTTTTCACAAGCTATCAATGCTACTTCCTATGTTATCGCTTGTGCTATCTCTACTGACCGTCGCCACACCACAATCGGCGGTAAAAGCGGCTGAACACGCCAACCGAAATGCTATCCCCGCTGCATTGTATCCTGTGTTGGAGTCCACGTTGCACAAAGACAGTCGCGACACGGTGCTACCAACCATAACCGATCCGCTGGTACAGCAAACGGAGTTGACCCTTATCCAGCCTTATGTGTATGACGATTTTGGGTTTTCCGTTGCCATCAATGGAGATACGGCTGTTATAGGTTCACTGGCAAATGGAAAGGGATTTGCTTACGTATTTGTGCGGACAAGCGGAACTTGGCAATTGCAAGCCAAGCTGACTCCCGATGCGGGGTATCCGTTTAACGATTTTGGTATTTCCGTTGCACTGGAAGGGGACACCGCCATTGTGGGTGCCCAATACGAAGCCAATTTTGGATCAGCCTATGTGTTTGCACGCAGCGGAAATACTTGGAGTCTACAACAAAAATTAACCGCCAGCGATGCAGTCACTAATGGGAAATTCGGTATTTCTGTATCACTGAGTGGGGAAACCGCAGTTGTTGGTATGGCAGGTGATAACCAAACCCCTGAAGCAGCCTATGTATTTGTGCGGAGCAGCACAACGTGGACTCAGCAACAAAAGCTCACCGCGAGCGATGGGATTGCCAATGACTGGTCTGGACTAGGGGTAGCTGTGGCTGGCGATACGCTAGTCATGGGCGCACCAAGCGCCGACGCAGCATACATTTTTGGACGAAGCGGGACAATATGGACTCAGCAGCAAAAGCTAACCGCCAGTGATGGTGTTGGTCGCCATTTGGGTGTATCAGTAGCGTTTGAAGGATCGACGCTTGTGGTCGGAGCACCTTATAAGAATAACGCCCCCGGGGTAGCCTATGTATTTGTGAACGACGGCATAACGTGGAGCCAACAGCAAAAACTTACCGCCAGCGATGGGGCAACCGGTGATTATTTTGGGATAGCCGTTGCATTAGCTGGTGATACGGTTGTGGTTGGAGCAGAGAGCAGAAGTAATGGTATTGGAGCCGCTTATTTATTTGCGAGAAGCGGTACAACGTGGAGCCAACAGCAAGAACTCACCGCCAGCGATGGGGTAACCGGTGATTATTTTGGGTCAGCCGTTGCACTGAACGGAAATACTGTCATTGTGGGGGCGGCTAACAAATCGCTGGCAGGCCAAAATCTTGCGGGGGCAACCTACATTTTTACACCTTCCGGTAATTTGCCATTCATTACCAGTACAGATCGTGTCATATTTCTGACAGGTACGAACAGCTTTACGGTTACTGCCAGTGGCACACCCGCACCAACATTCAGCGCAAGCGGGCTGCCTGCTTGGGCTACATTCGATGGAACGACAGGCATATTAAGCGGCACGCCAACAACCACGACGGTATCGCCAATCGATATTACAATTACGGCAAGTAACGGATTATTGCCCGCCGCGACTCAGCATTTGATGCTTACTGTCATCCAAGCGCCGACCATTACCAGCGCTGATCATACGACCTTCCTGACCGGTCATGCCAATACCTTTAGCTTTACAACAATTGGTATACCTGCACCCTATTTCCAATTATCGGGATCAGTACCAAGTTGGCTTCATTTGGATACCCCAACAGGCGTACTCAGTGGCACACCGCCAAATACCACTGGCTCACCGATCAGTTTCACGATTACCGCTGTAAATCGAGTTTTGCCTAATGCAACGCAAAACTTTACCCTAACTGTACAAAACCCAGTGGCTCCAACTATTACTAGCACAAACAACACAAGCTTTCCCATTGGCAGTGCCGGAACGTTTACCGTGACAGCAACGGGCGATCCCACAATAACCTTTAGCGCAACCGGATTGCCTGCATGGGCAACCTTGAATCCAACGACAGGCGTACTCAGCGGCACACCGCCGACTAGCACGGGATCGCCGTTTGCGATTACGATCACGGCGACCAATGGGACGTTGCCCGACGCAACGCAGAGCTTCACGCTAACTGTCACGCAAGCGCCAGTGTTTACCAGCGCCAACATGACGACCTTCCACGTCGGCACTGCTGGCACGTTTACCGTCACGGCAACGGGTAATCCCACACCGACGTTCAGCGCAACGGGAGTGCCTAGTTGGGCGACGTTCAATCCGACCACAGGTATACTGAGCGGGAAGCCGCTAAACAGCGTTGGGTCGCCGTTCGCGGTCACGCTGACCGCTGCGAATGGCGTGCTGCCCAACACCACCCAAAACTTCACGCTAACCGTCGGCGCGGGGCCACTCGATACCGTTGGCGTGTTCCGTCCCTCGACAGCAACGTTCTATCTCCGCAACGCCAACACCACGGGCGCTGCCAACATCATCACTGCCTTCGGCACTTCAACCGATCTGCCAGTCACAGGCGACTGGAACGGCGATGGCATCGACACGGTAGGCTTTTATCGCAGCAGCACCGGGCAATTCTTCTTGCGCGACTCCAATAGCGCTGGCGCACCAACCGTCTACAGTTTTGTCCTCGGCGCACCGGGTGATCTGCCGATGGCGGGCGATTGGAACAGTGATGGTAAGGATGGAGTCGGCGTGTTCCGTCCATCGAATGGGCTGATCTATCTCAAGAACACCTTGACGACGGGTTTTGCCGACTTCCAGATGGTGCTCGGCGTGCCGGGCGATGGGCCTGTCGCGGGCGATTGGAATGGCGATGGCAAGGATAGTCCCGGTGTGTATCGTCCCTCGTTGACGAAATTCTTCCTAAGCGACCAAGTCTGCAATTGCAGTGTCTTTGCCGACTACAGCGCCGCGCTCGGTGTGACGGGTGATAGTCCGTTCGCGGGCGATTGGAACGGCGATGGCATCACCGGGATCGGCGTGTTCCGTCCCTCGAACGGACTAATCTATCTCAAGAATATGCCGACCAGCGGCTTCGCTGATCTGAGCCTTGTCTACGGGATCGCCAACGATAAGCCCGTCGCGGGACATTGGGCAGTCACAGCACCAACACCGATTATCGCGCCAACCTTTGTTCCCTGATATGTGTTAGATTGTTCACCCCCCCAGTACAGGCCGACTCATCTCGATGGGTCGGCCTGTACTGCTGTTGAGAGTCTACTTGTGAGGATCTCCCCCTGACTGGTACAATCAAGACACACGACCCGGTAAATCAATGGTGTCCGGCTCCTGTGTGTGGAGAAACTTTAATCATGTTTGACTCGAATAATCCATCGAACTCATCGCGCAAAAGTTATAACGTCCTCAAAAAAAGCATTCGCGATATTATGTTTATCGAACTTGAGGGGACGCTCAACCCGAATTCCCCCGAAGAAATGATCATGGTCGAGAACCTTTTTGGGGAAATCTTAGAAGAGCAAAATGTCGTGTTGAGCCGCGTCGAAAAGAAGCGCTTGTTCGACGATCTGGTCAATGACATTGCTGGCGGCTTCAAAGATGAATAACACCCTGCTATTGATGCCGACGTAGCAGATTGTCCTACCCGATACACACATCCTAGTGCCACCCGGCAGAAAGATTCACGCGATTGAATGCTAAACGGCTGCTGATTGCCCTAGCCCATCCCGATGACGAATCGTTTTTCGCCGCGCCACTGATCGCGACTTCTGTCGCGCAAGGGGTAGAGGTTACGTTAATCTGCGCGACGAATGGCGATGTAGGCAGTACCGATGAGAAGCATCTCAAGGGCTATAGTTCGGTGGCAGAAATGCGCCTTGCCGAACTGGACTGTGCTGTCAATGTGTTGGGCTTCAAGGAAGTTGTGAAGTGGGGCTACCGCGACAGTGGCATGATCGGTACGCCCGACAATGATAATCCGGCGAGTTTCTTCCAAGCGCCGCTGGATAAAGTTACTGAGTGCGTGATCGATGTGATCCACCGGACTTGCCCGCAGGTGATCTACACCTTCGATCCCTATGGCGTGTATGGGCATCCCGACCATATCAAGATTCACAAGGCAACTGTCGCGGCCTTTCAGGCTGTGCAATCCGATCCGCAGCCGCCTCAGAAACTCTACTATGGTGGCAATCCCTACCCCAAGCGTCTAATGCGTACCTTTTTGATAGGGATGCGGGTAATGGGCAAAGATCCGCGTAAGCAGGGTCGCAACGCTGATATGGATATGCAGGCGATGTATGACGCAATCTTGCCGATCCATACCCGGATCGACGCAAGCGCTCACGTTGAAACCGCGTGGCGTTCTATGGCGTGCCATGCCAGTCAGGGAGGGTCGGAACCGAAGAATGCTGTGGCGCGGCTCATGGCTCGCCAGATTACAAGCACGGCTAACCTGACAAAGGTTTACCCAGCGCCAAAACCCGGCGATCCTATCGAGCGCGATATTTTTGCCGGGGTAAATCTCGCCTGAGTACATTCAAAATTTAAAACTTGGAACAGCGTGAAACGGTATTCAAAGTGGTTATTCAGTATATGTATCTTGATGCTGTTTTCGATTGTAGGTGCTCTATGGGTTGGGCATCAACAGCCGAAAAAGCCTAATGTGCTGCATCTCGACTCTTGTACCTTACCCTGTTGGATAGGCATTATTCCGGAGAAATCGACGGTTGCCGAAGCAAAAAACAGTGTGAGGTTAGTCTATGGAGGCTCACCGCAATATCGCATTGCGGAGCATATTTCGTGGGTAGCTGTTTATGACAATAATTCAGGTGCCTTGGTCATAACAGTTGTTTTTCTAGTCCCAAAACTTACTATTTCAAATGATGACATCGTTGAAGGCATAGAACTTCGAACCAATATGCTCATCGGCGATGCAATGATTGCCTTACCTATCCCCGATGCGATTACTTTATGGGGGCAAGGTGGAGGAACATTTCCTGCCCTCTTATATACTAGGTCTGGAGTAATGATAACAGTCGATACTCCAATCGTGGATTTAACAACTTGTAAGCGAATAACAACTGATGAGCATGTTCAGTCAATTGCTATATATCCTAATCGGTTAAAACAAATTTCAGAGGCAAAGTCTCAAAAGTGGATAACTACGGGGTATTGCTATAACTGGCCCTTCAGATTATCGGAAGCACTGGACTGACACGGGTCGATCCGAAACCAAGCGACCTATCGGGCGTGCTATACTTGCCGGGTACACATTACCTAATCACGGCTAAAAGCGTTATTGATGCTTTGGAGACATGGCGATGAGCAAAATCTGGGGGATTCATGCCGGCAGAACGGGCGATGCCGACGACTTATTTTTACAGAGAAATTATATTGCTCTCGGCTGGAATGTTACTGGCGACCTGAGCAAACTCCCAGCGGCAACTCGCGAAGCATTCAAGGCGAACATTGCCACTAACTATCCAGAGAGCAAACAAGGCGCAGTCCCGGTAGTCGCGGGCCAGTTGTATCGATTTGTGTATGAAGTAGAAATCGGAGATCTGGTTTGTTATTTTTCCAGACGAGACAGACAAATTCATATTGGTCGGGTTACGAGCGCTTATCTCTACGACACAAAAATAGATGCTAATTTTCCGCATTTGCGAACGATTACGTGGCTCCAGCATTATCCCCGCACGCATTTTACTCAGACAGGGATGTTTGAACTCTCCTCATCAATGGCTTTTTTTCGCATCAGGACGCATGAGGCCGAGTTTCGTGCAGCCGCCGAAGGTAAGGCCGTTGCATTTCCTGTCGCTAAACCGCCTTCTTCAACTCCCAAAATTGACTCTAAGCCTAGCCGCCCACTTAAGCTTTTTGTTAGCTATCGCCGCAAAAGTTGGCCTTTCACACACCGTTTAGCTGAGGATCTAAATAGTAGAATCAATAGTGAGATCTTTATTGATATTAGTGGCATTGATGAAACAGATTTCGAGCATAGCATCTTAACCCACTTACATAGCAGCAATGTGGTTTTAGTGGTACTTTCCGAACTTACGTTTGTGCCTGAACGGATTCATAAAGAGGATGATTGGGTTCGTCGCGAAATTGCGATGGCCTTGGAGGAAAGCAAGCAAATCATCCTGATCAATATTGATAACGAATATTTACCTAAGCAAGCTGACTTGCCAGAGAACATCCGTGACATAGTTCGGATGCAGGCCATTGCGTTTTATCCAGACTATTGGGACGCGGCTATTACCAAATTGGTCGAATTTGTGTCCGTAGTGACGCATATACAGCCGAACCCGACACAGACTAACGCTATCTTAGTCCAACCACTTGCGAATAGTGCCACATTAAAAGAAGCGATCAATCTACTTGAGGCAGGCGACTATGAAAGAGCAATATTTTTGCTGAATACGCTTCGTGATGCAGGTTTTAAATCAAGAGTAGTAAACATTGAAGAAGTTCTTGAAAGCTCGATACATCTACAGGACATTGAAGCACAACGCCGTGAAGCCCAAGACGATTATGACAATATCGTCGCGCTGGCAAGTAGCCGTGTCATGCTGCGTCAGGCTCAGATTGCATGGGCGAAGTTTCAAAAACAATATCCTAATTTTGAAGATGATGTTGAAAATCTAGCCGAACGCTTAGGTCAAGTCTCAGTTAGTAAAGTGTCACAAGTTGCAGAACCCTCGGAAGAAACCACACGAGTTCTCGCTGACCGTCATTATAAACGCCGCGAATTCTGGACGGGGTTATTGGATCGCAGCAAAAACAAAACCAATCTGGGTCGCGGTAGATCGCCTAATACCGACCATTGGCTGTCTATTGCTTCGGGTCGTGCGGGCATTCATTACAACTATCTGATCCTTATCGAAGAAGCTGGCATAGACCTCAATATTGATGTAGGTGACTATGAAAGAAACAAGGCAATTTTTGACATCTTATACAACCAACGTGTCCAAATCGAAGCGAAGTTTGGTGAAGCGTTAGATTGGCGGCGCATGGATACCAAGAGATCCAGCAGGATTGTGAAGATTATTGAAGGGATAGGCAGCCTGAATGAACCGGAAAAATGGCCTGCGCTGCAAGAGACAATGATCGACGCAATGATACGGCTGGATCACGCACTGCGTCCGAGAATTGCGAAGCTACAGGTTTAAGCGAACCCGAATACCAGCCCGAATAGATGAGGCAAACCTACAATGCAAGTGATGACTCCAGAAGAATATCGCGAGTTTATGCTCGGAACCGTCCATACTGGCAAACTCGCCACAGTACGCGCCGATGGACGACCTCACGTTGCGCCCATCTGGTTTGACATGGACGGTGATGTGATCGTCTTCAACACGAACGAGAACACGATTAAAGGCAAGAACATCAGCCGCGATCCGCGTATCATGTTGTGTGTCGATGATGAAAAGCCACCCTTCGCCTATGCGTTGATCGAAGGTATCGCTGAGATCCTTAATCCGCCACCCGACGAAGCGGTCTACTGGTCTGGGCGTATTGCCGCCCGCTACATGGGGCAAGATCAGGGAGAATCGTATGGGAAGCGCAATGGCGTACCGGGTGAATATCTAATCCGCCTGACTCCGACCAAGATTATGGCCTACAAGGGCATCTCGGATTAGCCATAGCTTTGCTCAATCCTTTTTTCAGAGTAATCGGCATGAGGGTGGATTAGACTGTACGTCTGATGTGGAATCGCCTTTTACCTCATGAATAGACAGTTCGCGCATCGAATTAAACGGACAATCGCAAACACGGACCAAGCTATAGTGCGGATTGTCAAATCGAATTCACATTAGACGTACTGTATTGATTGCTGAACTATAGACCAATCTCGTTAATCCAAGTCGAGGGGCGATGAAGTACCAAAAGTCGGGAGTGATTGGAGAGGGTGCCATTGGCACCGTTTATAGAGCTGTATCAAATGATGGAGACCAAGTTGCTCTCAAAGAGCTTATTCTACAATACGAATCTGATACTGATCGTGAGCGATTTGCACGCGAAATACGGATATTATCGAAGCTTGAGCACGATGATATTTTACCTTTGTTAGATTATGACCTCCAAGCAAACCCTCCTTGGTTTGTCACACCATTAGCAATATGTAGTGTCGAGGATATATTAAAAGGGTTATCCAATGATCTGGCGAGAGCGCAATATATATTTCGCGAAGGCTCAATATGGGGATCAGGTTTGACTTTATTCACAATATCAGGCGGCCTCGCAAAGCTCGACTGCATTCCTTCCTTGTAGCTCCCTGATTCCCGTATTGAGCCTTTGGCTAACTTGACATTCCCTTAAAATATTCTTATACTATCCTTAATTAAGCGGAGAGTTTTGGCTTATGAGAATTCTACAAATTCAGAAACTATACTTTTTCGATTGAGACGCACGGCGGCATTTGCCCCGTGCGTTTTTGTTTACTTATCTCGCGCAGAAAACAAAAGGAGTTAACCCAATGGACTACGGCATGATTGGCAAGATCGAAAAGGCCAAGCGATACGCGGAGGAGCGTACTCGCATCCACTTCAAAGACTTCAGCGTCGCTTTTGACGGCGAGAATGGCGAACATACGGTTACTTTCGACGGTAATCAATGGAAATGTGATTGCCACTTTTTCCAATCGCGAAACGTATGCAGCCACACCATGGCGCTGGAAAAAGTCTTGGAAGGAATGCTTCCCCACACTGAGTCTGTAACCTCCTACAAATAAATCGGCTGGTAATTACACATTCATTTCACATTTTCGGTTAAACGGGTAGCCAAAAGCAAGGCTACCCGTTTTTCTTGGCTTGTGTAGGGATCATTATAAAAGCATTAGATCATTAAGCCATTTCGCATCGTAATGTGTAATGTATTTATACTGGTATAGCATAAGACCTTATTGTAGAATGATAGAATCTGTTCAATGCGGCTGCATCGTGGAACCTTTCTATAGATCGGGAGTGCTTGATAATAATGAGGCGTTGGGCCGTTCTGGCAGTCGGCGTATTGGTGAGTATTGTATTTCTGTATATTGGATTGCAGGGACTAAACCCCGCCGAGGTTTGGGATAAGATTAGCCATGCCAATTATTGGTGGATTGTACCGGGGATCGCGGTCTACTTTCTGGCAGTGTGGGGGCGGACATGGCGTTGGCATTACTTGTTGCGCCCTATCAAAGAGATTCCTCTGTCCAAGCTATTTCCCGTCGTTGTCATTGGCTACATGGGCAATAACGTCTATCCATTTCGTGCTGGCGAGGTTATCCGCGCCTATCTGCTGAAGCGTAACGAAAATGTCAAGATCACGACTAGTCTTGCCACAATCATCGTGGAACGCATCTTCGACGGGCTGGTCATGCTGATATTTGTATTCGTGGCGTTGCCATTCGCCCACATAAGCGACGATTGGCTGCGGAATATGGTTATCGCCGGGACAGTGGCCTTTTTCGGTGCGTTGGCAGTGTTCTTCTACATGGCGATTCGGCCTGTATTGGCGCGACGTATCTATAGCAGCCTAATCACGCGGATACTTCCACAGCGTCTGCAAACTCCAGCCTTGAATCTGGCTGATCATTTCATGGAGGGGTTGGAGAGTCTACGCAGCCCTCGCGATCTGGTGATGACACTGGTTGCGTCCGTGTTTATCTGGCTGACCGAAACGACCAAATACTGGTTTGTGATGCACGCCTTCAATTTCGAGGTGAGCTTCTTCGTCCTAATGCTGATGACAGGGGTAGTTAATCTGGCAACGACGCTGCCCGGCGCACCCGGCTATATCGGGACTTTCGACGGCCCCGGTATCAAGGTATTGGAATCGTTCGGCGTGCAGCATAACATTGCCGCTGGCTATACCTTAGTGCTTCACGCGGCGCTGTGGCTGCCGATTACCCTGCTAGGGTTCTTCTATCTGGCACGGCAAGGGCTGTCGTGGAAATCGTTCAGTGTTGCCAGCGAAGTGGTTGAAGCCGAACGCCAGCAATCCCTCGAAGGTGAGGCCGTCGCGCCATGACCGTCCTGAATATTGGTATTGTCGGCGCTGGCCCAGCGGGGTTAGCCGCCGCTTATGAGTTGACTAAAGCTGGACACAATGTCACGATCTTTGAGGCAACGGATCGTGTCGGCGGGCTTGCCTCTGGCTTCCGCGAAGACAATTGGGACTGGACGCTGGAAAAGTTCTATCACCATTGGTTCCAGACCGACAGCGATATTCTTGGCCTGATCGCTGAATTGGGATTGAGCGACAAGGTGCTTTTTCCACGCCCCCAAACCTCGATGTGGTCACAGGGAAAAGCCTATCGCTTTGATAGCGTACCAACTTGGCTGTCGTTCCCGCATTTGCCATTGATCCCGAAGATCCGGTTTGGGCTGGCAGGCTTGTACTTGCGCCTAAGCAGCAATTGGCAGGCGATGGAAAAGTACACCGCCGAAGAATGGTTGATTAAGTATATGGGGCAGACGGCTTACGATGTTCTGTGGAAGCCCATGCTCATCGGCAAGTTTGGCGACCTGTATCGCAAAGTCACGATGTCATGGTTCTGGGCGCGGATTCATACGCGCACAGTACGACTAGGGACGTTCGAGGGCGGCTTTCAGGCTTTCCTCGATCTGCTGGCAGCAAAGGTACAGCAGCAAGGCGCGACGATCTGCTTTAATGCGCCTGTGCAGAGTATTCGCCGCGAAAATGGCAAACTAAAAGTCACGGCGGCGGGCGAAACCCTCACCTTTGATCGCGTAATCAGCACGAGTTCTCCGGCGGCCTTAACCAAAATGGCTCCCGATTTGCCCGCCGATTACGTAGAGAAGCTGCGTAGTTTGCAAAGTATCGGCGCTGTTGTAGTGATTCTGGTACTCAAGCAGCAGCTCTTGACCGATGGCACATATTGGTTGAACTTGCCCGCTACGACTCCTGACAAATCTAAGAGCGAATTTCCTTTTCTGGCACTTGTC
>JBDTVG010000007.1:0-88248 GCA_040007395.1 Chloroflexota bacterium
GTTCGTCCGTCATATGACTACCATATGACAGATTTTGGCGCTAAACCCCTATGGAAATTGGGCCAGTCCTCTTAGCGATTGTGTTGGGAGCCAGCGTTCTCGTCGCTGTGTATTTCCTAGCGCGTGGGCGGCGTGAAGATCAACGCTTTGTCGAGAAAATGCCGCAGGCAGTTGTGCCTGTTAATCTGGTAGACAATGACAACGCGGTCATCGTTGCCGAAGGGCGCGGTCATCTGGTCTTCGCCAATGGCATCGCCCGCAACTGGTTTGAAATGAACGGCGGCGAACCCAATCTCGAAATGATGGCGGATGCTGTCCAGCCGGCCGATGCTTTCCTCGAATTGTTTGGTAAAGAGGGACAAGCGTCGTTTCGCATTGGGGCACGACGCATCGAGGCGACCTCGCATTACATCCCGCACCCCGACAACGCGCAGATGGTCGTGGTGATGAAGGAAATGGCGATGGCGACGTATGACAAACGGGCGCTTGACCCGGTACAAGCCATGAGCGTCGTCAGTGAGATCACTCAGACCATTAGCGGCAGTCTCAAACTCGACCAGACCCTTGACTCGATCTTGAACAGCATTGGCAGTATTGTCGCTTTTGATGCTGCCGAGATCACGCTCTGGGATGAAGACCTGCAAATTTTGCGCCCATTGGGGCAGGGCGGCGATATTGACTATATTGATCGTCTGAACAACACCGATGGCGTGTATCAGCTTGACGACAGCTTTAGCGGCTGGATCGCCCGCTACCGCCAACCTCTGCTGATCAGCGATATTCCTGCCCGTGCCGATGTCACGCCGAAGATTAAAGATTATCCCTTTGTCTCGTTTATCGGGCTGCCGCTCACGGTGGGCGAGCGCTTTATTGGCACGCTTGAGATGGCTAGCCGTACTCGCGCCGCCTACGATCACGAAGATATGATCCTGCTGCAAGCCATCGCCGGACAAGCCGCGATTGCTATTGAGAATGCGCGGCTGTTCCAGAGCCAAACCGAGCGCGTGACCGAACTCAGCGGACTCCAGCAGATTTCGGCGGCGATGACTTCGCTGACTGATGCCCGCCAGATGTACATGCAGTTGACCAGCCGTATCGCTGGTCTGATGAATATCGAGATGTGCGGTATTCTGCTGTACGATAATCAGCTAAACGCGCTGGTCAGTCAGGCCCCCTTCTTCGGTGTGCCGGATGCCATTGTCGCGTTGTACCGCATCCCGCTGGATGAAAACAGCACCGCCTATGCCCTGTACACCACCCGCGACTGGTGGTATTCCAACAACGTCCGCAACGACGATATGGTGCGATTGGTCGGCCTGCTCAATCTTGCTGAGGCCGTTGGCGTGCGAACCACCGCCCTTGTCCCAATGATTATAGGTAATCGCCGTTTCGGCGTGGTGCAGGCTTCCAACAAGCGCGATGGCAGCGGCTTTAGTGAAAATGATGTGCGGTTGCTCTCGATCTTTGCCTCGCAAGCCGCCATTGTGGTTGAGAACGCTCGTCTATATAACGAGGAGCAACGCCGCGCCGACGAACTGGGCGGCCTGCAACAGATTAGCCAAGCCATTGGCGTACTGCGAAACGCCGACCAACTATATGGTCAGATCAGCGAACGCATTGGCAAGCTGATGGGCGTACAGATGTGTGGGATCTTGCTCTACGATAAAGAACTGCAACAGCTTGTCAGCCAGATGCCATTCTATGGCGTAGACAACGATCTCACCCGCTATTATCAGATCAACGTGCCACAAGGCAGCGCCCTATATGCGCTGTATAACGAGAAAGAATACTGGATCAGCAACGATCTCCGCAACGATCCGATTGTCCGTGAAGGCGGCCTTGACCGATTGACGCAGTTGCTCGGTGTGCGCCAGATCCTCTTGGTTCCGTTGATCGTGGGCGGACGACGGCTGGGCAGCGTCCAGATCTCCAATAAGCAGAACAGTACTGAATTCACCGAAGAAGATGCACGTATCCTGTTGATTTTTGCGTCGCAAGCCGCCGTGATTATTGATAATGCGCGGTTGTACCGCGAGATGCGCCAGCGTGCCGACGAAGCCGAAGGGCTGCGCCGCATTGCCGAGGTCGCTTCTGGCAATCTTCCGTTGGATGCCTCGGTCAAAGCTGTGCTCAACGAAACTCAGCAGTTGCTCAACTCCGATATGGTTTTTCTGGGGCTGCTGGACGACCTAACGGGCGAACTGACCATCCGGCCTGAGTGGTCGATTGGGCTAGCTGGACTCTCTGAACCCTTTAGTATGGATGTCTATTCACCAGATTTCCAGACCAGCGTCGTCATCACCAAACGTACATTTATGACCAACGATCTCCGCAATGATGGGCAGGTACTACCTGTCTACCGAGCGATGGCGGATCGTTTTAACTACGATGCCGTGATTCAAGTGCCTCTCGTCGTGCGTGAACGGGGCATCGGTGAGCTATCAGTCGCCAATCGCGGCGATAAATCCTTTATCGCTGACGATGTACGGCTGGTGCAAGCTGTCGCCGTTCAGCTTGCCGCCGCTGTTGAACGCAATCGCCTGTATGTGGCAACCGACGCAGACCTACGCGCCCGTATTCAGGAACTCGATTCGCTGACTCGCGTCAGCAATGAGCTTAACCTGACCATTCAGCTTGAGCGTATCCTTGAAGTGATCCGGCACGAAGCACAGCGCACTACAGATGCCGATGCAGCGACGGTCATCCTGCTGGGTCCGGCTGAACAATGGACTAGCCCGACTGAGCCGCTGGTCGAGCAACGCTTAGGCACGGATGCAGCGATCACCGGAATCGCGGCTATTGAGCGCGAAGCCATTGAGCGCGAAGCCTTTGTCGCCGTCAGCAACTATGAAGTGTCCGACTTTGAAGCGCAGCCGCCGCAAGCCCGTTCCGCTGTCGCCGCGCCGATCCAGTACGGCGAACAGATCGCCGGAGTGCTGCATCTTTACAGCGACAAAGTGGATGGCTTCGGCAAGCAGTCACAGGATTTCGTGAAAGCGCTGACCAATCAGGCGGCGATTGCTGTCGGGAACTCGGTACGCTACCGCCAACAGTTGGAACGCTCCGACTTGCTCAAGCAGCGAGCCGAACAACTTAGTCAAATCTTTGAGCTGGGGCGCACGCTCCGTTCACAGGATAGTATTGAACAAGTGCTGGATGCGGTGGCCTATGGCGTGACACAGGCTACCGACTTCAGAATGATCGTCATCAGCCTGACCGAGGCCAGTACAGGGCTAATGCGACGGGTCGCACAGGCTGGGTTTACGCTGGATCGGTTCAAGGAAATCCAGAAAACCTCGCCCACGTTGGCACAGATCGAAAAGTTGTTCCAGTCGCGCTACCGAATCAGCAGTTCCTATTTCTTGCCCTCCGAAGAACGCGCCAGTTGGGCGGTTGGCGATCTACCCATTGTCAGTTCACCGTTCACCGCCGGGGTACACGCCGAGTGGCAACCGGATGACCTGCTGCTTGTGCCGCTGCGTAACCCAACTGGCGGCTTAATGGGGTTGATGAGCGTTGATGCGCCTGCCAATGGCAAGCGTCCTTCGCTGCAAACCGTCGAAGCGCTCGAAATCTTTGCCCATCAAGCCGCGTTCGCCATTGAGAATTATCAGCTTGTGCAGGCATTTCAAGCGGAGGCCGAGGCCACCCGCCGCGAACGTGACCGTCTAGCGCAGTTGTATCTTGTTGCCAGCGAGATCCAGCGTGCCGCCGACATCCCGACCCGTATGCAAGTCGTTGCCGACGGTATCCGGGCGGCAGGCTGGGGACGTGTCGCGATTACCTTGCGCGATACCGATTATGAAGCCCTTGAAACGATTACCTCCGGCTATAGCTCCGAAGCGGCTGGCCTGTACCGCGCGAACTTGCTGTCTGGCATCGTGTGGAGCCAACGTCTCACCGACCCCGACTTCCGCCAATACCGAATCGGGCAAGCCTATTATCTTCGCAACAGCGATCCTTGGGTCACAGAAAATAAGCTGATCGCCGGGAACAACAGCGCAGAACCACTGACTCCCGATGCCGCCTCTACCGTTTGGCATTCACAGGATACAGTTTACCTCCCGCTGTATGGGCTGGATCGCAGTCGCTTAATCGGTATCATTTCGATGGATTCGCCGCTGGATGGCAAAGCACCGACAGAAGCCTCGATGCGCCCGATTGAGTTGTTCGCGGTGCAGGCTTCATCGGCTATCGAAAATACGCGGCTCTATCAGGAAACACAGCGCTCGGCGCAGCAGGAAGCCCGCATCAACGAGGTTATGGAAGCCGTCGCCTCCACGCTCGATATGGACGAGATCATCCGCAGCGTATCCAAAGGGCTACAGCAGATGATCGCCTTTACCCGCATGAGCGTGTCGCTGCTTGACCGAAGCGAAAGCAAATTCGATGTGACACGGGTGAACATTGATATGCGTGGCGAGATCAGCGTTGTGCCGGGTGAGCCTGTTGAGGTCGAGAACTCTGCAACAGGCTTGGCTCACCATGAAGCAGTGGCGCGAGTCTACCATTTGTCAGAATCTGAGAATACCGCCAACTATACGGATCTAAAAGCATGGCGTGACAGCGGCGAACGCACGACTCTGATTGTCCCGATGGTCGCGGGGGGTCGTGTGATTGGCACGCTGCATATGGGCAGCGAACTCGCCAACGCTTTTGGTTTTGAAGACCAACTGCCGTTGGTAGCACGTATGGCGAACCTGACAGCGATTGCCATTGAAAATGCTCGATTGTTCCAACAGTCGATTGACCGTGAGCGCTTCTCATCCGCATTGGGTCGGGTCGGGCAGTCGGTCAATGCCATGTTGGATATGACAAGCGTGCTCGATACGGTGTGCGAAGAGTCGATCAATATTCTCAATGTTGAAGGCGCGTATATCTGGTTGGTCGAAGACAGCGATCTTGTCGGGTTTGCCTCGCGTGGCCCCGGCGCGGATACGTTTGTCGGCACGCGCCGTTTGCTGGCGAACGATCAGACGCTCGGTGCAGCCGTTGTCCGGGAGCGTTCGCCCCTGTTTGATAATCATCTGAGCAGCCCCGACAACCAGTACAAACATGTGCTGAAAGGGATCAAGGTCGAGGCGGCGCTTGGGGTTCCGCTGCTGCGCGAAGACCAAGCGGTTGGTACGCTAATCTTTATCCAGACCGACCCAACCAAGCAGTTTTCGATAGAAGATATTGAGCCGGCCCAAGCCTTTGCTACCCAAGCAGCTATCGCCATCGAAAGTGCGCGGCTCTATCAGGAAACGCTCGGCCTCAAATCGTTCAATGAAGCCATTATCCAGTCGATCCAGCAAGGGATCGTAGTGCTTGACCGCACGACGACGATCAGCACAATTAACGCCTTCATGCGCCGCAACTATGGTTGGGATGAACGCGGCATTGGCATGAACCTGTTTGACTACCGCCCCAACTATATCGACTTCCTGCAATTTGCCATCTTCAAAGTCTTGCAGACGGGGCAGCCCGAAGTGCAGTATGACATTCAGGAGATGGATCAGCAGGGCAACGATGTTGTCCGCAACTTCTACGTCTATGCGCTGCTGGAAGGCGAAGCGGTGAATGGTGTCGTGCTGCTCGTCGAAGACGTGACCGCCCGTACTGCACTCGAAGCCGACGTTGAAATGCGTTCGCAGCAGTTGAGCGTCCTCACCGAAGTATCGGGTCGCCTCACCGCGACACTCGACCCCGACTCGGTGGTCGCGGTGCTGCTGGATCAGTTGGGGCGTATCCTGACTTTTGACAATGTGACACTCTGGTTGCGCCGCGACAACAATCTGGTCATTCGCGCCGCACGCGGCTATATCGATGCCGAAAGCCTAATCGGGATCGAGGCCGAAATTGCCGACTCGGATCTGTTCCGCGAGATCGCGTCACGGGGGCAAGTGCTGAACATCCCCGACATTACGCAAGACTCGCGCTTCCCTGCCAGCCAAGATCGCCCGGTGCGGTCATGGCTAGGGGTATCGCTGGTTTCGCAGAGCAATCTGGCGGGCTTGCTAGTGCTGGAAAAGTCACAGACCAACTTCTATACGCCCATGATGGAACAGCTTGCCCTGACCTTTGCGAATCAGGCGGCGATTGCCCTCGAAAATGCGCGATTGTTCCAAGAGGTGGCAAACGCCGCTGACGAAAATACGCGGCTGTACCGCGAGACTGCCGAACGCGCCCAGAAACTTGACCAGCAAACCCAGCGTCTTTCCCTGTTCAATCGGGTATCCAGCGCATTGGCACAATCGCTGGACATCGAAAATGTCTTTGAAGTAACCCTGCGTGAGATCGTGCAGGTGCTCGGCATGGATCGTGGCAGCGCCTACCTGTTCGAGATCGAACAGCAGCGAGGCCGTCTCATTGTCGAGTACCCGCGTGGCGATATGCCGCCAACCGGAACCTATATCTCGCTCGAAAACCCATTGATGGTCAAGCTGCGCCAGACGTTGCAAGCGGTCATCATTCAAGACACGCGCACCGACGAAAATATCCAACATGCCCGCGAAATGCTCAATTCGCAGCGGGTGCTGTCGATGCTGATCGTCCCGTTGGCAGTCGGTGGGCAAGCGATTGGCAGCCTGAGTCTCGACTCGACCAGTCAGGTCCGCGAATTTACGCCGGAACAGATCGAGATTGCCCAGACGATTGCCTCGCAAGCCGCCATTGCCGTTCAAAACTCCAGCCTGTTTGAGCAATCGGTTATCCGTACCCGCGAACTGGAAACGCTGTTCGAGGCGACTCAATCGATCTCGCTGACACTTGACCTTGACGCGGTGTTGAGTAATACCGCGCAGCAAATGTTGTTCGCGCTGCAAGTGGATCACTGCGAAATCTCGTACTGGGATAATGTCGAGAATCGGCTGAAGATTGCGTTGGATCTGGATCGATTCGAAACCGAAACGCATGTGGTCACGCCTGCATCAGAAAACTACAGTCTCAGCAACTTTCCGACCCGCGAACGTGTCCTTGAATCGCGACAGGTCGTCATTATCCGGTTGGACGAAACAAACAGCGAACTGACCGAACAGCAGGCACTTGAGGAGCGTGGCGCAACAGGCCGCATCATTCTGCCAATGGTCGTCCGTGAGCAGGCTATCGGGTTGATCATTCTGGAAACCCGTGAACCGGGGCGGCGTTTCTCGCTCAATGAAGTGCGGTTGGTTCGCACGCTGGCTTCACAGGCTGCCGTCGCTATCGACAACGCTCGACTCCAGACCGAAACCGCGTCTAAACTCGAAGAACTGTTTGTCATCAACGAGCTTTCGACGGCCTTGTCTTCCAGCATCGAGCAGGAAGGGATCTTCAAAGTCGTCAGGACGCAGCTTCCCTCATTGGTTAAAGCGCAATCGCTGCTGTTGGCGGTATTGGACGAAGACCACGAGCAGGTGAGTTATCCAGTGGCGCTGCGGAATGGCAAACCCATCGAAATTCCAGACCATCCCGTCGGTGACGACGAAGTCTCCTTTGTCCTCAAACGTCGTTCGGCACAGTATCTCGCTGGCGATGAAATAGAAGACGTGCTGCGAAACTTGAAGGTCACACTGCGGATCACGAAAGCACGCTGCTTCCTCGGCGTGCCGATGATCGCTGGTGATGAAGTCGTCGGGGCGCTGATCCTCAGCGACGAAGTAAACCCGCGTGCCTTCACCCTTGACGACCAGCGCGTACTTTCAACAGTAGCCGCGCAGCTTGCCGTTGCCATCCAGAACTCACGACTGTTCGCCCGCACCCGCCAGTTTACGGCGGAACTGGAAAAAGCTGTTCTCCAACGTACCGAGGAACTTCAACAGGAACGGGATCGCATCGAATTCCTGTATCGCATCACGACGGGTCTAACCTCCAGCCTCGATATGGATATGGTGTTGAGCCGCGCCCTTGAGATGATGGCACAGGCTGTTGATGCCGATCTGGGGATCATTCTGGGGATCGACTCGATCTCTGGCAATCTCATCTACCGTGCCACGGTTGGGCTGCCCAACGCCGAGCGTGAACGCAGCCTAAGCTTTAGCCAGCACGAAGGGCTAGCTGGCTGGGTTATTCAGTCGCAGCAGTCGGTGATTGTGAACGATGTCCAGTCCGATCCCCGCTGGCTGCGTCTCAGCGAACTTGACGATGAACCGCGTTCTGCTATTGCAGCACTGATGGAAGCTAATGAAGATGTCCTCGGTGTGGTCACGCTCTACAGTCGCCAACCGAACCACTTCAGCGACGACCAGTTGCGGTTGGTGATTGCCGCCGCCAATCAGGTCGCCAGCGCAATGAACAACGCCGAACTGTACGGCCTAATCCGCGAACAAGCCGAACGTCTGGCGGCAATGGTGCGCCGCGAACAAGTGGACGCGACCAAGAATGCCGCTATCGTCGAATCTATCGCAGACGGCGTGATGGTGGCGGATCAGGGCGGCGATATTGTCCAGTTCAACAGCGCTGCCGAACGTATCCTTGCGCTGCCCCGCACGCATGTTATCGGGCAGCACATCAGCGAATTGGCGGGCTTGTATGCTTCCAGCGGCGGTACGGTCTGGTTAGACGCGATCCAGCGTTGGATGGACGACCCGACATCCTACAAACCGGGCGGCGACGTTCAGGTTCAGCTTAACCTTGACAATGATCGTTTCGTGAGTGTCATTTTGTCGCCCGTGAACATGGGCGATCAGTTCCTCGGTACGGTGTCGGTCTTCCGTGACATCACCCGCGAGATCGAAGTAGACCGCATGAAGTCGGAATTTGTCGCGACGGTGAGCCACGAACTGCGTACCCCCATGACCTCGATCAAAGGTTATGCCGACTTGCTGTTACTCGGCGCAGCGGGGCAAGTGACCGAGCAGCAGCAGCGTTTCCTTAGCACTATCAAGACCAACGCGGATCGGCTGTCTATTCTGGTCAATGAACTGCTGGATATTTCGCGAATTGATCGTGGCATGGTTCAGCTCAAGATCGCGCCCACCGATATACGCGAGATCATCGATGCGTCTGTTAATCACTTGGAGGGTCGGATTTCCGCCGAAAAGAAAGAACTGCAAGTCGTGGTCAATGTGCCAGAAGACTTGCCGCAGATCCGCGCCGACTTTGACAAGTTTACACAGATCGTCAATAACCTTATCGATAACGCCTTCAACTATACGCTTGCCGGGGGAACTGTGACCATCGCGGCAAAGGATGAAGGCAACTCCGTCTTGATCAGCGTTGCTGACACAGGTATCGGTATCCCGCAGGAAAAGCAGGAACGCATCTGGCAGCGGTTCTTCCGCGACGACGATCAGGATCTGGTCAAAGCGACATCGGGTACCGGACTGGGGCTGTCGATAGTCAAGGAATATGTCACCATGCACAATGGCGAGATCTGGTTGGAAAGTGAACAAGGCAAGGGCACCACGTTCTACGTGCGTATCCCTGTATTTGTGCCAGCAACGATGACCTCTTGAGCAGCACGCTAAGCAAAGCATACAAGAACTAAGGAACTACTGTGGCAAAAATTCTCATTGCCGAAGACGAGCGCGATATTCGGGAACTCATCGAGTTTACCCTGATGGCCTATGCAGGTCATCAGGTTTTTAAGGCCGCCAATGGCGCTGAAGCCGTCGAAATGGCTCCGCAGGTCTTGCCCGACTTGATTATGATGGATGTTCGGATGCCGAGGATGACGGGCTACGAGGCGTGCCGCGAGTTGAAAAAGATCGAGTCGGTCAAAGATATTCCAGTTGTGTTCCTATCTGCCAAAGGTCAGGAGTCCGAGATCGATACTGGCTTGGACGCTGGGGCATACGATTACATTCTGAAGCCCTTCGCGCCAGACCAGCTAGCGCACCGTGTTGCGGAAATCCTCGAAAAGTTCAAGAGCAAGTCTTCATGAGTTTGCTTGTGAAGGCTTATCGTTGCGTCATCTTTTATCCGGTTGCGATCCTTGTTTATTCGCAGTATAAACATAGTATTGAACGCATGATCGACAAACCGCAAGTAGGATGCTGAATGAGCGCCATTACCATTGAAAACGACCTTGTTCACTACGAGGTTCTAGGCCGTGGTCGCCCAGTCATTTTTGTGCATGGTTGGTTAGGTTCGTGGCGCTATTGGGTGCCAACCATGCAGCAGTTAAGCGTCAAGTACCGCACTTATGCGCTTGACCTATGGGGCTTTGGTGACTCCGGCAAAGATAAAGACCATTATGGATTCAAGGATCAAGTCCAACTGCTCCATGACTTCATGGATAAGTTGGGCATTGCAAAAGCTGCCTTAGTCGGGCATTCGCTGGGGGCGGCGGTATGCCTGCGCTTTGCCAGCCAATACCCGGATCGTGCGCCGCGTGTGGCGCTCATTAGCCCGCCGCTGTTCGATCTGGGTGGTCTGGAAGATGGCGCAAATGGGGTGGCTAGGCTCGCTGGCTCTGGAACGGTTTTGGCCCCAGCGCCACAACCTTCGCAGCCTACCAATACGGACACCATCCCGCGCAATCCATTTCGCGGCATGGGCGACACGCCCGAAGAAATTCTGGCAAGGCTGCAAGCCAAGAATGTGATTAGTGCCGCTGGCTTAGGGGGATCAACCCCGGCAGCGCCACCCAAACCCGTTGCGCCAAGTACGCCCGCCCTGCCCACAGGCATCGGCACGCCGATCCTGCCCAAGACGGCGACTCCCGCCCCTGCGCCGACTACACCAACGACACCACCCGCCGCTGCTGCCACGCCAGCTTCAACGACACCCGCAGCAGCGCCAGCCGCACCCGCCCCTGCGCCCGTGACTATTACGCCGGCTGCCGTACCCGCCGCAACGCCCATCCCGGCGCGCACCGATCAGCCTAATCCGCTGCTCAAGTTTATGAACGGCAAACCCATCGACCTGCTCAATAAATACATTGATCGGGATATGCCGGATGCGGATAAACTTCGCGCCGAAGTGGAAAAAACCGATGAGATTGCCATCAGCAAGAGTGTACTCTCGTTCAACGGCGTAAACCTTGCCCTCGAACTGCAACGCTTAGTTGTTCCGGTGCTGCTGGTACACGGCAAAGCCGATCCCGTATTGGCAGCGCCCACTAGCCAACTCTTAATGCGGATTAACAAAGGGAAACCGACAGGCAATCTGCTCGACTTCGTTGATGAGCCGGACTTGCGGCATTTCCCCATGTTGGAGATCAACGCCAAGTTTAACCGCCTGCTGATGGATTTCTTAGAAGCAGTAGACCTGACCAACGTACAATTCAAAGATCAGTGGCGACGCACCTTGCGCTAATCAGCAGTCTGTAGATACCGATTCGTCCATCAGGAGTAGGCGACTATGCGCAGTTTAAAGGAGTATCGATGGGAAGCGCAGACTCAGTTGACCACCTATTTGAGGGAAAAGCACCAGAGTTACGGGCAACCTTTGAATACTTGGTGAGGGAACTACAGAAATTCGGGGGAATCAAGGTCGCGCCCAAACAGACCTCTATCCATCTGGAGAAAAACAGCGGGTTTGCTGGAGTACATCCGCGTAAAACCTATTTCAATTTGGAGTTCCGAACGGACTACAAGATTGATGCACCCCGTATCACGAGAACGCAACAACTTTCTGCACGGCGTTTTGAACATACCGTGAAGCTAGCAAGCGAAAGCGATGTCGACGAACAACTCTTGACTTGGCTCAAGGATGCCTACGAACTAAGCAAGTAAAGAGACTGCCTCAGTAAGCTTTTCCTAAAATCGCCATCTACGCATAGTACAAAACGACTGCCATAATTTCCAACTCAAAGAAGGTCAATCAGATGGCCTTCTTTTTTTATAGCATTCTAGGACGGTTAAGCCGCTTGGAACCGCCAAATCAGTTTGACATTTGACCCCGCGTGACCTGATCCACCTGTCGGTTGCTGTGGTGCGCTATCCTCTGGGGCGTTAGCTTCCGCTGGCTCCTCGGTGGCACTTTCGGAATCGTCTGTGTTGATAGTAATGTCGATATGTTCAAACACGCGCTTCAAGGCTTGCTGAGTAAGATTCAAAACCTGATTCTGCAAATTGGCGGCGCTGTCTTGCAAGTCTTGCACGTTCACGTTGACACTATCGCGCAGTTTTTCGGCATTGAGTAGCCCCTGCAAATACATGAGCAGTTGATCGGTGAGCAGCATGACTTGAGATGTTTTCTGCTCATCATCGGTAGCGGATAATGGTTCGGTGGTCAGCACTTCTTGCACGTAAAAGTCATCGGGTAAAAGCTGGATGGCTTTAGCTCGCAAGCGCCCGTACTGCTTATAAGTGATGTCGCCAGTGCCATCCGACATGCCCTGATGGAAACTTTTTTCGAGCGCTCTAGAAAATGCCCGGAGCGCCATCACCAATTGATTGAGCGATTGGCGGGTGTTTTCGTCCACTATGTTTTCTCCTTTTTACTAACAACCCATATCTTGCAAAGGGATTTACCCCTCCGACTGTAGCATTGTTTTGGACGTTGGGACGGGTAACGCTGCATAACGATCTTTCAGCTTTGTTCCCAACACAATCAGTAAGTTACCCATAGACACCATAAAATGCGATCCGCTAGCCGACCCATTATTCTGTTTGAGCAAGCGGTAATTTTGGGCTTCCCGTAACAAATGTTCTTGGCGCTGTTTGACAACGATCATCATGCGACGGTAATCAGGATACATCCTAATCTCCTTGCTGAAATTCAGTCTCTAACAGGTGGTAAGTCTCTGGTTTCAACAGGTAAGGCAACGCTTTCTTGGCATGGTGTAGGCGCGATTTCACCGTGCCAATGTTAGTCTGCGTTGCTATCGCAATCTCTGCATAGGACAGATTTTCTTCGGCGTACAGAATGAGTGCCTGACGCTGCGGTTCGGGCAAGCGATCAATGGCGGCTTTGACTTCAAGGCTCACCAACAGCCAATGCACGGCTTCATCGGGCTGGTTGCTGCCCTCGGCAGGATGATTGAACGACAGCGTAACATTCAAGTTCTCCTCAAACTCGCCATCGAGCGACACTGACTCGAAGCGCCCCTGATCGCGCAGTTCGTCGTAGCAGCAGTTACGGGCGATCCGAAAAAGGTAGGGTCGCAGATTCTCGACAGGCTCAATGCGATCTAGACTGTAGTACAGAGCGATAAAGGTATCTTGCACAATATCATCCTCTGCGTCACGCACGCCGATTAGCCGCCGAATGAAGCGCCGAATCGGAGCCTCCAACCGCGCTTGCAACTGCTCAAACGCATCGTAATCACCTGCTTGGGCTTGTTGCAACAGGTCAGATTCGATCTCATAAGGCACGGCTTTTCTCCTTGCACACTAATACCCTGCAAAGAGTCTCTTTGTTCAAAATTGGTGGCGGAAAGATGCTGTTTGTCCAGCTATACCCGTTCGTTATCGCGCATGATACAGCGTAACGTGCGACACCCCATCTGGCCTATCAAAAGTGATAATCGGGTCGTAGGGGATCGTGATGCCGTCCAAGCTGATGTATGGCACATTTTCCGACACAATCCACAGATCAAAAGCGGGTCGCTCGGCTCCGCGTTGATTGACCAGCGCGGCGATTTTGGGTTGTTCGCTGCCATTGAAGTTGATATACGGGCACTCAACCGTCACATTGCGGCGATCCGGGATGCTCAGGTCAAGGCCGCTGCAATTGGAGACAAGGCCGATCACGCGCAGCGGCTTTGGGTTGGTGGTGGCGTTATCTAGCAGATAGGTCGCTACTTTGTTGAGCGCAAAACCCGACGAGTCAGCGGAGACATATTCAATGCGATCTTCGGCGGGCATCGCTGCCGCACTGGGATCGCTGTGCATGGCGGTCTGGAATGGCAGCGCCACCAAGAGCGCCCACAGCACAATAACCGCAACCACTCCCGGCACAGCCAGACTACGCAGCACGCCACCTTGACGTTGAAGATCAAGCGCCAGCGTGCCTAGTCCTACCGCGAGCAGCAAAATCAACAGCGGGACGTGAAAAGCATCGTACCGCGCCCTGACCACATTGGTAAAGGCGAACAACATAATCAGCGGCAAGATCACACACGCTGTCAGGCACAGTCCGATCCGCCACCGACGCACAATGAGATACACCGTTAGCAGCGCCAACAACGCTAACAGCCCCACCGAAAAGTACCCTGCATCGATCTGCACGGCGATTTGCAAATTCGTGATGATGCGCTCGGCAAATCCCGCGACTTTTGCCGTTCCGACATAGGTCGTCGCCACGCCGAAATAGTTGTAGCCGCGCCGTATCATATACACGTACAGCGGCCCCCATGTTAGCAGAAACCCGCCGTAAGCCAGCGCCAGTCCACGCGCCAGCGTGCGCCAATGGCTGCGCGGCCTGAGCGGGATGAGCAGTCCAATCGCCAACGCCGGAATCACGATCAACATTACGCCTTGCGCTTTCGCCAGAATGCCAGCCGTTAGCGCAATGCCAGCTAACACACCATCAAAGGCGCGATTCTGGCGAATGTAGCGCACACAGAACCACAACGACAGCAGGCCAAATGTCCCGACATAGCTATCCGGCATGGTGATGCGGTCATAGAACAGCGCGAACGGAGCCAGAATATACAGGCTTGCCGCCAGTATGCCCGCGAACCGCGATACCAGCGTTTTGCCGAGACTGTATAGCAATGCGACATTGATCAGGCACACTAGCAGCGTCGCGGTGCGAGTGACCCACAGCACGCCATCGCCGGAAAGCTGGAACAATGCGATCCACCACAGCGCCAGCAATCGACCATTTTCCGCACCTGTCAGGAATCGCCCGCGATAGACATCACTCGCCCACTGGATGTGGATCGACTCATCAATGAACGGCGGCAGCGCCAACAGGTGATACATCCGCGAAAACATATATAGCAATAGCAAACACAGAATTGGCAGCAGTCGCCCAAATGTGATTTTGCGGAATGACACGGAATGGTTCATAGCGGATAGCCCTCACCCTAAATCCCTCTCCCAAAGGAGAGGGACTTCAATGCAATGGCCTTTTCTCCCCTCGCCCTGCGGGAGAGGGGCCGGGGGTGAGGGCAATATTGCGTAAGAACTATTCAAATATAAAGTGAGTAAATTACTCATATCGCTTGCTCTACCGTTGGCAGGCTAACCCGCAAACGCTGATATAACGCCACTGCAAAGCCAATCAACAAGAGCGTTCTCGCGATAATCAGCAGCGCGAACAGCAGCAAAATCGACGGCGGGATCGCGCCACCTGTATGTGAAAACAAGACTGGATATTCGACAAAGCTGATAAAGGCTAGCAGCAGACACAGCAGCACGCCACTTCGCGACGGAAAGTTAAGCAAGATTAATGGGATCAAGACCACCTGCCACTGTGGACTCCAGCTTTGCGACCATAGGTAAAACAGCGTAATCGTGATGGCGATGAACGCGACAATCCCTTTATCGTCACGGCGGCGCGTCGTGGCATAGACATACACTCCAATCGTGCCGAAGATTGCGAGTCGCACCAGTGCGGGGACTCGTGGCGGGTTGCCCTGCAAACTTAGTGCCGTTGCCGGATCGCTGTGGTCGGGGTTGACGATGCCTGTACGATAGTTCCCGTCGATGAGCGCCCACACCGTTTCCGACGATGATTTGTTGAACTGGATAACCAGCGAGGCCACGCCGAATCGTCCAGCAAATAGGAACATTGCCGCGAAACCGATCACCGTTAGGCCAAGGGCAATGACACTGTAGCGGATAGCCTCTCGCGGCGCACGGAAACGCCACACCGCGCCTAACACTGCCAGCGGAATCAACTTGGTCAATGCGCCTAATGCCGTCGCGATGGCAGATCGATTATTGTGTTTGGCAAGCAGCCATGTGATCGATAGCAGCATGAAGAAGGCCACAATTGCATCGAACGTCCAGAACGAGATGACCAATGGTACAGCCAGCACCGCATAGATCCACGCTAAAGCTATACCCGCTGATGCACCGTGTAATTGTGTTCCGACCCGCCGTAAGAGTAGCAAATTGCCCACATCAAATAGTGTCAGCACTCCCGCCAACAGCACCGCATAGGCAGTATAGTCGCCGCCGCGCAGACTAATCAAGCCATAGACACCCTGCGACACCAATGCAATGATTGGCGGGTACTCGAACCAGTAGTCGCGATAGGGCAACTTCCCTTGATCGGCGGTCCTGGCGAGATCGTAGAAGTACGAGAAGTCACCGAAGGCCGTTAAGCCCGGTGTGTAATCTTTGAGTGGGCCATGCACGAGGATCAACATCAGCCGGAAACTGATGAACAGATACAGCAAGAGTCGGTTGTCACGCAGCAGTGGAGAATTAGCCGTTGAATTTGCGGTCATGGCGTGGCCTGCTGGAAGATCGAAGCCATCTTATCGTGATAGACCTCTTTCCAAGTGGGCTGAGATCGCAGCACCTCGGCTAGCGGACTATCCTGTTCGATCACCGCCAACCGGATCTGCCACTTATCGAAGGTCTGCTGCCAATTGTGACCTTGTGCCGTGTGCAGCCATTCGTTCAATAGGTCATCGTCGTACAGGTCGGTGCGCCCATCGACAAACACGGGATACTGCGGCGCAGCGTACATTAGGTAGCCGCCCCAATTGTAGCTGTTGAACATCGGTCCGGCGGGTTTCGCATTGTTGAGATAGGCAGCGGCATTCACAGGCAGCGTATCAGCTTGGGCGGCGGCGACGGCTTTCGGGTTGAGCGTAATCGCGATCTTCGTCGCTGCGCCGACAATCACCAGCAGCAGCAGCACATAGTTAACGATAATGCCGATGCCACGCGGCGGACGTGACTTCGCCATATAAATCCCGTGTTCCTTGAGCAGCGCATCCAGATAGCGCGAGAGAATCGGGGTAGCGGCTATGGCGAAGGTCGAAAAGTTGCGTTGTGCGTAGAACGCTAGAAACGCCATCCCGCACAACAGCACCAGATCCGTCCAATCCATGTGCTTGGAGCCTAAGCCAGCGGCGGCAAACGCGCTAAACAGCAGCACCAGAAAAGGCCACGTTTCGTGCATATGGAAGTTTGGCGAAGCCCACTCCTGAATAAACGTTTGCAGCGCCCCAATGCCCACCGTGCGAAACGAATACGTCCACATTTGCGTAGTATTCGGATTGATGACCAGCGCCAAAAATGCAATCATTGTAATCAGGGTTAATTTGCCGATCTGTCGCCATGTCAGGACATCGGGATTGGCCTTATCGAACAGCCTGCCCAACACTTCCCCAGCAATCGTACCGCCCAACAGCAAAAAGCCGATGAAGAATCCAGCGTGCAGATTGACCCACAACACCATCAAAATCGGAATTAGCCACAATCGGTCAAGGTGGCGACGCTTGTACAGGTGCAGCAAGTAGAGGATTACGGCACTCAGCAAAAATGACATCATCTGCGGACGCGCCGACCAGAACACAGCAGCGGTTGCCGCCGCCAGAATGATCATAAATGCCCGTAGAAAAACGTTGCCGTCGCACATCAGATAGACAACGTACAATCCCGTTGTTGCCAGCACTGCCGTGTACAGCGCCAACCCGATATTGCCACCAAGCAACCGATAAAACGCATCCAATATAAGCTGCGATCCCCAACTCTGATCGATCCAAGGTTGGTTGAGTTTCGTCAGCGAAAACGGATCAGTGAGCGGGACACTGTGCTGCGCCAGAATATAGTCAGCGCTGCGTAAATGCCACCATGTATCCGTATCCGCCGGAATACGCACTGCCATCGCGAACAGCAAAATGAACAGGATGGCAGCCATTAGCTGTTGAGTGGTCAGAACTGCGCTGCGTTTTTGCATTCTTAATTAAGCCCCGGTGGGATCAGCAAAGCAGGGATAAAAGGCGTAAACAGCCCCTCACCTTTGGCGGGTACCACGTAGTGGTCGCGGTTGGGGTGCGGGCTTCTGGATCAGTTTGCCACGCTCGACACAACCCCTTCAACATGCGTGATCACGAAGTGCATCAGCGGGACGCGCTGTTCATAGTCGGTGGCTTCGTTGATCACCATATAGCCCTGTTCAATGTCGGCAAAGTTATAATAATTCTTTGCGCCGTCATCAAACCGTTTGATCAAGGCTTCTGCCAAAGGTTCGAGATCCGAGGTGAAGGTAAACACGGTATAGCGGTCTTCGGTGCTTGCACCGACAAAATCGTCGGGTGTACCGTCCTGCGCTATGGTTTCGCTGAGTACCTGTCCAGTAAAGGCGAGCACTTCATCCGCCGCCACGAAGCCATATTTGTCGCGAAAGTGATCAAACCCCATTAACCGTACCTGTAGATGGGCGAAGCCTGCTTTCTTGGCAAGCCCCTCGTACACATCCTCGATCACGGCGTTGGTGGGTAATCCGGTACGTGGATCTTGCAAGGCTTCGCGGCTGGAACGACGCAGCGATCCCTGAATACGCAGCCGTAGTTCTTCGACATCGAAGGGTTTGGTCACGTAATCGTCCGCGCCGAGTTCCAAGCCTGCCACTTTGTCAGCCCGTCCATCGCGCTGGGTCAGGAAGGTAATCGGAATGTACTTGGTCAGGGTAGTAGTCCGCAGTACCTTACACACGTCGAAGCCATCCATATCGGGCAGCATGACATCCAGTAGAATCAGGTTAGGGAATTTTGCCCGCGCCATCTGGATACCTTCGTTGCCGTCTAACGCATTCAGGACTTCATAACCCTGACTGGAAAAGTAAACAACAAGCATCTCCGCGACATCGACATCATCTTCAATGACTAGCAGCCGCTTTTTCGACATAAGCCCGACTCCACTTTATGATTGATGCTCTAGCAATGCCTCAATTGGCACATGAGTACACTAGTCATTATATAGCGTACCCGACATCGTGTGAAATCGTTAATGGTTTGTCTTTTGAAAACGGAGGGTATTGCGTGGTTTGACCGCATATCAATATCTCAGAGGTAGGGCCGTTGCGTAGGTAATAACTCCACAAAAATGTAATTGGCAGGTGTAATGAATCGATCAGAACGCGCCCGCAACGTGATCCGCAATCGCTGCTGCAACGATTTGGTTGCCGCGTTCAGTAGTATGGTCGAAATCTAAATAAATATCGTAATGATGGCGCTCTGCATCAAGGATATGTGTCAGATCGTAGCCATTGGGGAACTGGCGTGTCACAGTTTGCAACACAGGCCACCCCAATGGTAGGGTCAAACGTACTTCAATTGGTGTGATTTTGGGATTGCTCCACACATAGCGCTCCTCGTCACTTTGCAGCGATTCCGACGATAGTACCGGTTGTAGAAAAGTAAAGAAGAGCGCTCCATGTCTAGCACACCAGTTCGCCGCTTCTTGCAATCGAGCACGGTAGTTATTGGCGATCTGGTCGGCATCAATAGAGGGAGTACCTACGGCAGCATTGCCAGCTAATGTACACACAGCCTCAATGATTCCAACTTGAACGTTTTGCAATGACTCGCATATCCTTTGGGGGAATGTGGGATAGCGAGGAAGATTGCCGCTAGCATCACCGATACCGCCGTAAAATACAACAAGATCGCCAGTGGTTAAGGGTTGTTCTTTGAGGATGACAATCTGCTGTCGTGCATTTGTACCAGAGGTTCCAAGATTGACGACTTTATAATCTGTGAGTTGGGTTTGCAGGTAGCTGGCAATGGTATATTCATCAGGCACTTCACCGTTAAGTGTCGTGCTGGTTCCTATCATATATAGAGTATGCGATGCGTGGGCGGGTTGCCCGACAGTACGTCGTATACGCCCATCGTGGTTAAAATACTGACCATGAAAAGTCGATACTGTCAATCCACTCTCATCAAAATGTTGTGATGCGCCCCATGCCATTTGCTCGGCGCGGAATGCCGCCCCAAAATACGTCGAGTCGCGATAAGCAGCGGCATGTTGGCGGTAGGTATAGATCGGCTCCGGCGTGTTAAGCAATAACCAGATCCTTGCCCCAATTTCAATAACGACAATCGCCAATGCCAGCATAGCGGCAAAGACGATCCTGCGTTGGGCGCGACGGCGGCGTGGGAGCATGTGAACCTCGTAGATGATATAACAAACTTCTGAATATACAGAAAAAGCCACAATACACCTACCTAAAACCTATGTCAACTTGGCGCTTTTGTCTGTGATGAAAATGTGAGATGCGCCCAAAGTGTTACATGGTACAGCTCTAGACTAAAATATCCCTATTCATTGAGTTCTCGGTAAATGTTTGGTTGGCAAAGTTCAGCAGACCCGACTACGATTTACGCAGAGAAAAAGAGAAAATCGAAAAGGGATAAAATGGCAGACCTAAATTTGGACGAAAACGCACGCCTTGAGGTTATCCTCCACTCGCCCGTGATCGCGATTGTGGGGCGTTCCAACGATCACTACTACAGCAGCTATCAGGTGGGCGAATATCTCGAAAAGCACGGCTTCACGGTGTATAACGTCAATCCAAACGTAGACGAGATTGACGGAGAACCTAGCTACGACTCACTGAAAGATGTGCCAGAGCCTATCGATATTGTAGATGTGTTCCGCCGTCCCGAACATCTGTCGGGCATTGTGGACGAGGCCATTGCAGTCGGGGCAAAAACCGTATGGGGACAGCTTGAAGTTGAGGACGAGGAAGCCAGACGCAAAGCACTTGCCGCTGGATTAAACGTGGCTATGAATCTGTGTCTGCGTACCGAACACGAGCGCTTAGTATCTCATCCGTTTAAGGGGTAAACAACCAGTGGATAAACGAGTAAAATTCGATTTCCAGATTGGCTTCATGAACCGTGGTAGCATTCAGGGGCAAGATTTCCGGCTGGACATTGATGGCGATGACATCAGCGATCAAGCGTTGGCGGACACTATCGTCGCGGATATGCGGTTGTTGATGGTTGGCAGCGTGCGGATCTTGAACAAGACGATTATCACGGAGCCGCACAAACGTGACTCCGCCAGCCGTTTGCAATCGGGCGTGCAGTTGGTGGATTGCAGCCATATCGTCGAAGATGGCATGATCACCTATAAGGGTATTCCCGCGCCGATCATCTGCGATTATCTGAGCCGTGAAGAGTCCCGAAAACGCTATGCGCCGGGGACAGAATTTCACATCGGCAAGATCGAACTGGTAGCGAATACCGGAACCTATCTGGACAGCCCCTTTCATCGCTATGCCGACGGCAAGGATTTGTCGGAACTGCCGCTGACTTCATTGGCGAATCTCGATGGGCTGGTGATTCGGGTGGTGGCGCGTCCCGAACGGGCGATCACTCGTGCCGACTTCGAAGCGGTTGCAGGGGTTGATATTCGAGGCAAAGCGGTACTGGTTCACACGGGCTGGGATAGCCATTGGCGTACCGATCAATATTTCGAGAATCACCCGTACCTGACCGCCGATGCCGCCGAATTTCTGGTCGAGTCCGGCGCGAAACTGGTCGGCATCGACTCATACAATATTGATAGCGTCGATACAGGGGAACGTCCAGTTCACAGTATATTGCTCGGCGCGGACATCCCGATTGCCGAACACCTTTGCGGGTTGGCGCACGTCCCGGATAGCAATTTTAAGTTTTTCGCCGTCCCTGTCAAAGTCAAGGGCATGGGTACGTTTCCTATTCGTGCCTTCGCCATTGCCGAGTAATTGCCCTCACCCCAACCCCTCTCCCAAAGGAGAGGGGCGCAAATTGTACTCTTGAAAGTCTTTTGCCATGTGGGAGAGAATGCGGGACGATACAAGAGAATAGGCGTGAATAGAGAGGGGATTAACCGATATGCGGCATAAGTTACCTTACCTAACCCTGATCCTCATCGTGGCAGTCTACGTAATAGGCACAGCGCCACTCACCGCCAGCGCCGCAACCACACGACGACTAGCCATCACCAACTATCATCTGACGGCTACATTCAATCGCACGCCCTTTAGCACGTCGGCATTACCCGGTGTGGTGGAATATAGCAACGTAGACATTAATCCCAATGGACAGATTACCGTTTATGTAGGCACTCGCCAGCCAAGCACAGATAAGAAACAGACTTTTTATAATACTCAAATCATTCTGCAACCGAACCTCATAAATGGACAGATTAGTTGCCCCATCGTCAAAGTTTTTATCGATACGAGATCCGCTGCGCGGCGCGTGATCCCGCCATCTGAGTACGGCGACCTGAACGGCAATGAATATTGCAACCGCATGTTTACCCCGTTTATATCTTCACAAGGCGAGAATGTGACGGTTACAGGGCTAGTTTTAGACAGGAGTATTGTATACGTAAGCATCAATGGTGCGCTACGTGATGATGCGCCGCATCCGGTTGTTGTGGCGGGTTGCCGATTTGCCTTTGGAACAGGATACTATTCAGCAGCTTATAATCTACGCAGCGGTTCTGGGTTGCAATACCCGGTGCTAACTGTATTGCAACCCAGTGACGAGGCGTATCATGTGCTAGGCTGGAAGACACATTGGGTCAAGATTAATGCCAATGGGGTGATTGGCTGGGTGACTGAACGGGCTGGATATGGCGTGGATGATACTTGTTTGGCAAAACCGCCCGAAAGTGACACTGCGTGGCAATTGGTCGATTCGAGCAGTGACTACGATTCAGTATTCTTTTGGGAGCGCCGACAGTAATCGCTTACGTGCCTTGCGCTCCCATTTTACGCCGTCATCGTATAAAGGTGAGGACTATATTACGAACCGGGGAGTGGATTCGGCGCGGCGGGCAGTCGCCGGATAACGCTGGCAAGGTGACTGGCGGCTCTGGCGTGTCCACGTGCGTTGGGGTGTACGCCATCGTTAAAATCTGAACTGCTCAGCCAACCGAGCGTATCCACATAAATCACGCGCTTGTCGCCAGCCGCACGCCGCGCCGCTACTGCCGCCGCGATCTCCTTCGGGTAGACCCGCTGTGCGCCGCTGTCTAACCCAAAAGGTTGCAGCGCCACAATCGCCGCGCCGGGATTAAACTGGCGTACCTCTGCCAGCAAATTGATGTACGCTCCCTGAAATTGATCGGCGGGCGTATTGCCGGGTGGGGTCATATCGTTCGTTCCCACATTGACCACGATCACTTCGGGCTGCCATGCTGCCCAATTGTTCCCGTTATTCCCTTCGCGGTCTATAAACGGATAGTAGGCAGGGATGGTTTTGGTCTGCCCCGGCCCCAAGCCGAAGTTGTGAACCAACCCCAACCCCGTAATCGCGATCAACCGGACTTCCGCGTTAAGCTGATCGCCTGCCAGCCAACCATAGCTGGCTTTGGCATCGTGGTCTTCCCACACTTCGTAGGAAGCCAGCCCATAAATCCTGAAGCCTGCCGAGATCGAATCGCCAACGATCTCGATTTTGTGAGGTGGCACGCCTGCTGGCTGGAGCGTACCGAACTTCTCTAGCAAAATGCCGTTGAAAAACAAGCGTCCTTCGCTGGCTTTGACAACATCCAGTGTATGGGTGTTGCTGTCACCGGGAACGACCAGCGGCAGATCGCTGGTTGTGCCAGCGCCCACTGGCAACCGTCGCCAAGTGCCACGATCCACCCGATACCAAATCGCCTTCGCCATGCCCTTTGATGAGGTTTCCCAGAAATCATCGGCAAAGAAGCGCAGGGTCACATGTGGGCTACCACTGTAGGCAACCCGCAACCCCGTACCGGGCCACGTCCATAAGCTACTGTCACGGCGTTCTACCCGCCCAAAGTAATAAAAGGCCGGATCTGCCGCGTTGACGAATTTCTTCTGATTGTCGTCACCTTGCGCCTGAGTCCAGTGTGCAGAACCTAACAGCAGCAGACAAATAAGCAGACAGAATAATAGCAAAACCGATATGCGTTTGTGGCTAGCTTGTCGCAGCATAAATTCCTGTCCATTCGCTATCGTGAAATTGATCTTATCAGCGCATTCTAGCTTAAACGGGCAGGTTTTGGGAAGTTTAGAGCCGCCGTTGCGCTTTACCTTCGGTAGCGGCGTTCGGTTCGGGCGCAATGTCTTACCCGCGGGTAACAACTCAGCCAAACTGACCTATTGGCTCGGCGTCCAAATTGGGTCATGATCATAAGTATCCACTGGAGTGACTACGCAGGCAGCCGAGCCATCTGTTTGAACAATCATAAGATATTTTCCTGCGTGATATTTCTCAAGAAAAAAGGCGATGTAATGTCCATCAGGTGACCATGCTGGCCTATGTGTACTGTCGAAGGAACCCCGGTCAGGGTTTGCAGATTGCAAGAAGAAATAAATGCGCTTAACATTTGCACCGTCAAAATTTGCTGTATAGATTTCGGCTGCCGCACTACCAATATCGGGATACCCGTCCGAACCATGTGTACCAAAAGCTATCTGGTCTCCTGATGGAGACCAAGAAAAATCCGTTACAAGAACATACTGGGGCGGGCGTGTTTGAGTGACTGGCGCATAATCGTCAGTGCGAAGAAAAGCGACATGTTGTCCGTTGGGAGATGGATTCTGGTTAAACGAATTGTTGTATACGATATTACCCTTCAACGGTTCCGCATGTGAGCCATCAGCATCCATAATAACGTTACCCAAAGCAATGCGATATGGATATCGGGCAAGGTCAGCACGCAGTGCTTCGGTGCAGGGTGTTTCCGTCTGAAAATATTGCTGTAATGAGATACCCACATAAAACAGGATTATGGCGATAATCGCTAAAAATGTGCCGTACCGCCAGATACGATTGGTATAGACTTTCTGAAACTTTTGCTTTATCGTCAACATGCTGGACGTGACTTGAGCCTCTTTATGCTGATCCTTATCCCTAAACTGAGTGTCTACTCAGTTGCCTGAACCGGGATGAAAGCGGGCAAATAGGGAGTACCTCTTAACGCATGAAATAGCACATCTAGGACACACTGACCATTCTTGCGAGCCGTCGAGATGTAGCTTCTGATTTGGCAAAAGGCGTTCGCACCATTGATACTGCGAAATCCACCAGATACCTTTTGTTGTACCTTGACCATGCGAATATCGCGTTCAGCCAAGTTGTTGTCAAAAGGTACCGAAAAATCATACAGAAAAGCCAATACTTTGTCTTTATGACTGATAAGCCGATCTAGCAAATTACGGGCAGGGGATTGTTTAAGCCGCCCGCGCTGATTGGGTCGTCGGACTGGCGGGGGATTGGCTTGTACGCCGTCTTCGATAATCAAATTGTAACACTGCTCGAAAGCGGCCAGTTGCAGTTTAGATAGGGTTGATTGGCCTTGACTTTTGGCCTCATCGACCTTTTCCTTCATATTAAGCAGCAAATCGAGAAAATCCGTTGCCCATGCTTGCGCCTGGCGCTCAATGAGAAATATCAGTTCCCTCACCAGATGGGCATTGCATAAGCCGTGTTTGGCAGCCAGATAGGTCAGGTATGGCAGCCACGCATCATGAATACTCCAACCCGTTCGCTTGGGCAGTATCCCAATGGCCTCTGTCGCGTCCCCACCGCGTTTCGGATGGATTTCATAGTACGTGACCTGTTCGGTACTGGCCGAGTGCAGCCACACCAACTTGCCGTTCACACGAGCGCCCGTCTCGTCAAAGTGGACGGGGGCTTCCGTCTCTGTCAAGAATACTTTGACCAGTTCATTACTCGATGCGACCTGTTCCGCAACCTCACTTGCGGCCGCATACACTGTCCCGTCGGAAACAGGTTGTTGATACAATTCGCTCATGATTTCAGCAGTGCGTTCCAGCGGAATAAAGTGGTACACATTGAAGAATACCATCTGCGCCCGAAAACGCGGCCCGTACTGCGTCGGTTGGCTCACTTCCGCCGGAAATTCGGCATGAGTAGCCTGTCCACACACCGGACACCGCTTCATCTCAGCTTGATGTTCGGTCACCTCCAACGCCACTTCTGGCAAGTCAAACACTTGCCGCTTTTCAACTTTAGTCACCTCAACCTCAGTCAAATTCGTATGACAGTTTTGGCATTCAATGACTGGATATACTTTGATATGGCAAGGGCTAGCCTCTGGCTCTAATCGATACCCAATATGCCCCACCTGCCCGCCGCTTGGTTTGCCACTTCGCTCTCGTCTACTCTTTGGTACTCGTTTTTCAAAGCCATCGCTCGATGGCGGTTTGCTGCTGTTTTGGCTGTTCTTGGCGATTTGATCTTCCATTTTTTGGAGCCGCGCTTCCAAATCACGGATTATTCCTGTTTGTCTCTCAAACAGCGCTTGTACTGCCACTTTCCCCTGCTCGCAGGCAGCGTCTATTTCATCATGTGTGGCTAACTTTGTAGGTTTCATAGCCACCATTATCCATCCCTATCGCTTGAGGTCAAGTCATTTTCTACATCAGGTTTACCTGCTATGGGGCTAAGCAGTTACACCCGCGGTAAGTATGTTTGCCCAGCCAGCGAGAATCTTGTCCGTAGACCGCTAACTCACCACTCACCGGCATAGCGAATATCGTAAGGCACGGTGATTTTTTCTACCCCGACCCGTCTTAGCTCGACAAGCTGGCGCATGTGCAGATTGTCATGCGCCACCCAAGAACCCAGCAGGTCGCCAGCTTTCCTTTCACCATAGGGCGATATATGGCTGGCATTCCAATTTGCCGATTCCAGACCCTTCAGGAAGACTAATGATTTAGCACGCTCTGCCAGAAAGTCGTTTAGTGATTGCTCAAGATCGCGCTCGTTGTACTTCCGTTCTGTGACCCAAGCGTCTGGATGAATCGGAGGCCATTCCTCGCCGGGACGGTTCAGCGTGAGATCGACGCGCAGTCGAAAGTCATCGCGTTCCTCATCGACTAGATGACAGACAACCTCAAGGATCGACCATGACTCAGGCGTTGGCTTGACCTGTGCCTCGGCCTGCGTGATACCCATGACGAGTGCGCGGATTATTTCCGCGCCGTGCGCTAGATCTTGATAAAGCGTTTCAAAGTCCATGTGCATATCCCTCGATAACAATAGAGGGCAAAATATACCACGCCCCCAAGTCTATGACTGCATTAACGTGAATTCGGGCAAGGCAAGTATGGCTTTTGTGGGCTACCCGTTTTGATCGTCCAATGGTTCATCCAACCCGTTAAGCTGAATATGGAGCGCGGCTACGACTCGCGCCAGATCGGCTAGCTCCTGCCGATGCGCGTCGGCACTTCTGATCATCGCTTCATGGGCTTCCCGCGCCAGTTCGCGATCCGCGTCCTGCATTTTTTCCATCCGCATAATCAGCATCGTTTGAATAGAATCTAGCGACACACTCATATTTTGCAGCACCTCACGATGAATTTCGTTGAGGTGGTCGTGGATCTGCTGGATAGCTTCGTGGTCGGCCTGAGAGCGTGCGTCATTACGTGCTTCATGCGCTCTGGCGATCTCCTCACGCCGACGGCTCGCGATTCGGCTGCGTGTTTCGCCAATCGTTGAATACAATAAAACGGTGCTGCTCACCACCACCGACATAACATTGAGATAGCCATTGGCTGCAAAGCCAAACGCCGTGTTATCGGCAAACATGATCAGCGGAATAAGCAGCAGCAGGGTCGCCAAAATCGTGACTCGGTTGGTTAGGAAGCGTACCGGGTAAGGCAGCACATATTTATCAAGAAATATATTTATGTGGTGCATCACACCATCGGGCGCGGCTAAAGGAACAGAGGGAATGGCAGACATCGTTATTCTCCAGTGTGTGGGTTATTGGCAAGGATGCGTGCATTGTCCTAAGTGACCAATACCAATGGGTAAAAAAATGATTGCTCATGGAACAGACTCAAGCCTAGTGAGATTTTGCGGGCGAGATGCCCTCAAAAATAGGGGTTTATATTGGGTTCTCAGTGAGGAGTGGTGCAAGGTTGCTTACGAGTCATAGGAATGGCATATCGTAAAGAAACCATTTAGCCTACTTTCTTAAACTAATGATAGGCATTACAAAGATCTCACAATATTGCCGAAAATGAATTTTGTAAAGTTGACATTGCATGAATTAAGCATAAACTAATCATATTGCACTAATACAGCACTGATGAGGTGAAAATGTCTAAGTTGCCGATAACGCGAGTGGTACTACCGCCCGGCCCGAAGACTACACTCGTGGGATCGATTTTTTCGATGATGTGGGGACGAAAAGACACCTTAAAATTTTTCACTTCGCTGGCGCACGACTATGGTGATATTTCCTATATCCGACAAGGACCAGTCCATATTTATTCGATCAACCATCCCGACTATGTGCATGAAGTGCTCGTTACACAAGCGGCGCACTTCCATAAAACGGCGCTAGCCAAACGCGGTATGGGGCGTTTTCTAGGCAATGGCCTATTGGTCAGCGATGGCGAATTCTGGAAACGGCAGCGCAAGTTGGTACAGCCGGCTTTTCACCATAAGCGCATCGAAGCCTATGCTCAGGTAATGGTTGACTATACGCAAACGATGCTCAACCGCTGGCAAAATGGCGCAGAATACGACATCGATCAGGAGATGATGAAGCTCACGCTAACCATTATCGCCCGCACGATGTTCGATACCGATGTGTCCGATTCGGCTAACAATGTCTGGCAGGCGCTGACCACCTTGCAAGAGATCGTGTTGAAGACGTTCAGTGCAACTATCCCCATGCCTGAGTGGGTACCCAGTGCGTTGAACCGACGGGCCGACCACGCCATCAAGGTGCTGGACGATCTGATCATGGAGATTATCAACGAACGGCGTGCTTCGCGGGAAGACAAGGGCGATCTGCTGTCGATGCTGCTTATCGCTGCCGATGACGACGACGGTGGACACATGACCGACAAGCAGGTGCGCGATGAGGCGATGACGCTGTTTCTGGCGGGGCATGAGACCGCTGCCAATACGCTGACGTGGGCTTGGTATGTGCTGTCACAGCATCCAGAGATCGAAGCCAAACTAATCGACGAACTAAACACCGTACTTAATGGTCGCGCCCCTACCATGCAAGACCTGCCGAACTTGGCTTATACAACGATGATAATCAAAGAGACGCTGCGACTCTACCCCCCGGCGTGGAGCACAGGCCGCGAACCGATTGAGGACGTGATGATCGGTGACTACAAGATCAAAAAAGGCAGTCTGATCCTGTTCAGCCCCTACACAATGCAGCGTGACCCTCGTTTTTTTGAGAAGCCGGATAAATTTGACCCGGAACGCTTCACCGAAGAAAACGAAAAGAAAATCCCGCGTTTCGCCTATTTCCCGTTTGGGGGTGGCGCTCGCGTCTGTATCGGTCAACAGTTTGCCCTAATGGAAGCGACCTTGCTCTTAGCGACGATGGCACAGCGTGTACGTCTCACCTTGGCTCCCAATCAACAGGTCGAAATTGATGTGTTGATGTCGCTGCGGGTGAAGAACGGTCTTCGTATGAAAATGACCACCCGTGAACCAATGGCTATGCCAGTTCTGGCCTAATCGACATTATTCTGAATTGTGCGGGCTGGATAGACTATAAATCCAGCCTTTGAGTCATAAACGGACGACCTGCAACGTCTGGTAGATCAGTGAATGTACCGCACTCAACCGCTTTCATGGGTAGGTAGTGCCAACAATGCCGGGGCGAGGCTTGCCGCGCCCGCCGAAATAATCAAAAACCTACTGTTGAAAACCTCTCGACCCCTCGTCGATGTGGGCGAGGCACTAGGGTAAGAATGATTTTGCTAAGTTTGTCCTACCCATGTCCTAATTATCGTTGACACGCTATTATAGGTGTGGTAGATTCATTTGTGAGCGCTCACAAATTAGTCGAATATTGATAATTAGGGTTGCCAATAGTGGCGCAAATTCCACAAAAACTGGAAAATAGCTTCAAAAAACAGGACGGAAAATTTTTATGTATACAATTGGTATCGATTACGGAACCGAATCGGGGCGTGCATTGTTGGTTGACACCCGTGATGGTCGCGAAGTCGCCACAGCCGTGTATCCCTATGCTAACGGTGTAATTGACGAACATCTGCCGGGAAGCAGCCAACCCCTGCCACCCGACTGGGCCTTGCAAGACCCACAAGATTATATCGATGTGCTCAAGCATACGATTCCCGCTGTCCTCAAGCAAAGCGGAGTCAAGCCCGAAGAAGTAGCTGGTATCGCCATTGACTTCACGGCTTGCACGATGCTGCCCACCCAGCGCGACG
The DNA here is from genome assembly GCA_040007395.1 of Chloroflexota bacterium. Classification (GTDB taxonomy): domain Bacteria; phylum Chloroflexota; class Anaerolineae; order Aggregatilineales; family UBA2796; genus DATGFK01. The sequence continues at coordinate 29,974 of JBDTVG010000007.1, forward strand.
GCACGCCACTCTGCTTCACCGACCAATGGCGCAGCAATCCGCATTCATGGGTCAAGCTCTGGAAGCACCATGCCGCCCAACCACAAGCCGATCAGATCAACCAGACGGCACGCCAACGCAGCGAGGGCTGGTTGCAGCGCTACGGTGGCAAGATCTCGTCTGAATGGTTCTTCAGCAAAGCCCTTCAGATTCTCCAAGAAGCACCAGATGTCTACGCCGCCGCCGATAGACTCATCGAGGCTACCGACTGGGTAATCTGGCAGCTAACGGGAGTCGAGACTCGCAACGCCTGCACAGCGGGCTACAAAGCGATGGTGCAGGATACGCACTTTCCATCGAATGATTATTTCGCGGCGCTTGATCCGCGTTTTGCCGACGTGGTCGATACCCGCATGAGCCGCACGTTCGCCCAATTGGGAGATCGGGCGGGGGGCTTGACTGAACAAGCGGCCCAGTGGACTGGCCTCCCCACTGGTATTCCGGTTGCCGTCGCCAATGTTGACGCTCATGTGACTGTCCCCGCCGTCAAGGTGACGGAACCGGGGCGCATGGTCATGATTATGGGAACTTCGACGTGCCATATGCTGCTCGATACGGCTGTGCATACGGTAGAAGGCATGTGCGGAGTCGTCCCTGATGGCATTATTCCGGGCTTTTCCGGTTACGAAGCGGGCCAAAGCGGTGTCGGTGATATTTTCGCGTGGTTCGTGGAAAACGCCGTGCCGCCCGAATATCACGACGCGGCGAAAGCGGCAGGCGTGGATCTGCACAAGTATCTGGAAACGGAAGCCGCCAAACAGCGCCCTGGCGAATCGGGATTGCTGGCGCTCGACTGGTGGAACGGCAACCGTTCGACGCTGGTGGATGCCGACTTGACCGGATTGCTGATCGGTGCGACACTGGCGACTCGCGCCCCAGAAATTTATCGGGCGATGATCGAAGCGACAGCCTATGGCACGCGCACGATTATCGAAGCTTTTGAACAACGCGGCATAGCCATCAATGAACTCGTGTTGGCGGGTGGGCTGCCCGAAAAGAATCGCTTGCTGACCCAAATCTACGCCGATGTGACAGGCAAACCGATCTATCTGGCGGGTTCCAATCAAGCGCCTGCCCTTGGTTCAGCCATGCACGCGGCAGTTGCCGCCGGGATCTACCCGAATATCGGTGCAGCAGCAGCGAAAATGGGTAAGCTCAAGGATGAGGTGATCCAGCCTATCACTGACAATCAGAAGATTTACGATCTGTTGTACGCTGAATATAAGACGCTCTACGACTATTTTGGACGGGGCGCAAACGATGTCATGAAGCGGCTCAAGCATATTAAACTTGAGATACGCGAGGGGGAAGCAGTATGATTTTGCGACGGTTACGTGAAGAAGTCTGTGAACTGCACGCTGCGTTACCAGACAATCACCTTGTCGCTTGGACTTCGGGCAATGTCAGCGCCCGCGACCCGGAAAGCGGTTTGGTCGTGATCAAGCCCAGCGGCATCCAGTTCAAGGATTTGCGACCCGACAATATGGTGGTGGTCGATGTGGACGGTCAGGTGGTGGAGGCGGATCACAAGCCTTCGTCAGATACCGCGTCACACTGCTATATTTATCGCCAGCGTTCCGATGTGTTTGGCATTGTCCATACCCACTCGCGTTATGCGACGGCTTTTGCCACACTGGGTCAACCGATCCCATGCGTGTTAACGGCGATGGCGGATGAGTTCGGTGGCGATATTCCGTGCGGCGGCTTTGCGCTCATCGGTGGTGAGGAGATCGGGCAAGTTGTGGTAGACTGTCTAGCAGGGTCAACCAGTCCAGCAGTGCTGCTGCAAAGTCATGGTGTATTCACGATTGGCGCAGACGCAGAAGCCGCCGTGAAAGCCGCTGTGATGACGGAAGATAACGCAGCAACCGTGTGGACGGCGATGCAGATGGGTGTCCCGCTGCCCATCTCGAAGGAAAACATCGCCAAGTTGCACCATCGCTATACTCACGTTTACGGACAATGAGTTTCGCCAGATGTGCTAAGTCTGTTAGGGAATACTAATAATGATTTCTGAGAGTACATTGAACCAGATGCGCGAGTCGCTCCGCCAATCTCAGGGCGAACTTGTGCAAATGCTCGATAGAGTCGACGAGGCGACACTGCACCAACCGCACGGCGAGGAAAATTGGTCGTTGGCGGTTATGCTGGCCCATTTAACCGAAGCCCGCCCCTATTTTGCGCGACAGGCCGAGACTCTTATTACAACGCCGGGGACGATTGTCGGGCGCACATTGGATAATGAGCAGCGGGTCGAAGCAATCATCGACGCGCAGCGCTTTCAACTTTCGCGTGACCAGCTTAAACAGCAGTTGCTCGATAGCCACACTGTGATCATGAGACTGCTGGCTAGTCTCAGCGAGGCACAGCTACAAATGGCTTGCACTCATGCTCGATTGGGCGCAACGACACTAGGGGATTTTATCCGGGGCAGTATCGTTGACCATGATCAAGCCCATGTCCAGCAGGCCAAAACGTTTCTGCAAACAGGATCTTCGGCACAGTAATGTGTCTGGGGACTTCAAGTGCTAGTCTGAACCGTTGGAAAGTTTTAGTATAGTTCGGGTATTAAGTTTATCTCAGGAGCAAAAAAGAAATGGCTGATATTACCAGCCCTGCCGCACAACCTTTGTCGGTCAGGTCACCCCTTTCTCGTCCGGTCACGTTGGGTGTGATCGTCGGCAATCGCGGGTTCTTCCCGCACCATCTCGCATCCGAAGGGCGTGAGAGAATCTTGCAGGTACTCGCCAAAGCCGGGATTAGGGCGATCATCACCGATGCGAACGCGACGGATCACGGCGCAATCGAATCGCTGAAAGAGTCGCAGCTTTGCGCGGAACTATTCCGCCAACATCGCGATGAGATCGATGGCATTCTGGTAACGCTGCCCAACTTTGGCGACGAACGCGCCATCGCCAATGCCTTGCGCTTTGCCGATCTCAATGTGCCAGTCCTGATCCATGCCTTCCCCGACGATCCAATCCGTATGAGTTTGGAGGATCGCCGCGACAGTTTTTGCAGCAAGATGAGCGCTTGCAACAACCTGCGCCAGTACAATATCAAGTATAGCCTGACTTCATTGCACACGATGGACCCTAACAGCGCTGCCTTCGCCACCGACCTCAAGAACTTCGCCGGGGTTTGTCGGGTAGTACGCGGTCTGCGTCAGGCACGGGTCGGCGCACTCGGCGCACGCCCAACCAACTTTAACACGGTGCGGTACAGCGAAAAACTGCTGGAACGCTCCGGGATCAGCGTTACGACCCTTGACCTTTCCGAGGCGTTCGGGCAGATCGCTCGGCTGGGCGATAACGATGAAATCGTGGTCAACAAGCGTAAGGCAATCGAGCGTTACGCCGATGCCAAGCAGATCCCCGACGAAGCCCTCAATAAAATGTCGAAGTTCGGCGTGGTGCTGGACAGATGGCAAGCCGACAATGCGTTGGATGCAACCGCTATTCAGTGCTGGACTTCAATGGAAGAATACTTCGGAGTCGTGCCTTGCACGCTGATGAGCATGGCAAGCAATGGCCTGACCCCTTCGGCCTGCGAAACAGATGTGGTCGGCGTAGTCGCCATGTTGGCGCTGCAACTGGCTTCTGGCAAGCCCAGTGCGCTGGTCGATTGGAACAACAACTACGGCGAAGATCCTGACAAGGCCGTTGTGTTCCACTGCTCGAACCTGCCCAAAGACATTTTTGTTGACGAAATTCCAGTAATGGACTATCAGGCAATCATCGCGGGAACTGTCGGACGCGAGAACACCTACGGCACAATTGTCGGGCGCGTGCGCGAGAATCCGTTCACCTTCCTGCGTGTCTCCACCGATGAATTTGCCGGACACATCACTACCTACATTGGCGAGGGTCAGTTCACCGACGATCCGCTCGAAACGTTTGGCGGTTACGGAGTCGTCAAGATTCCACGTTTCCAAGAACTGCTCGCCCATATCTGCGAGAACGGTTATGAGCACCATGTCTCGATCAACCAGACAAAGGTTGCGCCGATCCTGAACGAAGCGCTCTCGAAGTATATGGACTGGTCAGTGTATTACCACAAATAAGCAGTGGGGCTGTAAGGTGGTATCCTCACTTCTAGCCCTTTTAAGGGTAGGTATTTAACAAAAGGCCGGGCCGCGCAGGCGGCTCCTACAATAGATGAGTTGGTGTAGGGGTCGGGCAGGCCCGACCCGGCATAATTGGAAATATCCGCCTTTACAAAGTGACATGGTAAGGCCCCCTATGTCCCTCAATTACTGGTGGACAGGATTTCGGGTGAGATAAGGTTGTCCGTAGTAGGGTGCCTTTCGACTTGCTCTAGTGGGCGAGGTAAGCTATAGGAAATTGGGATGGAGAGGAACGGTACACAGTAGCACCAAAAATATTGAGAGACTACGAGGGACAGGCGCTCACAAAACCGGTAAATTTTTAGGCATTATTTCTAAAACGACTATATTACGGCCTGTTGCCTGAGTCAGCCGCATTATTCGTGCAAAATAACCTTACCCTACTTATAAGGAGACGCTCCAGTGGTTAAAAACGCGGTTCAGGAGCCTGTCGATTATGCGCTGCGGATGGTCAATATCAATAAGTATTTTGGCCTTGCCCATGCGCTAAACAACATCAATATGGAAGTGGGTCGCAATGAGATCGTCGGGCTTATCGGCGATAACGGCGCTGGTAAGTCAACCATGGTCAAGATCCTGACGGGGGTGTTTCCGCCCACCAATGGTGACCTATACGTGGCAGGCCGCAAAATTGACCCGCGCCGCTATAACGTCAAGAGCGCCCACGCACACGGTATCGAGACGGTCTATCAAGATAAGTCGCTCGGTGAGAAGCAGGTGTTGTGGCGGAATTTCTTCATCGGGCGAGAGATAGTCAATCGCTTTGGCTTTATCGATGTCAAGAAAGAAAAAGAGATTGCCCGCGAGATCATGCTCAATACCATCGGCTTCCGTAGCAAAGGCATCACGGTGGACTCGAATGTGAGCCAACTGTCGGGCGGTGAACGTCAGGGTATCGCCATTGGGCGGGCGATGTACTTTGAGGCAGACTTGATCATCCTTGATGAGCCAACGGTTGCCCTATCTCTCAAAGAGGTAGCGAAGGTCATCAACTTTGTCCACAAGATCAAGGACGGTGGCAAGGCTGGTATCTATATCTCGCACAGTATGACCGATGTATACGAGGTTGCGGATCGCTTCATTATTCTGGATCGTGGCGAGATCGGCGGCAACATTCAGAAGAAAGATATTAGTTTGAAGGCACTCGATGAATTCTTACTCGACTACGCGCACGGCCTGAAAGACAAAAAATAGATCATGAAAACTATCAGGTCACTTATCAAACTGATGAATAGGTTCGAAGGGTTGGCTATCGCCCTTATCCTAGTTCTTTTATATATCGTCTTGATTATCGCGGCTCCAACGGTTTTCACCCGCCCATTGATCTATATGTCGTTCCTCGAAACGATTCCACCGACGCTCATCGCCGCGTTAGGGCTAACACTCGTCATTACCGCCGGGGAGATCGACTTGAGCTTCCCCGCCGTAGTATCCCTTTCGGGCTTCGCTCTGTCGTGGGGCTGGAAAAGCTACGGGCCAGTCTACGGTGCTCTACTTGGCATCATCTTGGCGCTGGCGGCGGGGGCGTTAGTCGGCGTTGTCAACGGTATCATGGTCGCCCGTATCCGAGTTCCTTCGATCATGGCGACTCTCGCCGCCAATTTTTTCTGGTACGGCATCTCGATCCTGCTGGCGGGTGGGTTGCAGGTGACACTCAAAGACAGCCGCGACAGTTTCTTTCACGAAATTTTTGTCGGGCGGCTCTTTGGTATGGTGCCTATCCAAGCGTTTTGGGCGCTGGGGCTAGCGATTTTCCTGTGGTTTATCCTGAACCGACACAAGTTCGGCGAAGGCGTTATGTTTATTGGTGACAATGCCAACGTCGCGCAGGTGATGGGGGTGAATGTCGAAGCGACACGCATCCGACTTTTTGCACTACAAGGGATTATCTCAGCTTTTGCCGGAATCATCCTCACGCTCGATATTGGCGTGTTCTACCCGGATCAGGGGAACTTTCTGCTGCCCGCGATGGCCTCGGTCTTTATCGGCGGAACCTCTATTGCCGGGGGCGCAGGCTCCATCTTCGGCACGCTTTTCGGAGCATTCATCATTGGTTCCCTCGCTGCTGGAGTCGTTGCCACCACGATTAGTGGCTATTGGGTTCAGGTGGTAGAAGGTCTTGTGATGGGCATTGTCATCGTTTTCAATGCGTTAATGGGTACAGGCAATATGCGAGCGCTTTCAACCCGGTTTCGTCACTGGGGCGTACCCACGCAAGTGATCCCCGATGGGGAACGCTTACAGAGCGACAACACGGCTCCCGATGGATTAGATCACTGATCGAGTGATGGATCGGCAGCCGTTTGTTAGTCAGATGTGCCTTAGCTAAAAGGAGGACGTTTACTGCAATTAGACATGAATATCTTGCCAGAAAATTCGGTAAAGAAAGAAACTTATTCATTCGATCAAGGAGACAGAAAATGAAACGTATCTCGACTATTGTAGTCTTAGTATTAGTATGTGCATTCGCACTGGCGATTGCCCCGATGCACGCCACCAAAGCTCAAGATAAACCTATCGTTGTCTACATGCAAATGGGCGGCGATAAGGGTATTGCCTCGGTGTTGGCTCGCACCACCGGTGCCGAAGCCGCCGCCAAAGCCCTCGGCATCGAACTGCATGAGCAGTACGCAAGCTGGGACTCCAAGAAGATGATCGACCAGTTCAAGGAAGCCATTGCTGCCAAACCCGATGGCATCGTCATCATGGGTCACCCCGGTGAAGACGCGATGGGGCCATTGGTTGACGAAGCCGAAGCCGCAGGCATCATTGTGACCAGCGGTAACAACCCGCTGCCCAACCTTGAAGCCAAATACAAGGCTCAGGGCTTCGGCTATGCTGGTGCCGACCTGTACGCCGGTGGTTTTCTGACCGGAGAAGCCATGGTTACATCGGGCAAGCTCAAGGCTGGCGACAAAGCCCTCGTCTGGGACATCTTCCATCAGGAAGGCCGCAGCAAGAGTTCACAGGGTGTCTTTGACGCGCTGGAAAAGACTCTCGGCAAGGGCAATGTTGAAAAGCTCGACGTAACACAGGATATTGACTCGGACGCGACCAAGGGTATCCCGGTCATTACGGCCTATCTAGCGGCTCATCCTGACCTCAAGGCTATTGGTACACAGCACGGTCAGCTCACCGCCATCCTGCCCAAGATCCTCAAGGATGCTGGCAAGAAACCCGGTGATGTGGTCGTCGGTGGTATCGACCTTGGTTCGGATGTCATTCAGGGTATCAAGGACGGCTACATTGTCGCCAGCTTTGACCAAGTGCTATACCTGCAAGGTTGGGACCCAGTCCAGCAGATCTGGTTGACGAAGATGTACAAGATCCCCGGTCTGCATCAGGACACGGGTGTGGGTGAAGTCACGCCAGCCAATGTTGCTGACATTGCTCCCCTGATCGAGAAAGGTTTCCGTTAGACCGACGAACTCGTTTAACAGATGACTCTGTTGAACTGATAAGTTGATTAACCGAGACAACTACGCCCTGCCGCTATGGTGGGGCGTAGTCTTTTTTTGCCGATGGACAGGCGGCAAAGCACAAGCGTACTCCAAAACTGCTCCCCGTCTGGGCTTCCCCGACTCTACCTTCCTTTAACAAACTTCACTCAAATTGCCGTAGTCAGCGTACTGGCAGTCGCAATTGTTATGGCGCGTCGGCGTAATCGCGGTTAAATTTTGGAAACGGTCGTTGGAATTGGGTCAGTTTCTGGTAAAGGAGAGTCGCTTATGCAACGTAAAATCGGACTACTCGCGCTCTGTTCTCTGCTTGTGTTGATGGCCTTTGCCGCTTCCAAGGCACAGCCATCGCAGGCCGCGCAGGCCACCCTTCCAGCTACAATGGCTGCCACCGCCGCGATGGGCAAAACCCGCAAGGTTAGTTTTGTGCCGCCGGCGTTCACCAGCCCCTTCCATGTGGCAATGGCTGACGGGGCGCAGTCTGAAGCGGATAAGCTGGGCTGGGCGATCAGTATTCAGGCCGTCGCCAGCGAAGGCGATATTGCTGGTCAGGTAACGCTGGTTAAAAAAGAACTGGATAAGGGCATTGATGCGATCAGCGTTAATCCAATCACCATTGAACCCATGATTGAAGGCGTAAAGGCCGCCAATGCCAAGAATATTCCGATTTTCCTGCACAACTTTATTACCCCCATTTCCGACGGCAAAGTGGCGGCCTATATTGGTTATGATCAGTGGGGTGGCGCTGAGAAGCTGGGTATCTACACCTGCGGGTTATTGGCGAAGCAGTACAAAACTACGGTAGAAAAGGCGACTGGCAAGGTCTTCATTCTGCTGGGCGCTGATAGCATCTTCTCACACCGTCGTACTCAAGGGTACAAGGCTGGGTTGGCAGAAACCTGCCCGGACGTTATGGTAGTCGGTGAACAAGCGGCGGATTGGCTGCGTGAGAAGGGCGCGAGTGTCGCCACTGCCGCCCTTCAGAAGACCCCCGACATTGACGTGTTCTACGGCAACAGCGACGAAATGGCGATTGGTGCTGCGATAGCTGCTGAGAGACTTGGTCTGAAAGTCAACAAGGATTTCTTTGCTATCGCCATTGATGGCAACCAACCCACGCTTGACCTGCTCAAGGAAGGCAAATTCACCGCCACACTAGGCGTTGATCCAGTTCGCATGGGCGTTACCGTTATCGACGCGATGCAGACTGTCCTCAATGGTGGCACAGTTCCGCAGATCATCCTGACCCCATCAACGGTTGTTGATGCCAGCAATTTGCAAGACTATATCGACGGTAAGCCATGGACTACGCCTACCGCAGGTGCGCCCGAACTTGACAACGGCAAGCCCACGCTTGATAAGTCGGCAGATGCTGCCGCGACGATGGCGGCTACGCCCTAATTGCCTCAGTATTATTTCCTACACCTGATATAGAGCTAAAAGCAAGCGGCGGACTGTAAAGTTACAGTCCGCCGCTGTTTATGTCGAACACAGAGTAGTGATAGCTACTCGACGTACTGATCGGTGATCGCCAGCGCTTCGTTGATAACACTTAGCGCTTCTTGCAACTGCGGCTCATTGATGATCAGGGGCGGGCAGGCAAACAACATATTCCAGCGGACAAAGGCAAAGATACCCTTTGATTGCAGGTAAGCCGAAAGCTTCTTCATTGGCTCAGTGAGGGGCTTGTTGAACTCGGACAGCGGTGCACGCGAGTCGCGGTTCTTGACGAGTTCCAATACTTGAAACAGCCCAACCCCACGCACATCACCCACGCTGGGATGTTCGGCTTGCAGGTCGCTCAAGCCCTGACTCAACACTGTACCCATTTTGGCAGAATTATCGATCAGGCCATCTTCTTGGTAGACTTCGATACAGGCTAACGCGGCGGCACAAGCCAACGTATGGGCGCTATACGTCCCGCCGATCATCATTGCCTTCTCGTCGAAAAACTTCCCGATCTCGTCCGTGACAATCGTTGCGCCCAATGGCACATAGCCAGAGGTTAGACCCTTTGCCATCGTAATTATATCCGGCTTTGCGTCGGGGTAGTTGTCTACGCCGAACCATTTACCTGTCCGTCCGAAGCCACTCATCACTTCGTCTACAATGAGCAAGATCCCGTATTTGTCGCACATCTGGCGAATATGCGTCCAGTAGGCGGGATCGGGTGGCGCGATAATGCCGCTTGACCCGCTGTAGCCTTCTAGCATGATCGCGGCGATCTTGTCGGGGCCTTCGTACTGGATAATCTCCTCAATATGATCAGCGCACATCAAATTGCACGCCCCCAGATCGCGACAGAACACGCAGCGATAGCGATATGGATCGTGGACATGCACAATCCAAGGGACACCCGGCTCATTCTCCAGACGGCGCGGATCGCCGCCCGCTTGTTGTGCGCCAAACCCTTGCCCATGAAACGAACGATACCGCGCCAAAATCTTCTGGCGACCTGTATATTGGCGAGCCAGTTTCATAGCGCTCTCGTTGGCCTCGGTTCCACTCAAGCTAAAGAAAGTTTTCTTGAGCGTACCGGGGGTGATCTCCGCCAGTTTTTCACCGAGTTTGCCGCGTGGGTCGGTGGCGATGCCGGGATACATATAGGTCAGCGTTTCGGCCTGCTGCTTGATCGCTTCGATCACTTTGCGATTGCCATGACCGATATTGACGTTCATCAACTGCGAGTTGAAGTCAAGGTAACGCTTGCCGTCCGCATCCCAAAAATAGATCCCCTCGGCATGGGTTGCCGGAATCGGGTTGACGCTGGCCTGAGCCGCCCACGAGAAAAACGTATATTCCTTGTTCAGATCGATAATCTCGTCCTGTGCAGGTGAAACCATAGAAACCTCAATAGAATTGTATACTTGATAAGCTATTTTAATAAAAATAGGTAATAAAAAACTCTACTACCTCTTATTTAACTACTCGTTACGGTTTTGCAGTAATGGTCTTTCGGTAACGAGATCAATGCCAAGTGCTTGCGATGTCTCCTGAGCTTGCTTATAAATGAGCCGCGCTGCTTCGTGAATGATCTCCATGGCAACCTTTTCGGAGACATATTCATCTTCCCCTTCTAATCGGGTTGTGGCGACTTTCTCTGCTAGACGTGTGTAAATCAGTGCAAATTCACCGAATCCATCGCGTACATTGTCTTTGGGTTTGAGATTCAAGTCACCACGTAATTGCGCTGTGGTTCGATCCCATAATCCCTTATAGATTTTATTCGTGCCGGTACTAAAAAGATAGGGAGAAGCATATCGTACAGCGGTACTAAGAGCCGAGGTAAATTGCTTCCGAGTAACAACCCCCTCGATTCTCGCCTGTATCCAGCGATCATCGCGTCCAGCTTTGCGGTATTGATCGATAGCTGCACCTATCAATGCTTCTGGGTCGCCAGTCGCTGCCACTTTTGTTCGCGCAACTGAATCGCGGCGAAGCACGTCGACCAAGACACCCGCTTTAGCAAGGTACTCCTTTATCTGTTCCAAGGCTTTGCCACTTTGGGAGGTTACTCTCAGATGGGCTGCGATAAAATACAGAACTTCATCGGTTCCAAATTCAACTTGATAAGTCTTGTTATTTATCCCTTTCACGGAGAACTTTACGATTGAGTCGTAAAGTTCATCGTGAATGATATTTGAACGCTTTAAGTCACTCCACACACGAGAGGGATTCTGATTGGAAGATATACCTTTGATCCATTCTTGGATATTATACATGCTTCCCTTATCGTGCGACCTGCTATCAAGAATAAAATTCCATTGCATGGCAACGATTAGCGGTAGTGGACGTTTTTCATTGCTGTTCATATTGACCTGAAACGGAACGTTGTCGCTCATTCTGCACCTCGCTAACCGATATTTTTCTTTGCCCTCTTCACTTGCGCTTTTTCCTCCTAAGTCCCTCTACTGCAAGTAAAGGGACTTTCCCGATAGTTCAGTTATCTTGCCTTACTATGGGTTGGGTGAAGTAAAACGCTACAATACGGGCGCGTGGGCGCTGCGCTTCAAGAACTGCCCCTGACCGTTGTGGCCTTTCCATGTCTTGCCATCGACAATCTGTTGACCGCGCAGGAAGACGGCGGCTGGCCCACCTTGGATCTCCTGACCTTCAAACAGATTGTAATCGACGTTCATGTGATCGGTTTTGTAGCTGACCGTTTCGCGAACTTCCGGGTCCCACACCACAATATCGGCATCCGAACCAACGGCGATTGTACCTTTACGCGGATACAGCCCGAAGATCTTGGCAGGATTGGTACACATCAATTCTACGAAGCGATTCGCGTCGAAGTGATTGCCGCCCACGCCATAGTGCCACATGATCTTCATGCGATCTTCGATGACGGGCAAACCATTGGGGATCTTAGAGAAGTCGCCCTTGCCGAGTTCCTTACCCGCGATTCGTCCGTTTATGCCACCTTCATACCAGAAGGGGCAGTGATCGGTTGACACGACTTGCAACGTCCGATCCCGCAGCGCTTGCCACAGCACGTTCTGATCGTGTACGGTACGGATGGGCGGCGAGCAGACAAACTTGGAGCCTTCATAGCCCGGTTTCGCCAGATCGTCCTCAGTTAGGAATAGGTACTGGACGCAGGTTTCGCCCATGACAGGCAGACTCTTGGCGCGACCCAACCGCAACTGCTGAATCGAGTCTTCGCAGGTCATGTGGACGACGTACAGCGGACAGCCCGCCACACCTGCTAAGGCAATCGCGCGACCTGTGGCTTCGCCTTCTACCGCTGCCGGACGCGAGTAGGCATGGTAGATCGGATCGGTTTTGCCTTCGTTCAGATACTTATGGATGAGATCGTCAACGACATCGCCATTTTCAGCATGAACCATAATCAACATGCCATTTTCGGCGGCGGTCATCATGGCGCGGAACAGCGTCTTGTCGTCTACCTGAAAGACATTCTTGTAGGCCATGAACAACTTGAGGCTGGTCACGCCATCGTTGACCAGCGACGGGATCTCTTTCATCACTTCGTCGCGCAGATCGGTGATAGCAAGGTGAAAGCCATAATCGATCTGGGCTTTCGGATCGGCTTTGCGGTGCCAGTCGGCAAGGCCATCGTGCAAGCTGCCGCCTTTGGGCTGAATCACGAAGTCAATGTGTGTGGTAGTGCCGCCAAACGCTGCCGCTTCATGTCCGGTGCTAAAGTCGTCGCTGCTGACTGTACCGCCAAAGGGTAGCTCCAGATGCGTGTGGACATCGATCCCACCGGGCATCAGATATTTGCCCTTCGCATCGATCACTTGATGTCCCGCTTCCGGGATCGACTGACCGATCAGGACGATCTTCTCGCCCTCGACCAGCACGTCACCGGGGAAACTGTCGCCCGCGTTAATGACTGTGCCATTCTTGAATAAGGTTCCCATCGGGGTCTCCTGATTAAAACTTCTACGGACTATGTTTACTAACTAGCCCTCACCCTGCCCCTCTGGGGAATACGGATGAGGGCTGCGCAAATGCGGAGCAATATCAGATTTTAGCGCTACTGGCGGTCAGAACAATGGTTGCCAATCAACCTTCACTGATATGGATCTTGGTTTATTTCAGGCGTTTCTTTTCGCCGGGTTCGAGCTTCTTGATGCTCTCGGCGGTTGGCAAATCTTCGGGCATGGTGTTGCCAAACTCTTGAAGGGCACGCCGCACAATGACACCCGCCTCGTAATGCACTTGATTGGCATTCTCTTTGCCCTCGATATTCTGAGTACGCAATTTTTCTTCCGCTTGAGCGCTGCGGAAAAAATTAGCCGCTAATTCAAGGCTACCCATATGATCTAGAATATTTTGGGTTTTCTTGAGCTTCTTTCGCTTGTGAATATCCTGAGCCGTTAGCCCGTTATAGAGTCCCTTGTAGCCATGATTCTGGAAGACGGCGAAATCTTGCGGCGTGATGACTCCCGATTTTTTAGCCGCCGATGCCAATTCAACATTCTGCTGTTTGACTTTCTGGCGTTGGATCAACCGACGTTCATCTTCGGATAATTCACCCAAAAGATCATCGGCAACTTCTTGGCGGCGAGTCTGCACGGCAAAATAGGTTTGACCGAGTGCAACCACTTCTTTGGATGGGTCAGCATTTTGTACAACGAGATAGCAGGCGTAGCGCGAAAGGTGCATATCTTCGACTTCACGTTTGGCATCGGAGCCGATAGAGACCATTTTACTAGCTTCGATAAAATGGTCAGAAGTATCCTGCCCGCTGTTTTCACAGGCAATTTGTGCTTTGATGAGAACCGTTTTGAAGTTCTGCCACTTTGTGTATTCAAGAATCGGCATCAAATCCCGTGCCGACCAGAACTCATTGTCATCGGGATCGATACGCTTTATCTGTTCAAATGGGGATTGGGGAATCGAATTATTGTCATCGGTGGGATTTATGGGTAAGTTGGACATAGCACTTAGCGCCTCCTGTGCGCTGATGTGTTAGGGGAGCATTGATCTTAATCATCAATGCTCCCTACAAGTTTAATCTAGTATAGCACCAACTTGAGCGTTTTGAGTCAACCGTCATCTGCCCCAACATTCAGTGGCTTGATTGATCGTTTGTCTTGTTATGTCCTTTGTCTCGCCTCACAAGACGAGGGGAGCCAAACGTTTGTCTGGAAAGTCCCTCGCCCTGCGGGAGAGGGATTTAGGGTGAGGGCTGTGTACCGTTACTGAAAATGCGGAATGATGTGTTCGGCATATTCAGCCACGATGCGTTCTTCTTCGCCGCACATCAGGTAAATGTTGTACTGCGTTACGCCCGCCGCCTGTAATTCCTTGAGCTTGGCGATATGCGCTTCGGGCGAACCGAGTACGCCGAAACTATCGATGATGTCGTCCTTGATAAAGCCCAAGTGGTCGGCGTTAATATCAGCGTGGTGCAGATAATCGTAGCCTTTGCGCCCTTCGATATAGTCGGTAAGCCGCTGCGGGACGCTGCCGCCCGCCTTGCCGTAACGCTCCACCAGATCCGCGACATGGTTGCCGACCATCGCCGGAAACCAGCGCGTCTGGTTACGTGCCTTGTCCATATCCCCGACCCACGCGGGCGCGGCGGACATCACTTTGAAGTTGGACATATCGCGGCCTGCCGCTTTGCCTGCCTCAATGGCCTGATCGGTGAACCACTTGACCAACCAAGGATCGGCAAGCTGAAGGATCAAGCCGTCGGCAATCGTGCCAGCACTGGCAAGCGCTTTGGGGCCATAGGCGGCGATCCAGATCGGCAGCGGGCTAGCTGACCACGGCAACTGGATTTCTTGCCCCTCGTAATCATATTTGTCACCGCGCACCATGACGCGCAGTGCCTCGCAAAACTCGACCATCGTTTCAATCGTCATGGGTTTGCGACCCAAGACTCGGCGCGAACTATCGCCGCGTCCTACGCCAACATCCATACGGTTGCCGCTAATCCGGTTGAGCGTGCCGAAGGTACTCGCCGCCACCGTCCAGTCGCGCACACCGGGATTCGTGACACATGGCCCAAAGCGCATGTGTTCCGTTTCTTGCATACACATCGCCATCGTGGTGTAGCATTCCTGCCACAATACATGGGAATCGAAGAACCAAGCGTAGGTGAAGCCAGCGATCTCCGCTTGTTTGCAAAGGGCTACGGTACGTTTGGGATCAATGTCACCTTTAAATGTAATTGCAAACTCTAACATAGAAGTCTCGCTATCCTTATTCTGCCTGTAGCACCGATGGAGAAGCGTTCCAGAGTATCAATTTGTTAGCCCGATTTACCTCACCCTAAATCCCTCTCCACGAACGGAGAGGGACTTGCCAAATCGTTTTATTCCCCCTCTCCGAATTCGGAGAGGGGCTAGGGGGTGAGGTGTTGACCATTTCGGCGGGTCGGGCAGGCCCGACCCCTACATCATACAGTTTAGATGTAGGGGCCGTCGCCTGCGCGGCCCTGCATTTTTGAAAATACCCATTCCGCTTCTGTATGGAAGCGGTTTGCAAGTCCCCTCTCTACGCAGTAGAGAAGGGATTTAGGGGTGAGGATAAAACTTACTTGGCGACAGTGGCTTCCATCGTCGCAGCCATCATAGCAGCGTCAGTAACTTCGGCGGTCTTGCCACCTTCGGAGAGCTTGACGGTGACGGGCGCGAAGTCCTTGCCAAAGACATCGACCTTCGCGTCGGTCAGTGACTTGACAGCCTTCTCGGCTAGATCGGTACGATAAGCATCCTTGTCAGGCGCTTTGGTGATCACTTTGTACTTCAGCGAAATATCGGCGGTCTGCTGGAAAGCAGCCGGGTCCATGATGCCAATGCCGAGGGTGTTAGGCCAAATCAGTTTGTTAACTTCGTTCATCTGCCATGTCTGGTGGCCTGCACCGAGGGTTGGCCCCTGATCGAGCACAATCTTTACGCAGTCGGCATAGTTATCGCGGCAGTAGATCCAGCCCTTGAGCGATGCAGCGATGAACTTAACGGCAACATCCTCGTTGCCGGCTTTCGCCAAAAAGTCGGCGTTGGCGAACAGGCCGTCTTGCAACATGCCCGTGCCTTCGGCGTTGAAGTCGATCACGTTCAGGTCTTCGGGCTGATACAGTTTGCCCGTCTTGGCGTTCGTGGATTCCAGAACCTGAGCATACTCGTTATAGGTCATGGCAGCGGCGGCATCAACTTCGCCCTTGAGCAGCAGTGTCATATCAAATGGCTGCTTGACGATGGTTACGTCTGAGTCTTTTTCGGGGTCGATGTTGTTCTTGACCAGCGCGGCGAACAGTTCAAACTCGTTGCCACCCAACCATACACCGACCTTCTTCCCTTTCAGGTCAGCGGCTTTGGTGAGGTTCTTGTCGGTAAAGCTGACTTCGCGCATCCCGCTGCGGGCATAGACTTGGGCGACATTGACGATCTTTGCGCCCTGTTCGCGGCTGTTGAGCAGGCTGGGCAGCCAGTCAATACCGAACTCCGCGCCACCACTGGCGACGACTTGCTCTGGGGCAATATCCGGGCCGCCGGGCAGAATGGTTACATCCAGACCAGCGTCCTTATAGTAGCCTTTGGCAGCGGCGGCATAGTAGCCCGCAAACTGTGCCTGAACGACCCACTTGCTTTGCAGGCGAATCTTGGGCATGTCCTGCGCCTTTACTCCGGCGGGAATGGCGGCAGCAGACACCAATGCGACGAGAACGAGCAGACAAATACTTAAACGTTTCATGGTTCGACTTTCCCCTAAATAAACATATGCGGTCAGATAGCGAAAACGTGTCAATCACTTTTTGCCCGGAACGAAACGTGCCAAGGCATAACCAGCCGTTCGGCTAGCGACACAACAAAGTAGAAAATGATCCCTAACAGTGAAGCCATGATAATCTGTGACCAGACCAGCGGAAAGCGGATCAGGGCTGCGCTGCTGGAGATCTGCACGCCTAAGCCAGACAGCGGCCCCCCAAAATACTCCGCCACAATTGCACCGATCATGCTCAAGGTGGTTGCCACTTTAAGCGCATTGAAAATATAAGGCAGCGCTACCGGAATACGGACTTTACGGAAAATATCCAATTCGGTAGCTGCCAGAGATCGCATCAGTTCGAGTGCGGTAGGCTCTGCCGAAGTCAGGCCGCGCACGGTATTGATCATCGCCGGGAAGAACGTCAGGATCGCGACAATCGTGATCTTCGATTCGGGGTGGGTGATGCCGAACCACGCATTCGTGATGGGCGCGAACGCGATAATCGGGATCGAGTTAGCGGCAATCGCGTAAGGCAAGATCGCCTTACTAAAGTTGTTAAACCGCGCCGAGATTAGCCCGAACAGGATTCCAGCACCACAGCCAATCCCGAACCCCCACAGGGCATTCTGGAAAGTAAACCAACCCTGCGATACCAAGCGCGGGTAGCCCGCCAGAAACGTGGTGATAATCACGCTCGGAGCCGGCAGTAAGAACTGCTGAACATTGAACAACCGGATCAGAAATTCCCAGATAGCAAGTACGCTGATAAACGTCAACAGCGCGGGTAACAGATTTGGCGCGGCCTTCTGATAGACGGATAGCCGCCGCCAAGGCTGCCACAGTACGATCACGCTCAACAATGCCGCAATCTCGATAAGCGTGGGCAGAATGGTATCGGTTGCGATCTCTAGTCCCAGAAACACATACGACGCGACATATAGCGTATAGATGGCGAGAACTGCTCCGGCAATGAGGCGCAGTGGCGAACGTTGCGTTGTGCGTCCAGCATTTTCCCCGACAAATAGGGTCAAGGCCAGAAAGCCCAAAATAAGCGTCACGACCCGTCGCAACGAGTCGGAAGTGAACGCTTGTCCCAGCGGCGAATCAGCCCGCAGTGCAGGCGATAGCACATTGAACAAGGCCGCGATCAACGCCAATGTTAGCAGTGCCGCCAGATCGAGTCCGGTGGTTTTGCCGATCAGGTCGTCGGCGGCTTCGACATACACTTCATCGCTAGCCGCATCCAGATCGCTTTCTTGGGCAGGCGTAAGCGGCAGACTTTGTTCGGCGGTCATGCGCGTAACCCTGCCCGGACTTGGCTCACCAAATGGAAGAATTCCTCGGTATCGCGCACTTCTGGCGCACGTGGGTGCGGCAGATTGATCGGAATATCGCTGACCACTTGCCCCGGACGCGCCGACATCACGATAATCCGCGATGACAGATAGACGGCTTCCTGAATGCTGTGCGTGATAAAGATGACTGTCGTTTGGGTCTTGCCCCAAATGTTCAGCAGTTCGATATTCATGCGTTCGCGGGTCATCTCGTCCAGCGCCCCGAATGGCTCATCCATCAGCAAGATCGACGGCTTGAAGGCCAACGCCCGCGCAATGGCTACTCGCTGCTGCATTCCGCCGGAAAGCTGCCAAGGATAGTGGTTGGCAAAGTCTGCCAGTTCCACCATACTGAGCATCTCCCGCGAACGGCTCTCGCGTTCGGCAGCAGGCCACTTCATCACCTCTAGCGGAAGTTGAATATTCTTGAGGACGGAGCGCCACTCGTATAGCACTGCCGCCTGAAACACCATGCCATATTCACGGTTGAGCCGCGCCTGATTCGGCGTTTTGCCGTTGACCACGACCTCGCCATCGGAGGGAGGCAACAGATCGGCGGCAATTCGCAGCAACGTAGACTTTCCGCAGCCCGACGGCCCGATAATCGAAACGAACTCAGCCGGGTAAATGTCGAGGTTAATGTCGTGCAGGGCATTGACAACCTGACCGCCCGCTGTCTTGAAGCGGCGGTTAACCCCTTTGAACGACACAATCGGCGCAACCGGAGCCGCTGCTGCGGACTCTACCGAATTAACCAAATTAGCTGATGTACTCACAGCGACTCTCCTGACCTATGGTTGATTTTAACGATGATTAGGCTTGACGGTCTGAAGGCGACCAGCGGACTACCAACCGTTCCACGAGGGCAACGGCTCCAAAAGCAACCATCCCAGTCAAGGCCGCCACAAGATTCGTCGCCCACAGCCGTTCAGGCGCGGAGGTGTAATATTGAGCGAAGTTCAGGATCGCGTAGCCGAGGCCATCCTGAATACCAGATGGCAGTTCTGCAATGATCGCGCCGACGATGCTAGCGGTTGCCGCGACCTTGAGCGCCGTGAAGATATAGGGCAGCGCGTGGGGGATTCGCAGCTTGATCAGGATTTGCCAGCGGGTTGCTGCGTAGGAGTCCATCAGTTCAAGGGCTGTCGGCGGAACGGAGATCAAGCCGCGCAGCGTATTGATCGTTACCGGAAAGAAGGTCAGGTAGGCGGCGATCACGGCGATAGACAGCCAACCCGCTTTGAGCCAGACCACAACCATCGGCGCAATAGCGAGGATCGGCACGGTTTGCGAGGCCACTACGAAAGGCATCAGTCCGCGTTCCAACAGCTTCGAATGGGCGAAGATGACCGCCAGCACAAACCCGATACTCGCACCGAGGGCAAAACCCAAACTTGCCCCGCGCAACGTGAATAACGCCGCACTCAGCAACAACTGACCTAGCAGTGGTTTGCCTTCCTGAATTGGCTCGAACAACGTGCCGATAATACTGCTGAGATTGGGGAGAGTCAGCACATCGAGGTTAAACAGGGCTTTCACACCCTGATACAAGATCACAATGATGACCAAGACCAGCACAAAAGTTCCTAAAGTCCGGGCTAACTTCGCCGCCTGACTCGGTATCCTATCGGCGTTATCACTAACGCTGTTTCCTAATGCTGCTTCTGTCATCCCTTGTTGCCTACGCTGCTAAATAATGGATGTCTGGTGCGACTTTTCATAGAGGTAGATTGTACGACTATTTTTACCTCTCCGTCAAAATGTTGTAAAAGATCACAAAAGCGCCGTTACAAGCTATTGCAGTAAATTGACGTTAGGGTCGATCAGTACTTTGGGCTGTTGTCATAAACGTCGCAAAACTACTGGTTCGTTGGATAACTAAAGTTCCTCGGATAGCAGTTTGGGTTGCATCAAGACGGTCTCTAGTATGAGTATAAGGCGTGGGTGTGAGCATAGTTTCTCGTGCTAGGGCGGTAACTGTGCTCAAGATAGCTGATGCTTGAGCAAAAAATGTGCTCCTCTGTTGAGGATCAGGTGCTGCATTAGTTTCAGTGCAATCACACGACTCAGTAGCGGTGGGAAGGAGAGTAGGAATAGGTGTAAGTTCTATCGGGAAATCGCTAATAGTCACTGCTACAGGCGACCAAGCGGGATGATCATCAAAAAAGTTATTGTTGCTGATGTTTATCTGTTGTGATCCATCCGAATTCATCACATAAATTTGCGTCTTATTCGATTGACGTTGGAAGGATGAGAAAACAATATGCTTACCATCTGGAGACCAAGATGGTGAGGAAGCATATACAGAATCATCGGTCAGGTATTGGTTTTCGCCAGTTCTCACATTCGTCACATAAATGGTCTGGGAAAGATGAGCCAAGGCACCATATGACGCAATAAGTGTGCTGTCTGGTGACCACGTTGGGCCAAGCTGTTCATCAATCAGCTTTTGCACATTTTTGCCATTAGAATCCATGATATAAATTGCCCATCCGCCATAATGAGAGACAAATGCAATTTGCTTGCCATCTGGCGATAGAACGGGACCAGCAGCACCAATTGGAAGGGTACCAGTAATCTGGAAGCGGTTCGATCCATCCGCATCCATTACATAAAACTGCGGCGATTCTGCTGCATATTTATCTTTTGAGCTTTCAAAGACAATATGCTTACCATCAGGTGTCCAACTTGGACTATCTTCATAGAGGCCGTTATTGCTCACGTTAACCTGATTTGTTCCATCAGCGTCCATTACATAAATTTGGCTATAGCCAAATCTCAATGACTCGAACGCGATCTTTTTTCCGTCTGGTGACCAAATTGGGAAATCATTTTCGCTGGCATCAGTCAAACGATGCACATCACTGCCGTCTGGGGCCATTACATAAATTACCCCACGTAGGCCGTCACGATAGGATGTAAATGCGATCCAAGTATGCCCTTGATTGGGTTTTGTAGGCGCTATTTCAGCGTGTGAACCAATAGGAACAGTCGAACTTAATACGAGTAGCAGACTGGCTGTTAGAATGGCTAAGAATCCATAAAGGAGACGCATTAAAACCTCCAGATTAATGAACCACTCCGTAGCTTGCTACGGAGTATCAACGGCAAATACACAGTCCCGCTGCAAGCAGCGAGGAATTAGACCTGATGTTGATTAAATTGAGATACTTCCCCTTTGGTCTTCCTTTCCCGCTTATTCCAGTCGGATGCGCGGATTGAGGTACGCATACAGGAGATCCGCCAGCAGGTTGAGAACGCTGTACGCAATGACTGTAACCATCGAAATGGCTTGCATGAGGGGTAGGTCGCGACGGCTAATTGCGTCGATCATGAGGCGACCTATGCCGGGATAGGCAAACACATTCTCGATTACGACTAACCCGCTGATTAACCAGCCAAAGCTAATCGCCACAACAGTCACAGTGGGCAGTAGTGCATTTCGCAAAATGTGGCTGGTTACAACTTGCCGCCACGGTAAGCCCTTGAGTACCGCCGTTCGCACATACGCCTTTTTGAGTACCTCGATCACGCCTGCACGGGTCAAGCGGATGACATAGGCGAGCAGCACCAGCGTTGCCGTGAACGCAGGCAGAATCAGAAAAGGCAGCGCGTCTTGAAAAGTCGCGGTGGGTCGGATCGAGGAACTCGCCGGCAACCAGTGCCATTGAAACGCCACGACATTAATCAGCACGATGCCGCTGACAAATTCTGGGAATCCGACTAAGGCTAGACTCGTGACCGAGATCAGGCCATCAATGGGCTTGTTGGCATTTAACCCGGCAATGACTCCTAACGCAATCGAGACAGGTACAGACATCACCAGCGCCACAAACGCCAACCACAGCGATTTGATCAAGCGCTGCGTAACCAGTGGTCGGATCTCTGAGTCGTCCGTGTAGGAGTGACCCCAGTCGCCATGCACAAAGTCGTTCAACCAATGGAGATAGCGCACCGGAGCAGGATCATTCAGCCCCAACTTGACACGCAGTGCCGATAGAGCTTCTTCACCCGCCTCACGCCCTAGAATGACACGCGCTACATCGCCGGGTAAAAGTTGGGCAATCGAGAAAATGATGATTGAGGTGATAAGTATGGTAATCACCAAAAAGCTGATGCGGCGTAAGGTGTATCTCAGCATTTCAACAGAACCCTTCTCAACCGAGATGCGGACAGGGCAAGCCCTGTCCCTACAGCTAAACGATATTGTGTAGGGACAACGCAAGCGTTGTCCGTAGTGGCGTTGTAGACCGCCGCATTATACCGGATGAAGCCTGCCCGACCCTGCATGGTTGGCAAAATTCCTATGGCTGCTCTGTCTTCGGGTTTTGCCCGGTGATGCCCGCCAACGACGCCGCCTGTGCGGCTGCCAGTTCGTCTAGCGGATAGTGGCAGCGGATCAAGTGACCGTTGCCAGCGTCCGCCCATAGGGGTTCTTGCTGTTCGCAGATTGGCCCCCACTTGCGCGGGCAGCGGGTATGGAAGCGGCAGCCTGTCGGCAAGTTAACCGGACTTGGCGTATCTGCTTCAAGCCGAATCCGTTCACGAGTCGAAGTGGGATCGGGAACGGGGATCGCGGACAGCAGCGCTTCGGTATAGGGATGCAGTGGCGGGCTAAGGAGTTGGTCACGCGGCACTATCTCCATAAGCTGCCCCAGATACATCACCGCGATCACGTCAGCCAGATAGGCCACCACTGCCAGATCGTGCGAAATAAACAGATAAGACGTGTCGTGCTCCTGCTTGAGTTCCGAAAGCAGATTCAAGATCGAGGCTTGTACCGACACATCCAGCGCGGAAACGGCCTCATCGCACACCACCAGATCGGGATCGGTGGCAAAGGCGCGGGCGATGGCAATCCGCTGTTTTTCGCCGCCGCTTAACTCGCTGGGAAAACGGTTTACATAATCTTCGGGGAGCCGCACGGCTCGCAGTAGTTCGGCAACTTTCGCATCAGCCCGTTCGCGATCATAGTGCAGCAGTGTCACCATCGGGCGACGTAATACCTCGCCGATGGTCTGGTAGGGGTTCAGCGACTCTTCGGGATTCTGGAACACCATTTGCAATCGCTTGAGCGAGTCATCTGAACGGGCTTCGACATTGGGCGCTAGATCAATATCCATTAGGTCGATCTCGCCGGAACCGCGCTTAATCAGCCCCACGACCAACCGCGCCAGCGTCGTTTTGCCGCTGCCCGACTCGCCCACCAAGCCAATCGTCTGACCGCGCTCCGCTTTGAGCGAAATGTCATCGACGGCTTTAACGGCTTGCGGCGGCTTGCCGTTGATGGCGCTGGAAATCTGATTTAAGAGTGGCGACCCAAGCTCATAGCGCTTGGACACATCGCGAATATTGAGCAGCGGTTGTTCCGTTTCGTCGAGCTTTAGATGCGGCGCAACCGGAAGCGAAACACTTGCTTCGGTAGGCAGGTGGAGCGACCCATTGGCGATCTCTTGCCAGCGGTGACACTTGACCGTCCGACCTTCTCCCGCCGCAACGAGATCCGGCTTGACCTCCACACACAGATCCAAGACTAAGGGGCAGCGCGGCGCGAAGACACAGCCTTTCGGCAAATTGGTACGTGAGGGAAGCTGCCCCTTGATGGAGTGCAAGTTTTGTCCAGAACGACTTTGCCCCAAACGCGGGATGGCATCCAATAGGCCGAGCGTGTAAGGGTGCAGCGGTTGCCGGAACAAATCCGCAACTGTCGCATCTTCCATGATCTCACCGGCGTACAGCACCGCTACCCGATCACACAACTGTGCCACCACGCCCAGATTATGGGTTACGTACAACGTCGCCGAGCCGTGTTTGTGGATCAGGTCGGAGAATAGGTCTAGCACCGTCGCTTCAGTCGTAACATCCAGATTGGTAGTCGGTTCGTCCAGCACGAGGACACGCGGTTCGGTACTCAGCGCCATCGCGATTAATACGCGCTGCTGCTGCCCACCGCTTAACTGGTGCGGGTAACGATTTACGATACGTTCAGGATCAGCGATCCGCACTTCGCGCAGCAATTCGATTCCGCGCTGCCATGCTTGCTGGCGCGACAGTTTGTAATGGTGCTGCGTGATCTCGGCAAGCTGCGACCCGATCCGAATCGATGGGTTGAGCGATCCACCCGGATCTTGTGGGACGAGATTCATCTTCATGCCCCAGATGTGTTCCATCTCTGGGGTAGATTTGTCGAGTAGGTTTTCACCGTCAAGCAAAATTTTGCCGCTGCTGACGCGACCATTGGTTGCCAGATAGCGCATTGCCGCCAACGCTAGCGTGCTTTTGCCCGAACCAGATTCACCGACCAACCCATAGATCTGGTCGGGGCCGATCTGCAACGAGACATCGCGCACGACATCCGCCCAGATTTTTTCGATCTGGTAGGAGATCGTCACGTTCTCAATCGAGAGTACAGGTGCTACCATAATAATCGTTGTCCCTTGCCGCCCAATTTGATCATTCAGCGGGCGAAGCCTACCTCACCCCTCAAGAAGTATTGTGTAGGGGTTGGGCCTGCCCGACCCTGCATTTTCTGGAAATATTTACCCTTAAACAACAGGGTGAGGCAAATACGGAATTGGTGCGACTGAGATGACGTGTGGCTACCCGCCAGTGATCGATGTTTGCAGGATGCTCTTGAGGCCATCGGACATCAGGTTAACGCCAACGACAAGCAATCCAATCGCTGCACACGGGAAAAACAGCATCCACGGCGCAGACGAAGCGTAATTACGAGCCGAGGCGACCAGCAGACCCCAATCGGGCGCGGGTGGCTGTACGCCGACCCCTAGAAAGCCCAGAGTCGCCACCAGAAAGATTGCATAGGAAAACCGCAGTGACGCTTCGACTACCAACGCTGGCAGGACACTTGGCAGAATCTCGCGACTCAAAATATAAAAGTTGCTTTCACCGCGCATCTTGGCGGCTTCCACAAAAGCTTTGGTCTTGATGTCTAGCACCACGCTGCGAACCACACGCGCTACAATCGGGATATAGACCACGATGATCACGAATAGGACGCTTTCCCGCGATGGCCCGACTGCGCCAACCAGCATCAACGCCAGCAAGCCCGCCGGCAGCGCCAGAATGCTATCCATCAGACGCATGATCACTTCATCGACCCACCCGCCCCGATAGCCCACGACCAAGCCCAGAATTGCGCCAAGGGTCACTGCCATCAGGGTGCCGAATCCCGCCAGACTGATAATATCGCGACTGCCGATAACGACCCGGCTGAATACATCGCGGCTCAGATTATCTGTGCCAAAGAGATGCTCGGCAGACGGGGGCTTGAGCTTCTGATCGGGCGGTTGTGCGTCAAATTCGTAGGGAGCGACTAACGGCCCGAAGATCGCCATCAACAAAAAGAGGGTGACGATCAGGGTTCCCAGCAGTGTAAATGGATTTTGCGTCAAGGCGCGGATGATGATCCGCAGTTGGGCGCGGAATTTATTGGGAGGCTTAATTGCGGAGCCGAGTGTGACCTCGGCTCCTTGTTCAATAGTTGCCATGACCCTGCTTAACTGCTACTTGGCGATGGCTGCATTGGCAAAGCTGGTCAGACCGGGGTCAGGTGCAACTTCGATCCCGCTAACCTTCTTGCTCTGTGCTGCCAATAGTGGGTAGAAGTACGGGATGAAGCTCGGCCCACTTTCGATTAGAATCTTTTGGATGTCTGCCATAATCGTGGCACGTTTCTTTACATCAACCTCGACACGGGCAGCATCGATCAGCTTGTCCAAGTCTGGGTTGGAGTAGTGCGCTTCGTTATAGTCAGCACCTGTCTTGTAGATCAGGTCAAGATACGATTGCGGGTCGGGACGGCTGGCCCAGTTGGTCAGACCAAAGGTACTTTCCAACCACGTATTCGGCCCCTTATCATAGTACACGCTCGGCTGAACCAACTTGAGCGTGAGCGTAATGCCCGCTTCTTTCAGTTGAGCCTGAAGCGCCTGTGCCAGATCGTCGGCGTTGAACTCGCCCTGCGGCGCGTAGAAGTCCAGCGCTAGACCGTCTTTGTAGCCAGCTTTTTCCAGCAAGGCTTTTGCTGCTGCCA
Organism: Chloroflexota bacterium; assembly: GCA_040007395.1. Lineage (GTDB taxonomy): Bacteria > Chloroflexota > Anaerolineae > Aggregatilineales > UBA2796 > DATGFK01. The sequence goes on from JBDTVG010000007.1 coordinate 56,176, forward strand.
CATCGCGCTTGGGCAGTGGGGTCGCCGTGCTGTAGAAGTCCTTGTACAGTGGGCCAATCGGCGTGTCTTGACCCGGCGCACCCAAGCCCTGAATAACGGCCTTGTTCAGCCCGTCGCGGTCAATCGACAAGCGAATAGCCTTGACGACATCGGGGTCGTTACCCGGCTTCTGGTCGGCACGGATACGGATATTGGGGAAGGAGTTGGTCGGAATGTTGACGGTGGAGAGGGTATCGTCCTTTTCCAGATCGCCAAATAGTTCTACCGGGATGCGCGGCACCCAGTCAAGCTGTCCGCCCTTGAGCGCGGTCACTAGTGCGGCGATGTCCTTGACGAAGACGAGTTCCAACCCTTCGAGCTTGGGCAGACCGGGCTTCCAATAATTCTCATTGGCGGTTAAGGTGGCGCGATCCGTCACATCTACTTTGTCTTTGGTGGTCTTGAAGGGGCCAGTGCCGTTGAATTCCTTCGCCGGATCAGCCGTGCCTTTTTTGAGGATGCAGGCATGATAGTCGGTTAGGCTGGTCAGGAACACAGCGCTTGCCGCCTTGAGCGTAAACTTGACCGTCGCTGCGTCTACGGCTTCGATCTTATCAATGTTGCCGTAGAGCGAACGGGCAGGCGAGCCAGTTTTCTCATCCATCAGGCGCTCGAAGGTAAACTTGACATCCTCTGCGCCGAAGGCTGAACCATCATGGAACTTGACGTTCGGTTCCAACGCAAACGTATAAACTTTACCGTCATCACTCACGGTAGGCATCTTGGCGAGGCTCGGCACAATTTGCGATTTCTGGTTGATGTTCAACAGATAATCGTAAACAGAGATACCGAGTGAAATGTCGGGCGCGTCATTATACAGCGCTGGATCTAGGCTAACAGGAGGAGTCCAGCCAACACGCAAAACCCCGGAACGGGCGGCTTGAGCAAGCGCCGATTGCGTGGCAAGGCCACTAAACAGGTTGCTAGGCGCAACCCCCGCGATAGTCACTCCCAGTCCGGCTCCTGCCATCCGCAAAAAATTGCGGCGGCTCAACCCTGACTTTCCTTGACGTTTGGGCATAACTTACCTCTCTATCTCCTGAGTTTCGCAAAAAAACTTTCATACAACCGTTATTATAACGTACTATATGATGGACTTGGCAAATTTGTTCGATAAACTGGTTCGGCAAATCTGCCAAGCAAGACCAAAGCTCCTCACCAGTTTATTGACCTTATCAGCCGTGCATTGCTACCCTGCCATTAAACGCACAATAACTTACGAGGGTCTAACGCCGATTCGACAACTTTGTCGCCCTTTAGGCAGGGCGATTGCATCAAAACTAGGGCTATGCTGGCGAATAACGCGGTCCCTACACAATATCGTTTGATGTAGGGACAGGGCTTGCCCTGTCCGCTACAGAATCCTAACCTTTTATGGGCGGCTATCTATTGCTTCAAACCCTTCGCCAATGAGTTCGACCTCAAGCGCCAGCGTTACGCCGAATGTCTCATAGACCGTCTCGCGGGCTAGCTTAATCAACGTCAGGTAATCGCTAGCAGTCCCGCTGCCCGTGTTGACAAAGAAGTTGGCGTGGATCGGGGAGATCATCACACCGCCCGCCCGACTGCCCTTAAGTCCTGCCGCTTCGATCAAGCGGCCTGCATAGTCATTCGGCGGATTCTTGAACATGCTGCCCAGACTAGCTCCCGGCGGTTGGGTCTGCTTGCGATGCGCGACGAAGCCATCGGCGCGGGTTTGCAGTTCGGCGGGATCGTGACCCGATGCGAGTCGAAGCGTTCCGCCCAGCACGACAAACGGATCTTGTCGCCGTTTGAGCGCCGACTCGCGATAATGGTAATCTAGTTTTGAGAGAGGCCAAGTTTCCACTATATGCTGCGGAAACGCGATTTCGGCGCTAGCCAGACTCGCCGCCATATCGCCGCCATGCGCCCCCGCGTTATTGACTATCGCGCCGCCGAGTGTCCCCGGCACGCTGACCGCCCACTCGAAGCCCGCCAAGCCCTGCGCCATACTTTGCCGAGCCAGATGAGTCAAGACTGCGCCGCTTTCGGCAGTGACCGTGCCATCTGCGCCAATGTCGATGGCTTTGGCATTGTTGACGATCACCAACCCGCGATAGCCCTGATCGCTAATCAACACATTTGCGCCGCCACCGATGATCCGCGTAGGCCAACCGTGATCCCATGCAAGCTGCGCGATCTCGTCAAGCATGGCTGCCGAGTCAGCGCTTATCAGCGCATCGGCAGGGCCGCCGAGTCTGGCGACGGTGTAACGGGCTAACGGCTCATTGAGCTTGGCACGCTCTCCAAGATCGCTGTAATCGTGAAGCGGATTAGAAGGTTGGGACAACGCTATATACCTCATCGCGTAGTATCAATAGGGCTTAGGCAGTTTAGCTTATTTTCGATGAAATGTGGTTGCCTATCATCTTTGCCCTAACTCCGAAGGTAGCCCATTAGGGTAGGTTTCTGAGCGAGGTTAGGCGTGGCGGTTTGTGCGATAACGATTTTGTTGATAATCTGGGATCAATTAAAGCATCGTTACGGAGGTTTGCATTGTCCCATAGATTGTCAGCAGTCGGCCTGCTAGGGTTATTCTTGCTTGCCGGGTGTAGTTTTTCGCGAGAATCCGGGCCACCGACGGTCATTGTGACTGTGCCGCTGGCTCCGACCAATACACTGGCTCCTATTTATACTTTTACTCCTAAGTTTACGGCGACTCAAGTGCCGACCAGCACGCCTATTCCGAGCATCACCCCGACACCGAGTAACACGGTTCCGCCGCTGCCGGCAACTGCTACCGCGACGCTCTCGCCCACCGCGTCGATCATTGCGTCGGTCAATTTCACGAGTCCAACAGCCAATCTGCGATCCGGGCCGGGGCAAGCGTTCCCGATCATTATGGGCATCAAGGCGGGGACACGGATCATTGTGCTTGGCCTGAACAGCGATAAGGACTGGTACAACGTCCGGCTGGAAGATGGCAGCAAGGAAGGTTGGCTGGCCTCAACGCTGGTCACTGTCCCCAACCCCGAAGCCGTTGCTATCCTTTCAACTCTGGAACTGACCCGTCGCGCCGAGGTAACTGTCGCGCCCACTGCCGCCCCAGCAGGCACCGGAGAGGCGACCCTCTCTGCGCCGCGCAAACCCGGCTCACGGCTCAAGGGCGATGTACTGGCCTACTGCGATAACAAGACCAACGGCGAACCGCGCAAAACGCTAACCTCCGGTACGCCAGTCACGATCTACTGGTCATGGTTTGCCAAAACGCCCGAACAGCTTGCCGACCATATCAATAGCGGCGAGTACACAGTACAGGTGGACGGTCAGACGCTCAAGGACTGGCGCAGCTTCAAGACTGATGTAGCCGTCCTCGCGAATGGCGATTATTTTGTATACTGGTATGTGCCGATTGGGAGTCCCCAACCCGGCGACCACACCGTTGACTTCAAGCTCACATGGAAACAACAGATCACCGACGGCTATAAGAAGTTTGGCCCCGGTGGTGATGAGGAGTCCGAGAGTGGTACGTGTGCTTTTACGATAAAGTCTGGACAGTAACGAGTTAGGGCAAGATCCAATGAATCCGCTGCTGACCTTTGGTATTTTCATCGCCAACACGCTGGCACTGGCTATCGCGCTCAGTGTGGTGATTCTTGCCTTGTCGCAGCATCCGGGCGATGCAGCCGGTCATGCTGTGACGCAATTTCTCGCAGTGGTAGTTTTTTACAATCTAACGGTGATCCTCTCGATGGCGGCGATGCTGTTCAATTTGCCGACCATTGTGATTAGGATTACGGTGAACCTGACCTTTCTCGGCTTTTCGCTGTGCGTGATTAGCGCCTTTTCGCTGATCGTGAGCCTCGCGGGCATGATGAAGCAGGCGCTGCAAGTCATCGCACGGGCGGGAGTCGTCATGCTGGTTCTTATGCAGTGGCCCGTGTGGACAGGCAAACTTTTCCTGAACGATAACCTGTATCAACTGATGATCCACTATGCGCCAGCGGGGATAGTTGGGGTGATAGCTGCGCTAGCCTATATCGGGCTGGCGCTGGCGGCTGCCATTGCCTATCGCCGTCGCATCGAACCATCCATTATCATCGGGATTATGCTCCTGCTGTGCGGTCAAATACTGGCGTTGGTTAGTCCCGTGATGCGCGAGATCGGGGTTGCGTCGATAGCGTCTGTCGCGGCAAGTATAATCCTTGGCTATCGGCTGGCGCGAATGCAACTGTTTAACCCCCTGCTGATGCATACAGCCCAGCTTGCCGCCTTGCGCGATGTTTCGCACACGATGATCGGTACGCAAGATCTCCAGACAGTGTTGAAATCTATCGCCCAACAAGCACGCCACATCCTGAACAGCGAGGTCGCCCTGATCCTTGTGCGTGGCAATGATTTTGAGCAAGAGAAAACGTTGGTCGTCGGCGCACAGGATGGCGGAACGGCGGATCTAGAAGGGCAGCATATCACAGTGGGCGACAATCTGAGTGGGCGCGTGTTCACCCTCAAGCAGTCGATTCGCTTGCAAAACTATGCGGCATGGGAAGGCAATGCCTTCAACAAACCAAATTTTCCATTGTATGCCACGATGAGTGTCCCTTTACTGTATGATGATCAAGTGGTGGGAGTCATCAATGTGAGCAGCTTGAAGTCTGGTCGGCAGTTCGCGGAACGCGATCAGGCCATGCTGGAAATGTTAGCGCCACAAGCCGCGGTGGCGATTGTCAACGCTCAACTTCGCCAACGGATCGTGGCGCTGCAACAAAAACCGACCACCTAACGGACTGCATCGCCCAACGCATCGATTACACGAATGTGCTTGAATGACCGCCTGACTCATCGATAAGGAATGTCCAGATGTCCCAAAGTGAAGTTGAACGCCTGCTGGATGATCTTGAGACTGCCGTCGATCCGAAGGATCGGCGTAAGGCTGCCCAACGGCTCGGTGTGCTAGGCAATCCAGAAACCATCGCCGGACTGGTTATCGCCTATAACAACGATTCGGATGTTGGCGTGAAACGGGCTGCCGAAAAAGCGCTGCGAGTCTTCCGACGCATGGAGCAGAAAATGAACGGCATTGCTGTCGATGATGACGACAGTAAGGCCGCCGATAGCCCCGACCTTGTGCCGTTGTTGACGCGGGCGCGAATTATTCTGGTGGTGGTGCTGGTCATCACCTTTTTCATCAATGGCATAATTTTGATCGGCAGGGCAATCCCGCCGCCTGCTTCACCCACGCCGACTCCGCCTGTCGTGACTGCCCGCAATGAGATTGTCGATGCGTTTAACAAGCGGCTAAACGATGCTCGCGCCGAAACTGCCGCACTCCGCCAGTTGTTTAGCGGCGTTCAGGGGTTGGGGATGCAAGGCGTGAAGCAGGAACAGTGTCAGCAGCTTGCCGCCAGCCAACTCGATAAACTTGACCTGCTGCCTGTTGACCGAGATACCTATCCCGATCTGAATTCGGTCAACGACCTGATCAACATTGCGGCGCAGAAAATAGTGGTGATGCGGAATACCTACGCATTGTTGTGTGCCACCAAGGATCAAAAGCAGTTCGATGATGCCATTAACGCGCAGGGCGGCGGCGCGGCACTCGTCTCCCGCCTAGATGCCATTACCAATCAAGATATTTTGGCTGCCAATACCGCCCTAAAAGCGGCTATCGACAAGCCCGGACCAACAGTGGGGCCAACGTATACGCTTGTGCCAACAGCGACCCCGACGTTATACACTAACACACCCATTCCTAGCGCCACCCTGCCACCGACTAAAACACCTGCTGTCACTAGTACGTCCAATGCTCCGGCGGCGACAGCGGCAGCAACCGGGCCAGCCACGCAAGCCACCACTTATACCTTCACCGGTCTGGGACTAGATAAGCTGGCGCAGTATAAATATGCGGTTAAGGGCAGTTCTAGCCTAACGACCACCGCCAACAAGATACTGCGGGGCAGTCTGACAATGCACGTCGCCCGTCAAAAAGATCCCGTCGTGGCTGAGTACAACGTAAGCATCAACGAAGGCAGCCCGACAACCCCGCTGTTTAATCTGCCGACGCTCACCGTAGCCGGGGATTCTACGTATGTCGTGGTGGAAAGCGTACTGTACGAAACAGGGAGTGTCCTCACTGCTGCCAAATTCAAGGGAAGCTGCCGTGCGACTCAGGCAACAGCAACGAGTATCGGCAAGTTACAAGACATCACCTTGAGTGAACTCAGTGGAATCACGTTCACGGCGCAAGGCGACATTTCAACTGTTAACAACGTCAAGGCCGCGCACTACTCCGCTACCCAAAATATTGGAGATAACAAAGAACTGGTGCAGACCATCGACGTGTATGTGTCGGTAGACAAGCAGATCCCGGTACAGGTCACTATCAGCCGGACGCTTGATCCCAAAGTCAAAGTTAAAGGTGGGCTAAAGGACTACTCGTTCTCACTCACCTACGATTTGACCAGTCAAGGGGAAGAAGCATTGAATATATTGATGCCGCTAGCGTGCGATGGCGTTCCGGTGAAATAGCTCCTATCCGTAAATCACTCGCTATGCAGTAGCGAGTGATTTACAGGAACCGTTAATCCCGTTGAATTGATCTAAATTTCCTCGATCAACCCGAAGGTTCTGTTGTAATTGCCGCTATTATGGTGAGCATACTAAAGGGTTTGAATTTTCGCTATTCGGCAGAGCAAACAGAACGAACGATTTGATTGCCCCACTGATTGCAATTGCGATTTATTCAACCCAAAACAGCTTTCGCCTGCGATTCAAAAGATAGGCAAAAACGATGCTGCCAAAAACACATAACTCTACAACAGAGGTATCTTCTCAGTCTAAAAAATCAAACGGGTACTCGGTAAGTCAAGGTGGACTCCGCACATCGGGATTATTAGGGAAGTGGCCTCTGCTGGGTTTGATAATGTTTTTATTGGGTATTGGGCTGTTTAGTGTATTGGCAATTAACCTACAAGCTCATGGTCCGCTTATTCAAACCGATATACAGATCTCCAATGATGTTCACACGTTTGCCTTACAAAGTTCGCCTTTCACACGCACAGTGATCGGCTTTGGCTTCTATTTTGGCGAACACTTTATTTTAGTGATTGGGGCGCTATTGGCGCTTTACTTTCTGTATAAGCGATTTTGGCCCGAACTGAGCATGGTCGTGATTGCTTGGCTTGGCGAAGGGGGAATTTGGCTTAGGCTCGCAGAGTATTTCAACCGCACACGGCCTATCTTCGACATAGCCATCGCGCCGCAAGTGCCGGGGCCGGGTTTCCCAAGTGGGCATAGTTTCAGTGCTGTGATGTGTTACGGCCTGCTTGCTTACCTGCTTGTGCCGAAAATGCCCTCGCGCTTTGGCAAAGCCGTCGTAATTGTGGTAGCGCTGCTGATCATCTTGTATATTGGATTTAGCCGCATTTTCGTGGGGGATCACTATCCAATCGATGTGTTGGCTGGCTACGCGCTTGGGGTGGCTTGGAGCGCGTTGGTGTATACATTAGTCGAGCTAATCTCCCAACGCAGGAAGAAACCCAAAGCAAGTTGACAATCGTTCGCATACTTGATGATATTGACGGGCTACTTTAACGATACATTGGGCTAGTCGTGTGTGGGCAAAAGCGAAGTGTGTTAACTCAAAATTTTGCGCTAGCGAACACAGCGTTAAGGCTTTATGCTTCTGATTAGGTTATAAAGTATGATACTTTCGGCAAAATTGCCGTGTGGATTTGTTTGGACATGCTAACTACGCCCGAATCGGCCTAGCGTGACCTGTCGCATCGAATACAATACGTTTCATCCGATACCTAAGCGCTCGCTTAAACGAGGTGGAGTATGAAGAAGAGTGAATTCATCGCGGCAGTGGCAAAAGAGGCTGGTATTACCCGTGTCGAAGCCGACAAGGTAGTCAATACTGCGCTCACTGTCATTAGCAAGGTTCTCAAAGACGGGGACAAAGTTACGCTCACGGGTTTTGGAACCTTTGAGGTGCGCGAACGCGCTGCACGGGCTGGGATGAATATCCGCACGAAGGAAAAAATCCGCATCCCTGCCTCAAAGCGGCCTGTCTTCAGCGCCGGAGCCGTGCTGCGTAGCGCCATCACTGGCAAAAAGCCAACCAGCAAGGCTGTCAAAGTTGCCGTAAAACCAGCCGCCAAAGCGGAAAGCAAACCTGCCGCCAAACCTGCTAAAAACGGCAAAGTGACCAAGAAATAACGCGGGCCATTCGGATCGGAACAGTGAAGCGGCGACTCATATGAGTCGCCGCTTTGTTATCCAGTACGATTCGTATGAGCCTACAACCCATCAGACTAATGGATTTATCTCGGTTCGTGGCATAGTCGTTATGGTACGTCCCAAAAGCGTCAGAGCCACAATCCCGGCGAATAGGTATCCTAACCCATCGGCTGTCAGCAATAAGATGAGATTAACCCGCTCCCCAAGTACACCGGCAATAACTGCGCCCACGAGCATGAGTAACGCTGAAACCGCACTTAATGCGCCGAACACACGACCTCGATAGGCATCCTTCGTCAAGGTTTGGATCAATGTGGTTCGGCCTGCAAACACACCGACGCTGGGTATGCCCACCAGACCGATAAACAGAAGGCCCAGTCCAATACCAGACACCCACAAGGGGTAGTAGAACAAGGCGAGGTCAAGGATACCAAAACTGATCGCGCAGATCCCGATCAAACGGTAAGCGGGTATCGTTCGCGCGATACGCACAATAAAGATGCTACCAATAATGCCGCCAATGGCTTGCGAAGCCATCAGCAAGCCGAAATCAATCTCGGTACCGTGCATAATCCTTGCAACAAACGGAACAATCAGGGTACCAAAGAACCCTTCGGCAATCATGATGAACGCAGTAATGACAAACAGAATCACGAGTGAGGGCGTAGCCAATACAACATGCAGGCCATCGTTCCATTCTCGCCCAACATTCCCGACGGAAGACAGAACGTTTACCTCAGCAGATTGGGTCTGCCTAAGCGGTTTACGGTAATGGATCAGCGCAATCAATCCGGCAGCAATCAAAAACGAGGCTGTGTCGATCAGGGTTATATTGCTCAGGCCAGTCAGTCCCACCAAGATACCCGCCAACACGGGGCCAAGCAGCCGCGCCAGATTACTGTTCAAGGCACTCAGTGAATTTGGCCGAAGCAAGGTCTTTCTCATCAACGAGCAGGGGCAGCAACGCGCTTTCTGCTGGCGTGAAAAACTGTGAAATGGTTGATGTTGTAAATAGAACTACGTAGACTATCCAAACTTGGTCTATCGAATGCACAGTGAGCAGCGGGAGCAGTACACCAGCTTGGAGCAAATTCGTGATAATCATGGTGCGCTTGCGATCCCAACGGTCAACGAAAACGCCCGCAATCGACCCAAATAACAGCCCCGGCAAAACCCCTGCCACAAACATCGCACTAGTCGCCAGAGTCGATCCGGTCAGTTTGAATACATATAGGGGTAAACCGATCCGCAGTACCCAATCACCAAGCATGGAGATAAGACCAGCGAACCACAGTAATGAGAAATCTCGATGGCGTAAAATAGCCATCATGGCGTAGTCACTTTAATTAGCAAGTTAGTCCGACTTCTTCCGGCAAACAATAGAACTGCTCAAACTCAAATTCGGAATATTGAATCTGAGCCTGAGCAGTTATTTATGGTTAATGATACCAGCAAACTGATTATTGCTGTACCGCTTTAATTGGTGGGCAGTTGATCCTGATATAGCCCCTGTCGGAAGCGGCGAGCCTCAGCCTTGCCTTCCTGAATCGAGTCGTCGATGCTATCGCCTTCGACGCGCCGCCGTGCATCGGTCGCCACGTGTTCGATATTCTCACGGATTTCGGCGGCTTGGTGGTTGATCTCGTGGCGGGTTTCCTTGCCACTGCGCGGCGCAAACCACAACGCTGCAATCGCCCCCGCCAGACTACCCAGCAACGCCCCAATCACAAACGTGCCTAGATCGTCGTTGTTTTGTGGTTTAGGCTTTGCCATCTACTTCCCCTTGTGCCCCTTATTAGATCCATTCGTGCCAACGTTGCGCCGAATCATCGAAATTTCGCTGAGGAACGCCCGCGCCCCCGAAAAGGCTGCCGCTACCTTGATTACAGGGGTTGTCACATTCCGGCTGACAAACTCGGTTGTGCCGCGAACTGTTGTCAAGGTCTGGTGCGCCTCATCGATCAACGGCTTGATCTCGTTCCGCAACAGATTGATTAGTGCCGTCAGTTGCAAGATCAACACGACGAGCGCCACACTGACAAGGATACCTTGCAACGCCAGCACAATGATAAAGAAGTCGCGCAGTGTTCGGAAGGTATTGTCGTCTCTTTGCGACCCAGTCATACCGCCGACAACTGCGATCACCCATGCAAGTACGATAACGATGCCTAGCACCGCCAACGCGATAATAATCCCCCGTACCATACTGGGAGTAGTTTTAGTCTCCGGCGACTCACTGGTTTCTACGATAGGTCGATCACTCATTTATCATCTCACCCCTTCACACCCACTATCCATTGCGCCGCGTTGCCTGATTAACGGTTAAAAACCGCGCTACAAGCAACGCCAACCAAGCGCCCAACGTTGCCGAAAAAACATGCAAAGGCCCAATGCTCATCACGTCTACACCGAACAGCACCCCAAAGATATGCCCCAACGTGAAGCCGAGCCACCCTGCCAGCAGGAACAGCGCTAGCCGCCGTGCATCGCCGCCCAACAGGAAGTGAAAAGCTGCACCATACAGAGTCGCCAGAATAAAGCCAAAAGTTACCGAAGGACTGGGCATAAGTGCTGAATATACCTATCAAATCACGATCTGAACCGTGCAGGATAACGCAGTTTAATGTATCATACTCTGGTTTGTGAGTGCAAACATTGTCAGCTTTTATTGAGGATCGAATAACCGTTCGTGCTTGTCCCACATCTTCTTTTGGCACACATGCTCGCTGACTATACATTGCAAACAAACTGGCTGATTGTGCGGAAAGGGCAATCGTGGGATGGTTTGGCACTGCATGGCTTCATGGTCTTTTTGATGGCCGTGATGGTGCTGCCGGGGTATCTCTCCGTGTTGTTGGGGCCGCTGGTCGTGTTGGCGTTGGTGCATACGTTTCAGGATTGGGTGAAAATCTATACTGGCCCGCGCATCAAGATCCACCCGTTCATCCCGTATATGATCGACCAATTCTTGCACATCACAGCCATTCTCATTTTGCAAGGGCTGGTCGGACACCTGATGCAGCCACCGCCGAGTCAGGTGGAACAGTTGGTGATGGCGACAGGAGCCGTAAGTATTTCGGTGACGCGCTTTTACGATGTAACGTGGTGGGCAAACTGGTTAGAAATGATCCCGTTTATGAATCGCTGGCAGGTCTGGGGTTATGCGGAACGGCTGGCGATGGTCGCACTGACGGCAATTGGGTTGTTTTTTCTGGCTCCGCTGTGCATCGTGCCGCGCCTGTGGTATGCCCAACGCTACGATACGGCGATCTGGTTGCAGCCTCACGGCAAGCTAGAAATCCCGATTGGTATTTTGTTCAGCATTGGGTTAGGTTTGGTACTGCGAGCGATGCTGCTCGCATTATGAGATGTATTCTTTTCAGTGAATAAGGACGACGAACCGTGTCGTTAATTGATCAACGGATTCTTATTGAAGCGCCCCTCGAAGCGATCTGGCCCTATGTGGCTGCACCGGCTTTGATCACCAAATGGAATCGTATCTATAAACAGATACAGGTACTCAGTACAAAATCTACGGGTGTGAATACCCGTCGGCGCTGCACCGGGGAAAACGGGAAATCAGTCGTCGAAGAAATTACCGCGTGGCTAGAGAATATCGGCTACGAATATCATGTGGTGGATGGCCCCTACCAAACCTATCGGGGGCGTTTCCGTCTGCAAGCCATTCCCGAAGGAACCATCGTCAACTGGACGATTGAATACAAACTACGCGGCCCAATGAGCGGCGTGCGGAACTTGATCAGCTTCCGGCGGCAGCAAGAAGACCTGATGGCAGATAGTCTGCGGGCGCTGCGGCGTTTGGTGGAAGCCACTGGCATTCGCCTCGATCCCTCGGAACATGCCCGTTTCGCTTTACAAGCCGCGCCGAGTGTGGAAGCGCGTTTCTCTCGCACGCAGTCGGGCGATCAGGTTGGTCAAACAGGCTCGATGAAGCCCGTTAGCGTGACCGACAATGACATCCCCGATCTGATTGCGGATCAAGCAGATGTGATCGATGCTACTGGCGACTTTGTACCGTCGTTCGCGGCTGAACCCGAAGCCACGACGCACATGCCAGCGATAGCGGCTTTGGATGACACTAAACCGCGTCCGCCACAGGGACTCACCGACTCGCAAGAGATTCAGCAGGGCAACGGACTGCGGCAGTCTACGCCCGATAAATCCAAAGTGGACGATGCTTCAGCGTTTACGGTGCCGATCTCGCTCGTTGCGCCGCCCCGTCCGCCTGAACCCGACACACAAACCCTTGAGTTTGTGACCCACCCTGCGCCACCGGAAGCACCCTATACGCTGCCCGAACGCATCCCGACTTCGCCCATGCCAGCCATTCAGGACAGCGATCTTGTCAAGGATAAGCGCGGCACAGGCAATGTTAACGTCGAAGTCAACAAGGAGAAGATCGCGCTGGATAAGGGTGGCAAGCACGACACCAAAGACATGAGCATCTGGGATGTATTCGGTATGGAACGCCCCAGTGATCGCACTCAGATCGAATTAGAGTCGCTGCTTGCCAGTATCCAGCGCCGTGCCGAAGAATCGCCGGATGCACCCGAAGCCCAATCGACTCAACCTGCCCCGCCTGCTGGCCTCAAAGCGGCGTTGGGAACACTGCCGCCATCATCGCCCGCCGACCACAATGCTCCCGCCCATTCACGCTATACTCGCAAGGCTGTACCACCTGTCCGCGCTTTGCGACGCGGCCCGCCGCGCCAGAAAATGACACTACCTGTCAAACGGGCGCGTCGTTGATCCTAATTCATGAGTCTGAGAAAACCCTGAGAACTTTACCGCGATGAATCTTTTGAATCTACTGAACCCGACCAGCGCTGCCTACACTTTGAAAGCGCCCGCCCAGTCGAATGTGGAAGTGACCGCAACTCATAATTACCGACTGGCGACGATTACCGTAGTGCTGGTATTGACGGCGATCAGCCGCTTGATCTATGTCGCTAGCTTGCCGATGAACTGGGATGAGGTCTGGTCGATCTGGCAGACCTTTGGCTCGTTGGGCGATATTATCAAGTGGACTCCGCGTGACTGGCCTCCGCTGTACTTCTTGAGTCTAGGGGTTTGGAAAACCTTCGCCGGAATCGATCCCGTGTCGCTCCGCCATTTTTCGATTCTGGGCTTTATGCTCGGCGCGGCGATCTTCTATCGGGTGTCGCGGCGGCTATGGAATGAACAAGTCGCAGTGTTGGCAGTGTTAGTCTACGGTGCGTTAGGCTTTAATATTTTCCTGAGTCTGCTCATACGTGGCTATGCCTTCCTGCTAGCGCTAACGCCGCTGATGCTGTGGCTCACTGTGCGCTATTTCAACAAGCCGACTCTGTGGCGGGCGATCCTACTGGCACTGTGCATGATCGGCCTGTTCTTTATCCACTTCACCAGCGCGTTTGTGTTTGTCGTGGTCGGCCTCTATACGCTGATTGTGTATCGGCAAGCGGTGTGGCGTTGGTGGCTGCCGGGGTTAATCAGCGGCGTGCCAGCCGTGATTGAGATAGTTTCTAAGCTCGGTGTCTTTGAGACACGCACCAACTACACCGCGACTCTTCCACTGCCGCCGCTACCCGAAGCGCTGTACAACACCTTCGCTACCTATACGGGGCCATCGGTGCTAGTCTGGGTGGTGTTGTTTGTCGCGGCGACTGTCCTATTATTTGCCAGACAACGCTTGCAACCCAAAGTGATCGCGATGTTTATCTGGGCGTTTTTCCCGGTACTCATCTATATCTTTCACTCGAAGTTGGGGCTGTTCCAAGACACACGCTATATGTGGTGGGTCGTACCCGGCCTTGCATGGTGGATCGGGTGGGGGTTGTCCTATCTGCCACGTATCGGCACGCAGCTTGTGATGGTGGTGCTGGCAGGAGTCCTATTCTGGCCCGGTGCTATCGACAATTATCAGGGCGATCTGTATCACCTGAATGTACCGTTTATCGAGAATTTCAAGTTCCTGAAAAAGCAGTTGCGCCCCGGCGATGTGATTGTGATTGACCCTAACTGCAAATGTGTCCCAACCGAAGCATGGGATTACTTTATGCAGGTTTACTTCCCCACTGGCCTAACCTTTGTCGATAACCCGGCTGGCTACCGCCGCGTTTGGTACGTTTCGGCGGACTGGCGCACCGATCCGGAAACCAAAGCCGCCGTGATGAAAGGTCGGGTAGCAGGTATCTTCTATGGCCCTGCGACATTCCTATTCCGTCTGTATGAAGCGCCGCCTGACCCAACCGGGATCTTGTTTGAGAATGGCTTACGCTTTCACGGGATTGACGTAGACGGGATCTTATATTCGCCCGCTGGCCCGGTGTTGCATCGTGGGGCAACCCTGCATATCCGCTTGTGGTGGTCTATCGATAAGGCCATCCCGATGGATTACAGTATTGCCGCCTTCGTGAAAACCCCAATGATGACTGCCCAAATCGACGGCCCGCCGCATGTCGTTAACGATGGGACGGGACAAACGAGTCAATGGGTATTGGGTCGCTACTACGTGGACGAACGCGAACTCTATCTGCCCGATGCGATCACCGACGGCAACTATGAGATCCAGTTGGCGGTGTACGATTGGGGGACTCAAGCGCGGGTGCGTGCGCCCGGTGTCGATGCGGATACACTGCTGCCCATTCAGGCTATCAAAGTCCATTCGTGGTAGCGCGATGAATTCATTGTGAATCTACCATTTAAGCTGGAAACCACCCTCGAAGAAAAGATCGCTGCCGACCCGGAGTGGCAGGAGGGCGCAGTTTGGGGCAAACCACGCTCTGGACACCCCGAAGGCCAAGTGCTACAGCATATTGCTGAAGTGCTGGCGAACGTAGATCGCTTCGCCATCGATGCCGAAGATCGGCGGGCGCTGCGGATTATCGCGCTGATCCACGATACGTTCAAATCTCGCGTAAAGCCGCTGCTGCCTGCGGTAGGCGAGAATCACCATGCGATGCTGGCGCGGCGCTTCGCAGAACGCTATATCGATGATCCGGCGCTGCTAGATATTATCGAACTGCACGACGCGGCCTATCACTGCTGGCGGGCAGGCGCACGGTGGGGCAATTGGGCAAAAGCCGGAGAATATGCCGATCAACTGATCGCACGGCTTGGCCCTTCGCTGCCCCGTTATGTACGTTTCTTTCGGGCAGATAACCGGACTGGCGACAAAGATCAAGCTCCGTTGGCATGGTTTGAAGATTACGTGCAGCAGCAGGGCATTCAAGTTTAGGGGGATTCGATGACAAGCGTAGCCTTTGTGACCGCTAGCCAGTGGGCAACACTCACCACTGACGATCAGTTGGCGGCGGCGGAACTCGAAAAACGCGGTATTCGCGTTCAAGCTGTCTTGTGGGATTCAGATTCGGTAGACTGGCAATCCTTCGATGCAATTGTGCTGCGTTCCACATGGGACTACTTTAAGCGCTATGATGCTTTTCTCGAATGGCTGGCGAAGCTGGAAAGCCTCAATGTACCACTGTGGAATCCAGTCAAAGTTGTGCGCTGGAATTCTGAGAAAACCTATTTAGCAGCCCTTGCCAAACAAGGCGTTGCCACCGTGCAGACCGTGATCGTCGAGCGTGGAGCCTCAAGGAACCTTGAAGGGCTGGTCAAGGATCACGGCTGGCTCAAAGCGATTGTCAAACCCACCGTTTCGGGTGGCGCTTACGAAACCTGGATGACCGATCCGCAAGTGGCCCGCGATGATCAATCGGCGTTCGAATCGCTGCTCAAGAAGTCCAGCGTTATGATCCAGCCGTTCGTGCCAGAAGTCGCCTCGAACGGCGAATGGTCGCTTATATTTTTTGGCAAGCAGTACAGTCACAGCGTTCTCAAACGCCCCCGCCCCGGTGATTACCGGGTTCAAGAGCATCTCGGCGGCAGTACCGTTAGTCAGCAACCGCCGCAAGCGCTGCTCGATGAAGCTACTCGCATCTGCCAGTTGATCGATGGGCCACTGCTCTATACCCGCGTCGATGGTGTTGAGGTCAAGGGGCGCTTCGTACTCATGGAATTGGAACTGATCGAGCCACTCTTGTTTCTGGGCAAAGATACAGCCGCCCCAGCGCGTTTTGCTGATGCGCTGGAAGCGGTGCTGCTCAAAAATTGAAACTATACCAGCGTAGCGGTTTACGCCTTGTCGTCTTCTGCTGAACCGTCTGCGTCCCCGATCCACTCCTTCGAGTAGTCGGTGTACTGCTCTTTTACGTCTTCGCCGTAGATCGGATGCAGCGAGAAATCTGACGAGAAACGACTTGCCGCTGCGGTGTGACCTAATTGCTCTGCCATTTGCCGCACATGGTGGGGCGCACCCCCGCAGCAGATGCCGATGTAGTTCACACCAAGATCCTTAGCTTTGACGGCGAAGTCGCCCATCTCGAAGCGGGTGCAAACAAACGGATCGAGGACAAGATAGTGGCGTGGATCGTCCTGAACCAGCGCTTGAAAGGTCGGCTTGTCGTGTGTGGTGTGATACGGCGAAGGCTGCGCGGCAACGAAACACTTCACCGAATTGCGAACCTTCTCGATCAGCGGTAGGAAGGTTTCGGGGCCACGCGAACAATTGAGTCCCACAATATCTGCGCCGTGATCATCGAGGATTTTGCAGGCTTCGTCTAGGGCATACTCGTCTAAAGTTTTATCGTCGTGGCGCACCGAGGCAAACGTGATCATCGATGGCAGCTTGAACTCTTGAATCACTTCGAGGGCGATCAGCGCCTCACCGAGATAATCGTTCGTCTCCGCGATGATAAAATCGACCCCTTCCTCGACGGCCCACTGCAACTGCTCGCGATAAATTTCGCGCACAACCTCGCCGGAAACTTTGGCATTATCGGGGTCGAAAGCCCATGTATTGCAGATGTTGCCCGCGACATAAGCGTCACCTTCAGCCGCGACCTTACGCGCAATACGCAGCGCTTGACGATTGAGCGGTTCGAGGTCGCCTTCTCTGCCGATAGCCTTCATCTTTTCGCGATGCGCGTAATAGGTGAACGCGACCATCACATCGGCTCCAGCGCGCAAGAATTCGCGGTGCAGTTCTTCAACCGCGTTGGGGAATTCGAGCACGACTTCCGGCACATACGGCCCTGCTTTGACATACCCGCGCCGCTCCAACTCGAACAAATAGCCTTCTGCGCCGAGAATGATTTCATCCTTCATGCGCCCCAATATATCTTTCACGGTGCAAGCCTCCACTATGGTTTGCGCCTAGTGTAACACTGGATACCCATCTGGCGTAGGAGGATTTGCAAGGTTAACAATCGTCGGATTGACTTAGGGTTGGGTTCGGTGTACCCTGATTGCTGGCATAGCACCAACATCCTACTTACCGCACTACTCGCCACAAGCCGCATATCATTGCACTAGATAATAGATAAAGGTGGTTCTCTGATGAGGATCGATGACATAGACCAGCTAGACGTACTCAACGATACCCAGCTTTGGAACGTTGCCGCCGATACTCACAACCCCGCCGAAATTCGTCAGGAAGCGATCCAGCGCTGGCTGTTCCCCGACGAAACCGATCCTGATGCTGACCCGGACGATCTGGAAGGCGGGCGGCTGCGCGAACTCGAACAGCTTGGGACAGTCCTTGAAAGCGATGAGGTGGACGACGACGACGACAACATTGAGGATATTGAGGACATGGTGCCCTATTTTGACAGAGAAGGGCGGCTGATCCTGATGCACGATGGTGTATCGTATCTCATCGACAGCCTCGACGATGAAGGCAGCTATGACGGGATCAGCAACGTTGACGATCTCTACACCACCGACGATAAAACAAATACTGACCGAGATTTTTAACCGAACAACATTGAGAGAATGACTATGCCAGATAAATTGACCGTGCTTATCGTTGATGATGATCTGGATTGGCGTTTGCTGCTGCGCCAACGCTTGACGAATAGTAACTGTGAGACGCTGCAAGCTCGAAACGGCGAGGAAGGCGAAAGTCTGGCACTGGAAAAACAACCCGATCTGGTGCTGCTGGATATTATGATGCCGATTCAGGATGGCTACCAAACCTGCAAAAACCTACGCGACAAGGGTTACACAGGCCGGATTGTCTTAATGAGCGCTATGAAGGAAGACATTGGGCAGCAGAAATCCATCGACTGCCAAGCGCAGGGCTATCTCAAGAAGCCAATCGCAAGTCAGGATCTCAAGCTGCACCTTGACCAGCTAACGTCGTAGCCAACATAGATCGTGTGACATCTTGACCCTTAGCCTCCGTGCAATTAGCTGTCCGGTTATAGCGGGTAGGGCTAATGCCCAAACTTGTAAAATACAAACTTTACTTTGTAGACAAGCATAGAAATTCTGTGCTATAGTATTTTCATCTTTAATAGAGTGCTCCTGCGTTGTAATCAGCAACCAGGAGCGTGATGTACCTTCGAAGGAGGCACATAATGTCGGATTCTACCTCATTTCCAGCCGTTCCATCCTCTCAGTTTGATGATCTTCCACTGCCAGAACGCATTGCCAACCTCTATGGCTTCGCGTTAGCGTACCACGATCTCGACGATGGTAAGCGTTACTACGCCGTTCAGGACTGGATTATCGGTGTCGCTCAACCTGCCGAACCTCGCACATTCTGGACAGCCATGAAGCGTCGTTTTAAAAAGTCTGGGGTTGACATGTCTACATGGTGTACGCAACTGGCCTATGTTGCCGCAGATCGCAAGCGCTACAAGATGGATCATGCAGATGCAGAAGCACTGTATCGCATCACACAACGTATGGATACAGAAACAGGCTTGCGGAATGAGATCTTGGCTTATCTGGCTAAGGCAGGGGTCGTACTGGATGAGATGGTTCGTCATCCTGAAAACGAGTCTGAGTTTATTGCGGCAGTTCAAGATCAACGCGCCCTTAATAAACTCATCAATGAGGGATTTACCCCCGAAGAAGCCCGTCAATGGCTCGATCAACGGGCGCAAGGTATCGAGACGCGCAAATGGATTACGGAAGTGTGGCGCAAACGTCAGGCACACGGCAAGGATTTTGCCATTCTCACCAATCAGGTTTCGGGCATCGTACATGGCAAAACCGCGACTCAGCGCAAGCTCGAAATGGGGTTAGCAAAACGCGATACCCCGCGTAATTATGACGCTGCCGCCGATCAGCTTTTGACCGCGATTGTTGAAATGTCGGCAGGAGCCTTGCATCAATGGCGCGACAGTAACGGCTTTGACCAGCTTTCAGAAGATATTGACGATACGCGACCGATTGTCGATGGCGCAA
This sequence comes from Chloroflexota bacterium, assembly GCA_040007395.1. Taxonomy (GTDB): domain Bacteria; phylum Chloroflexota; class Anaerolineae; order Aggregatilineales; family UBA2796; genus DATGFK01. The sequence goes on from JBDTVG010000007.1 coordinate 75,676, forward strand.
GACCCGGAGTCTATACGGCCTTCTCAAAGAAGACTCGTAGATTGCCCGGAAACAACAAACCATCACTCCCCGACTCGAAATAATCCTGTAATCGCATTCTAATACTCAGTGCTTTTTTGCTACGAAATCGACAAAAAAGCGCTGAGTAGTTATTTTGCATGAATAGTTTATTGACAATATTGAAAGTTACTTAATTTGGCTGATATGCCGCCAGCGACCCGTAGCAGGCTGCTGTATATAACTTTCCGAGTATGGAAAACCAGCAGCGTTTGCCAGTGTATCAAAAATGGGTTTCATTACGTCGCTCAATTCTTCATCGAAAGCGTTAAGAGATACTTCGGGAAATTCAAGAGGATCTGTTTTGAATTTGCCTTGATAGTTCCCATGATATCCAAAAGAAAAATCATGAATTCCAATAATACTCACTGCAATAAATAATGGTGGAACAACATCCATAATTTTTAGCGCTTCAATTAAACGCTTTAATATTGTAAGTAGATTTTCTTCAAAAAGTTCCCCTAGGAACATTTTAGGTTCGCTTGAAATGAGACCATTGCTTAGGCCTTCAAGGCACCCATTTCGGAAAAGTTGCACATAGGAAGTTCGAATTGAGCTAGGTCTTAAGTCTAGCTGCATTATTACTCGCCCAAGCCAACCATCAAAGTTAAACGAAGGTTGAAGCGTTCCTTTTGTAAATCGTAAGAGATCAATGAGCTTGTGATTTTGTTCTTTACGGTCATCGAGCAGAGAAAGATCCAGCAGGGTCGATGTCTCAAATGCACCAGCCGGAATAATGTGTAGAGCCGTATGTGGGCCGTTCATAGTTATTGGATCTATTAGGATTCTCCCGCTATATAACTGTTGGAGGCGATGATTACGAAATTCTCGTGCTTGGTATAAAGCCGCGCCAGAGCGTTGAAAGGCTGAGCGTAGTTCAAACACATCCATTGGATGTTTACCTCCGTTATGACGCATCCAAAAAATTCGTGCTTTATCCGATTTAACGGCATGTGGAGCAGCAGAGCTTTTGGGTATACGAACGACAAATACATATTTCCCATCTTCCATCTCTACAGGTTGGATATGTGTCTGAACTTTTTGCTCTGTGTTGTCGAGTATCATTTGGTCAAGCCGCCGCTTTTCCAGATCACTATTGACAGGAAGGGGCATTATTCTTCCAGGTTTGCCGGTTGCTTTCCCGTCTTCTTTTCTATCTTCTATGCCAACAACAATAAAGCCCCCCTCAGCGTTGGCGAACGCACATATATCTTCTAGAAAATCCCCCTTGTCTCCATCATTTTGCTTGTTAACTTGCAGCTTATAGTCAAGGATTTTGCTCTCTGCCTCGTCGTTGTCTTTTAGCTCTTGAATATCCTCTTTTGTAATGGCATAAGCCGGCTTATTGAAAATTGACATACAGTAGACCCCCTAATTGAGTTCCTTGGAAGCGCGGGAAACTCGCTGCCTTGCGCTTGGTTTCCTCACTAAGGCTGGCAGGTCGGCAGATAAATTATCCGGTTGGCGATCATTTCACGCCGACCAGATAGTCCGCGAGATATTGGCCTGTGTAGCTGTGCGGCACCTGTGCGATCTGTTCCGGCGTACCCACCGCGATAATCTCACCGCCGCGATCCCCACCTTCTGGCCCCACGTCGATCAACCAGTCCGCGACCTTGATGATGTCCGGGTTATGCTCGATGATCACGACGGTGTTGCCCTGATCGGCAAGGGTTTGCAGGACGCTGATCAAGCGCTCCACGTCGGCGGCGTGCAAGCCTACCGATGGCTCATCCAGTACATACAGAGTCCGTCCGGTGCTGCGCTTGGCAAGTTCGCGGCTAAGTTTGATGCGTTGGGCTTCGCCGCCGGATAGAGTCGTCGCAGGCTGCCCGATCCGCACATAGCCTAGCCCAACTGCATCGAGAGTGGTCAACGTGCGGTGGATCGTCGCGAAGTTCTGGAAAAACTCAAGCCCCTCGCTGACCGTCATATCCAGTACATCAGCGATGCTCTTGCCGCGATACTTGACCTGCAACGTCTCGCGGTTGTATCGCGCCCCGTGACACACATCGCACGGCACGAAAATATCCGGTAGGAACTGCATCTCGATCTGAAGTTGGCCTTGACCCTCGCAGTTTTCGCAGCGTCCACCCTTGACGTTAAAGCTGAACCGACCCGGCCCATAGCCGCGTACTTTGCTTTCCGGCAGGTCAGCATACAGTTGGCGCATCAGGTCGAACATCTTGGTATAGGTCGCTGGATTGCTGCGCGGCGTGCGTCCAATTGGAGCCTGATCGATATTGATGATCTTATCAATCGCGTCCAAGCCATCGATACTGTCATGCTCGCCGGGACGTTCGCGTGCGCCGTTAAGCACCTGTGCCGCCCGCTTATATAGAATCTCGATCAGCAGCGTGGATTTGCCGCTGCCACTCACACCCGTAATCACAATCATTTTGCCCAGCGGAATCTCTGCTGAGACATTCTTGAGATTGTTCTCGCGTGCGCCGTGAATGGTGATCACTTGCCCGTTGCCGGGGCGACGTTGCAGCGGCACCTGAATGTGACGACGGCCTGACAGGTACGCTCCGGTGATGCTGTTCGGGTCTTCCATAATCTGAGCGGGCGTACCCTCAGCGATAATATATCCGCCGTGTTCGCCCGCGCCGGGGCCAAGATCGACGATCCAATCGGCGGCTCGCATCGTTTCGTCATCGTGTTCGACTACTAGCAGTGTATTGCCGAGATCGCGCATTCGCTCCAATGTGTGAATCAGGCGGGCGTTGTCGCGCTGGTGCAATCCAATCGACGGCTCGTCAAGGACATACAGCACGCCCGTTAACTGACTGCCGATCTGCGTGGCGAGTCGGATGCGTTGAGCTTCGCCGCCGCTGAGTGATCCAGACGAACGCGCCATCGTCAGGTAATCGAGGCCAACATCTACCAGAAAGCCAACCCGCGAATTGATCTCTTTCAAGATCTGGTAGCCGATGGCCTGTTCACGCTCACTGAGTACCGACGGTTGCGCGTCTGTGCCGCGCAATTCTATGACCCACTCGCGCAATTTGAGGATCGTTAGGCGGCTCACTTCGTGGATCGGCAGTCCGCCAACGGTGACTGCCATCGCTTCGGGGCGCAGTCGGAAGCCGTGACACGTCTGGCAGGGGCGCTCGGACATCAGCGTCTTATACTTGTCGCGCATGTAGTCCGAAGTGGTTTGCTCGAAGCGGCGCTGCACAGTCGTGACTACGCCTTCCCACGTCGCGTTGTACGTCCGCTTATCGCCCGTGCTGGCAGTATACGTGATCGGATAGCGCTTGCCATCCGTCCCCTTGCCATACAGAATCGTCTGCTGCTGGGCTTCGGTCAATGTGCGCCACGCCTTTTTCGTCGGGATCTTGCTGGCAGTCGCGACAGCTAAGAGCAAGCTCATCGAGTTTGAATCGGTGGAACGAGGCCACGCTTCCTCGCTGATCGCGCCTTCCTCCAATGTCAGATCGGGGTTCGGCACAATCAATGTTGGATCGATCTCCAGCCGAACGCCGAGTCCCTGACAGGTCGGGCACGCGCCATGCGGATTATTAAAACTAAACGTGCGCGGCTCGATCTCTGGCAGCGAGATGTGCCCATACACACAGGCTAACTTCTCGCTGTACAGATGGTCTGTCATGTTTGCTGAGTCGGTTACGTCGTTAACGATCACCACGCCATCGCCCATTTCCAGCGCCGTTTCGATAGAGTCGGTCAGGCGGCTGCGGGCGGAGAGCGCATCTTCGCTGTTGGGGTCTTCAAAGCGATGGATCACCAGACGATCCACGACCACTTCAATCGTGTGCGTTTCGTACCGCGCCAGTTCGATGTCTTCTTCGACTTCGTGGGCTTCACCATCGACCCGCACCCGCACGAAGCCAGCCTTGCGAACATCTTCAAAGACTTTCTCGTGCCGACCTTTGCGATCCTTGATCAACGGCGCGAGGATCTGAATACGTGCGCCATCGGGCATCGTCTCGACATTTTCCACGATCTGTTGGGCGCTCTGGGCTTGCACTGTTGAGCCGCAGACTGGACAGTGTGGTATCCCGACACGGGCATACAGCAGCCGCAAATAGTCGTAGATCTCAGTGACAGTCCCAACGGTAGATCGGGGGTTGCTGCTAACCCCTTTTTGATCGATGGAGACCGCAGGCGACAGCCCTTCGATCTGATCCACATCGGGCTTTTCAAGTTGGCCCACAAACTGCCGCGCATAGGCCGACAGCGACTCGACATAGCGGCGCTGCCCTTCCGCAAAAATTGTATCAAAGGCTAGCGATGATTTGCCGCTGCCCGAAAGTCCAGTAATGACGACCAGTTTATCACGCGGGATGTCCACGTCGATGTTCTTGAGGTTGTGTTCGCGTGCGCCGCGAACGATGATCTTATCCTGAGTCATGCGCTCCCCCTATGAAATTGCCAGCATTGCCAATTAAGTTCTAAGCAAAAAGAGAGGTTCAATTCGTAGAAAATATAGTTACCGCAAAGAGTCAATTATAGTGCACGCATGTTCGATTGACCACATGAATCTTATTATAAATGGAGAGGAACACCAATTGTAGGGTAGGGTTGGTGTATCTGACAGTGTGGCGAACTACGCAAGCGTTGTCCCTACTTTTTCTGTCTTGCCGTTGAAAAAATTCACCCTTCGGGGTCAAATATATTTTTTGCTCATTCGTTAAAGGTTGACGATGAAAATTTCGGTTGAAGATTTACGACAAACCACCCTCAAGGCGCTGCTTTACTACGGTTACAGCCAATCAGAAGCGCCGATCATCATGAATGTTCTGATGTACGCCCAGTTGCGGGGTAATAATCAAGGGGTGGTCAAGTTGATTGGTGCAGGCTTGCCTAAAGATCCACAGGCAGGCGCAATCACGGTTCGCAAGGAAACGCCTATCTCGACCTCGTTGGATGGCGCACACAATCTGGGGATTCTCGCCATGAAACAGGCGACCAAAATCGCGGTAGAAAAAGCCCGCACGCATGGCATCGGCATCGTTGGTACCCATAACACCAATAGCTCCACTGGGGCAATTGGTTATTATGCTACCCAGATCGCAGCGGAGGGTTTTGTAGCGATTGTCGCCTCTGGGTCATTCGAGATCGTGGCGATGTACGGCTCGTATGAACCACTCTTTGGCACCAATCCGATTGCGTTTGGTATCCCGACCAAAGGCTTGCCACTCGTCTTCGATATGGCGACTTCAGCGATTGCTCGCTATGGGATCATTGAGGCGCAGATGGCAGGCCGTCCGATTCCAGAGAATGTGGCTTACGACAACACAGGCCAGCCAACCACTGATCCAGTGGCAGCACTCCAGGGGGCAACTCGCGCTTTTGGCGGTTACAAAGGAGCCGCGCTAGCCCTGATGATAGAACTTCTAACCCATCAATTTGTTGGAACCAGTGTGGATGCCACTGGGCGTAAAGTGGATTGGGGTAACTTGATCCTCGCCCTTGATCCGGCTTTGCTGGTCGAACCTGACGAGTTTTACACCGATGTTACGACATTCCTTGAGCGCGTCAAGAACGTGCTGAGACTGCCGAACGTGGATGAAATTACCTTACCGGGCGAACGCGGCAATCGGATTCTACAGGAAGCCTTAAAGACTGGCGAAATCGAGATTGAAATGAACCTTTGGCGCGAATTACAAAACGTCGCCGAGCGATATAAAGAATAACTGCGCCTCAGCACTTGCTTTTTAGGCGGCTTCTTTATGCAATTGCCCTAACCAGTTTTCTTGACACCTAGTATAGTCTATTTGTATTATCAGGCGTGTGAAAAATACAGCCTTCACACTAATCCACTAGACTCCCTTTCAGCCGCAAACTAAACTGCATATGAGGAAGACCGATGAAAACCAAGTCCTTTCGTTTATTGCTAAGTTTTTGTATGGCGTTCGTCCTGTTGGCTGCGTTCCAGAAGACAACACGCGCCGCTGATCCGATCAAACTAAAAATTGGCTATTCGACATGGGTAGGTTACGGGCCGCTTTTTATTGCCCGCGACAAAGGTTTTTTTGCTGCTAATGGTCTGGATGTTGAACTCGTCAAAGTCGAAGATCCCAAACAACGCTTTGTCGCGCTGGCGGGTAAGCAGCTTGACGGGCTGGTTTCTACACTCGATACACTGTCCCAATATTGGAAGACCGATGCGCCTTTTGAGGCCATTTTGGGCTTAGATGAGTCGTCCGGCGGCGACGGCATTGTGGCTGGCCCCGACATCAAGACTGTCAAGGATTTGAAGGGCAAAAATATCGGCGTGAATGTCGGTTCAGTCTCGCAGTTCTTGCTTGAATATGTCTTGCAGCAGAACGGCATGACCGACAAAGATGTAACGCTGGTCAAGATGCAACAGGGCGATGTCCCGGCGGCACTTGCCGCTAATCGTGTTGATGCGGGAGTCACTTGGGAGCCACACCTTACCAAGTCGGTTAAGAATGGGGCAACCTTGGTCATGACCTCCAAAGATACGCCGGGACTAATCGTCGATGTCCTGATTATGCGTGGCGATGTGCTGACAGCTAATCCAACGGTTGGCCCAGCGCTCGTTGACGCTTGGAACAAATCTATTGACTACTGGAAAGCTAGCCCAGATGACGCGGATTTGATCATGCAGAAGGGTCTAGCCGGGTTCTATGAGACACCTGCCGACATCAAAGCCGATCTCGCTGGCGCGACTCTCTTTGACGCGGAACACAACCAGAAGTTCTTCGGCAGCACTGGTGAAGGAACAGCCACCAGCACCATGACCTTTGCCATCGATCTGTACACCAAGCTAGGCATCATTACCACGCCTGTTAAGGCTGAAGACATGATCGATGCGACATGGGCTGCGCCCGCGATGGCGGCGACCCCTGACGCGATGATGGAAGCGACGATGGAAGCCACTGTAGCCAAGTAATTAGCATAGCTGTGAGGTGAGCTATCACCGCTTCTCGATAAATGGGAAGCAGTGATAGCGTTATCATTATGGAAACGTCAACCGAGAATCCCAGCGTTACTGTCATACCACCAACGCCACTTCAATTGGTTAACCCCCTAGCCCTATTCAGGCCGCATGAGCCTATTTCCCGCCGCGCCTATGGCTTGACCGTGATTTTTAGCCTTGTCCTCCTGCTCGGCGGCTGGAGCATCCTCAGTTACGGAGGTATCGTCAAACCCGCGTATTTCCTGCCGACTCCAACCGAGGTATTCACGGCGGCAGGGCGGATGATCCAGAGTGGCGAATTGCTCGACAACGCGCAAGCGAGTCTGATTGTGGTCGTGGCAGGCTGGGCATTGGCGGCTTTGGTGGCAGTGCCGCTCGGTATTCTGATGGGCAGCCTCAAATTTGTCGAGGCACTGTTTGAACCTTTCATCGATTTTATGCGCTATCTGCCTGTAAGCGCCCTCATCCCCCTGTTAATCCTGTACATCGGATTGGATATTAAAGAGAAGATTGCTGTTATCTTCCTCGGTACGTTTTTTCAGCTTATGTTGTTAGTCGCTGATGTCGCCGCGCATGTGGCAAAAGACCTACTCGACAGCGCCTATACGCTTGGTGCTTCACGGTGGCACGTTTTTACAACGGTGCTGTTCCCGGCGACTTTGCCCGGTGTCATTGATGCCCTGCGGATTACGCTCGGTTGGGCATGGACATATCTCATCGTTGCCGAACTCATCGCCGCCGACAAAGGCTTGGGCATTATGATTATGGAATCGCAGCGCGGACTGCGTACCGACAAAATATTTGTCGGCTTGTTGACCATTGGGCTGCTAGGTTTCCTAAGCGATTTTCTGTTCAAATGGCTGCATCGCACGCTGCTGCCGTGGTCGCCACGTATCCGCTGATGAATACGCCAACCATGATCCCTAAACTACAACTACGTGATATTACGATGACCTTCCGCACACGGCGGGGCAGCGAAGTGCTTGCCGTCGATAACCTTTCGCTGGATATTGCTGACCGTGAATTTGTCAGTATCGTTGGGCCAAGCGGCTGCGGTAAATCGACCTTGTTGCGGATCGTTGCGGGGCTAGTCCAGCCTGCCAAAGGTTCCGCACTCATCGATGGTCGCCAGATCACTGGCCCCGGTGCGGATCGTGGGATGGTTTTCCAGTCCTACACGCTCTTTCCATGGCTCACAGTGCAGGGCAATATTGAATACGGCTTGAAGATCAAGCACCTCTCGACTGCCGAACGTTCACAAACAGCCCAACACTATATGGAGATGGTTGGACTGCAAGATTTCAAGAACAGCTATCCTAAAGAACTGTCCGGCGGCATGATGCAGCGGGTCGCGATTGCCCGTGCGCTGGCAAACGACCCCGAAGTGCTGTTGATGGATGAACCCTTTGGGGCGCTGGACGCACAGACTCGCGCTATTATGCAGGAGCTATTGGTAACGATCTGGCAGCAGACTCCCAAAACCATTGTGTTTGTGACGCATGATATTGATGAGGCGCTCTTTCTGGGAGATCGGGTGTATATCATGACTGCCCGCCCCGGTCGGATCAAGCAAGTCATCGATGTACAGTTGCCGCGCCCGCGAGTCTTTGAGGTGACGACTGAACCACAATTTGTCGAACAAAAGCGGGCTGTCCTCAATTCGATCAAAGAGGAAAGCCTGAAAGCAATTGGTTTATCGGTTGAGAGCAATTAGCCATTGACCTCACCCTTATACAGCCCTCACCCTACATCCCTCTCCCTCAGGGCGAGGGACTTTCCAAACAAGCGTATTTGCCCCCCTCTACCTGAGGGAGAGGGGCGGGGGGGAGGGCTGCGTAAGGTGAAATACAAGGATAAGGATGTTTGAATGACTCCTAAAAAGAACTATCGACCACCCGATGCGATGGCCTTTCCCCGTTTTTCTGGGATTCGTACCTTTATGCGCTTGCCCAATGTGACCGATCTGGATGGCGTGGATTTTGCGGTGATCGGCGTGCCGTTCGATACAGGCGGCGTTTTTCGGGTGGGCGCACGCTTTGGGCCGGAGGGAATCCGCAGCCAATCTCTGCTGCTGCGTCCTTACAACCCCGTGCTAAAAGTCTCGATCTTTGATGTGTGCGCGGGGGTCGATTACGGTGATTTGCCTGTGACACCCGGCTATTTGCCAGAATCGCACAAGCAGATCGAGGAAGGCGCGGCAAAGATTTACGCGACTGACGCAACCCCAATCTTTATGGGCGGCGATCATTCGGTGTCGCTGCCGCTGCTGCGAGCCACAGCCGCGAAGTATGGCCCTGTCGCCTTAGTCCATTTCGATTCGCATAGTGACCTGTGGAACAGCTACTTCGGCGGCAAAGATACGCATGGCACACCCTTCCGCCGTGCCTGCGAGGAAGGGCTAATCGATACTGCCCGTTCTAGCCAGATTGGGTTACGCGGATCGGCATTCGATGAGAACGACTTGCACCTATCGACGGATATGGGCTTTCAGATGATCACTGGACCAGAAATGCACCAGATCGGCATGGCGGAAACTATTCGGCGCGTGCGTGAGCGTGTAGGCAGTGGCCCCGCCTACCTAACCTTTGATATTGACTTCGTTGATCCAGCCTTCGCACCGGGAACGGGTACACCCGAAGTAGGCGGCTTCACCAGCGCACAGTGTCAACAGCTTGTGTGGGGGCTGACCGGAATAGATTTCGTGGGCTTTGATATAGTTGAGGTTATGCCAGCCTACGATTCTCAGGGGGTAACGTGCATGTTAGCGGCTAACATGATCTACGAGTTCATCTCGCTGATCGCGCTCCAACGTCGGCAGGCCGAAGAATAGCGCTCCGATTTAGGCCTCCTCACCCTAAATCCCTCTCCGTTTCCTTTTGGGAGATAAGAAATGCAGGGCCGCGCAGGCGACGGCCCCTACATAATACCGTTTGGATGTAGGGGTCGGGCAGGCCCGACCCGCCGCAATAATCAAAAACTGCACACTTTGCACGCGCCCTAGAAAAATAGCGCAGTAAAAACCAGCCGCCTCGAAACTGTCGAGGCGGCTGGTCGTTTTATCTGCCCAAAACAAATAGGGCGATTAGAGACTCGCAACTTCTTGGATGATCTGTGTCATGGGGGCTTGCCATGCCACGATCTCGGAGACGTTCGGCATATTCACGATTAGGTGCTGAATACCGACCTTTGCCAAACTGCTGCACATTTCAATGACTTGTGCGACAGTCATCCCGTCGGAACTAAGGTTAACTGTCCATAATCCGGTGCGCTCGATCTCGTTGTAGTCGCGTCCGAGTTTGGCGCAGTGTTCCTTGAGAATGTCTAATTTCTGGCTGATTTTTTCAGGCCCTTCGTAGGTAAACAGGTTGCACGCATCAGCATACTGCGCCACCATCCGTAGGGTTTTCTTCTCGCCACTGCCACCAACCATGATCGGCGGATGTGGTTTGGAAAGCGGCTGCGGACTGTTCATCGTGGACTCAAGCTGATAGTGCTTGCCATGAATTGGCCCGTCGTTATCCGACCACATTTGATGAACGATTTGCAAGGCTTCTTCCAGCCGTTCAAAGCGTTCGCTGGTACTGGGAAAGGGTACGCCCAGCGCCTTTGATTCGCTTTCGTTCCATGCTGCGCCAATACCCAGATAGGCGCGTCCGCCAGACAGTATATCAAGGGTCGTCGCTGTTTTTGCCAGCAAGCCGGGGTAACGGTAGATTACGCCTGTAATCATCGCCCCAAGCCGCGCCCGCTTCGTGTGGGCGGCGATATAACCGAGCGTGGTATAGGCTTCCAGCATCGGATCGGTTTCGGGGCCAACGCCGCGAATCTGGAAGAAGTGATCCATCACCCATATACTGTAAAAGCCAACCTCATCTGCCGTGTTGACGATCTCGGCGAGACGCGACCCGATCTCGGCTGGCCCACCGGGCCATGTGAAACTTGGAATCTGCAAGCCAATACGCATGATATGCCTTTCTGTAAGATCACAACAAACCGTCGATACAAGCGGAAATTTGCGCGAGTGTTAATCTTCGTCGTCGAGACGCAAGACTGCCATGAACGCTTCCTGCGGCACTTCCACATTGCCGATCATTTTGAGGCGTTTCTTGCCTTTTTTCTGCTTTTCGAGCAGTTTTTTCTTGCGCGTAATGTCGCCGCCGTAGCACTTGGAAAGCACGTCCTTGCGGATCGCTTTTACGTCGGCGCGGCTAATGATACGCTTGCCAACGGCAGCCTGAATCGGGACGGCGAACATTTGGCGCGGGATTAGTTCCTTGAGCTTGCTCACTAAGCGCTGGCCTTTGTGGAACGCATCATCCCGATGCACAATCATCGCCAGCGCATCGACGGGCATATTGTTGACCAGTACGTCCAGTTTGACCAGCGTATCAGGATGATAGCTGTCGAAGGTGTAGTCGAGACTGGCGTAGCCCTTCGTGATCGACTTCAGCTTATCATAAAAGTCGATGATCAGTTCTGCCAACGGAATAGTATAAGTCAGCAGCACCCGCGATGTGTCGAGATATTCCATACTGGTGTACTGCCCGCGCTTTTTCGTGACCAATTCCATGATCGGGCCAATATAGGTATCGGGCGAGTAGATCGAGATCTTCATCCAAGGTTCGCGGACTTCTTCGATCATGCTTTCGTCGGGCAGTTCGGCGGGACTGTCGATGCGGATCGTCTCGCCGTTGTGGAGTTGCACTTCATATTCCACGCTGGGCGCAGTCGCCAGAATGGAAAGATCATACTCGCGTTCGAGCCGTTCCTGCACAATGTCCATGTGGAACAGCCCCAGAAAGCCCACGCGAAAGCCGAAGTTGAGCGCTTGCGAGGTTTCCGGTTCGTAGACCAACGCCGCATCGTTCAACTTGAGTCGGTCAAGGGCTTCACGCAAGGCGGGATAATCTTCGCTGTCTACCGGATAGAAACCCGCAAAGACCATTGGCTTGGCTTGCTGGTAGCCCGGTAAGGCTTCCGTGGTGCCATCGTGCGCCAGCGTGATCGTATCGCCCACCCGACATTCTTGTACCGTCTTGAGGCCAGTCGCGATATAGCCCACCTGCCCAGAATGCAGTTCGGGCATAACTTTCATCGTCGGGTTGAGTGCGCCGATCTCGACGGGGATAACATCGATGTTGGTAGACATCAGCCGGATCGCGTCACGGCTGGTGACTTTGCCGTTGAACACGCGCACATAGGCGATCACGCCTTTGAAGATGTCGTAGTGACTATCGAAGATGAGTGCTTGCAGCGGTGCATCTGAATCGCCTTTGGGCGGCGGAACGCGCTGTACCACTGCTTCTAAGACGGCCTCGACATTCAACCCAGTTTTGGCGCTAACTTGAATCATGTCTTCTTTGGCGATGCCGAGCAGATCTTCAAGTTCCTGCGCGACTTCGTCGGGGTGCGCCGCTGGCAGGTCGATCTTGTTGATGACCGGGATGATCTCAAGGTTGTGGTCGAGGGCAAGGTACAGGTTCGCCAGCGTTTGCGCCTCAATTCCCTGACTGGCATCTACAACCAACACTGCGCCTTCGCAGGCTTGCAGCGCCCGGCTGACTTCATAGGTGAAGTCTACGTGTCCGGGGGTATCGATCAGGTTG
>JBDTVG010000008.1:0-16481 GCA_040007395.1 Chloroflexota bacterium
GGAGGAAAAGTTTCAATCCCCCACTGAGGATTATCGATACTTAGACGCCAAACTTTCGGTTGAAGATCTCTCTTCTCTTCGGGTTTCAATCCCCCACTGAGGATTATCGATACTTAGACATGATGAACAAGAAAATCGTAAAGGTCTTTCTTCTATTGTTTCAATCCCCCACTGAGGATTATCGATACTTAGACCGAACACATCAAGGCAGGAGTTACTCGTCTGGATTTGTTTCAATCCCCCACTGAGGATTATCGATACTTAGACCTAATTACTGGCATGCAGATGTATCAGTGGTCAAAGGTTTCAATCCCCCACTGAGGATTATCGATACTTAGACAGGCGACTCTGTCTGCGTCGATTACGACCGAGTAGTGTTTCAATCCCCCACTGAGGATTATCGATACTTAGACAAAACGGAAAGACTATAGCTTTGAAACACAGAGCGAGTTTCAATCCCCCACTGAGGATTATCGATACTTAGACCTTTCCACCTACAAAGATGGTGAGAAGCGCTGTTTCGTTTCAATCCCCCACTGAGGATTATCGATACTTAGACAGATTCGGCGACTCGCGAAGTTCAACACTCGTCTAAAGTTTCAATCCCCCACTGAGGATTATCGATACTTAGACACGTATGCTCCGGAGTAGGCTAGCAATAATTTTTTGTTTCAATCCCCCACTGAGGATTATCGATACTTAGACTCGATGGATGGGTGCTGTCGAGTGATGTCAGGATAAAGTTTCAATCCCCCACTGAGGATTATCGATACTTAGACCAAGCAGTAAGGACCGGGGAGAGGTTAGGCGACTACCTGGTTTCAATCCCCCACTGAGGATTATCGATACTTAGACTTCTACTGAAATTCGTCCGGGATTTGGTCGCGGAGTCACGTTTCAATCCCCCACTGAGGATTATCGATACTTAGACCCCACTAGCACGTCGGTCTCAACGGCAACGTTGGCTCCGTTTCAATCCCCCACTGAGGATTATCGATACTTAGACCCTATTTCACAATGACATCAATATTACACCCTAGCGCTTTTTAGCGCAAGTTTACGCATCAACTTGATCGGCTTGCGGGCTGCACGAAAATACACGCTTTTTTCGTGCATAGTCGGCTTCACAATGACGGTCAGCGGGCAGCTTTCGAGGGTGACTTCTCGCGTTAACGCTCACAACCGCACGCGAGCGCGTTTTGCGGCTCGTTTGTGAAAATTGACCGTCCACGATCTCATAGGCGCTGCCCCTCGACTGAGCTTGTCCGCTTCTTCAAAATAAGGTCTCTCCCGCAGTTAGTGAGTTGATTCATAGGATTCTATGAATCGACTCACTTTACGACCGACCCACTCTTCTTTACGCTGTAGATGCCAGTAAGTGATGGAGGAGAAATGGTCAAAACGTGTTTGAGTGGGTGTCTGTATTTGCTGTTGTGTTCGTGTTTGTTGACCGCTGTTTTGTTGCTGCTACTGCGGCACTAGTTCAGGAGGTGACTGATGTTTGAGTCGTTATGGTCGGAGGCTCAAAATGCCTTGTACAACTTTCAACACGGCTTTACCGGAAATGCCTTGCACGAGATACGACCCGACAAGATCAGCATTGCCGGACCGCGAGGCTGCGGTAAACGCACCTTGTACAACAATGTGATGGGCTGGCGTGGGATTACGCTGGAGGGTGCCGAAGAATCGCCAGTCCACGATCTCGGCTTGTTCAGCATTGTCACGCTGTCCACCGACATCTACGCGATGGATAACATCGTTTACCAGCTTGAGGACAGCAGCTTGGTCGTGTATATGCTGGATGGCGCGGTTGGGCTGCGTCAGGAAGATTTACAATGGATCGCCCGACTGCGATCCCGACAGGCACCGCTGGTTATCGTGCTGAACAAGATAGATTGCATCAATCGGGTAGATCTGGTACAGCAGGAACTGGAAGCACAGTTGTCGCTGCCCGTGCTGCCCATCCGCGCCAACAAACCCGAAGATGTCCAGTCTATTTTTATTCCGGGGCTACTGAAGGCTTGCCCGGAGGTGATCGTTCCGTTGGCGGCGCAAGTCATCGGCCTGCGCCAGCAAGCCGCGATGCGAGTTATTCGACAAGCGGCGATGGTCAGCCTGATCACGAGTCTGGAACCCGTCCCGCTGATCGACTTGTCGGTCTTAACGGGCGTGCAGATCTATATGGTCAACCGACTGTTCGCGCTATACAACGTTGGTTCCGGCGCTCAGGCACGCTGGGAGATCGGCGCAACGGTAGCAGTTGGGTTACTCATCCGCTATATCGCGGAGACTCTCGCCAAGTTCGTGCCGTATGGTGGCTGGGTCGTTTCGGGATTGATCGGCGCGTCCGGGACATGGTTGGTCGGCATGGCGGCGTTGACACATCTTGAGGCCCAAGCGACCCACTTACCGCTGTCGGATCATTTACGAGCACAGGTGCGCTATGCCTTACAGCGTCGTTCTTCACACTGAGCCACCGTCCGAAGCGTTGTTTTCTACGGACGCGCTGCGGCGGGCGTGGCAAGAGGTACGCCGCAATGGTCAAGCGGCGGGTATTGACCGGATGACGATGGCTCAGTTCGGGCAGCACCTTGATGGGGAACTGTCTAAACTGCGGGCGGAAGTCCTGGAAGGCACCTATCGCCCACAAAAGGCGCTGCGCTTTTACAAGGTCAAGCCTTCTGGGAAGAAACGCCCTCTCGTTCTCTGGGCAGTTCGCGACCGGGTGTTGCAGCGGACGGTGCATGATTTTCTGACCAGTGTGCTGGAGCCATTGTTCCTTGACTGTAGCTTTGGCTTTCGCCCCGGCAGAAACGTGACCGATGCGGTCGAGGTAGTTCGGCAATCCCTGACCGACAAGAAACAATGGATTGTCGATGCCGATATACGCGACTGCTTCGACAGTATTCCAGCGCCGCTCATGCTGGCGCAAGTCCGCGGCGTTATTCACAGTGCGATTGTGATCCAGTTGATCGACCAGTGGCTCCATACGCCCATTGTAGGTGATCCCCGCGCCCTGACGGGCGTTTCGCAAGGCAATGTGCTGTCGCCACAATTGACCAATTTGTACCTGCACCGTTTTGATGAAATGGTCAGTGCGGCCCTGCCCGGAACCCAACTGGTGCGTTTTGCCGACGATTTCGTGATCTTGTGCAGCCGCAAAGTCGAGGCGCAGTGGGCGTTAGTTGCCGCTCGACATGCCCTAGCGACTCTGCGGCTGCAACTCAATGCCGAGAAAACCCGTGTGCTGCACGCTGATGAAGGATTCACTTTTCTAGGAACAGCGTTCCGAGGGACAGAAATATGCCAGTCGTCTACGTCAAAGAACAAGGTGCAGTAATTCGTAAAGCCAATGAAGTGCTGTACGTCATGCAAAAGGATAAGCAGCTATTCGCGATTCCATTGGCTGATCTAGATCAACTGGTGCTGCTCGGCAATATCCAGCTTACCACCCAATCGGCGGTGGTGCTGATGCGGCACCGAGTGGATGTCATCTTCATGAGCCAATATGGGAAATACCGGGGACGGCTGCTCACGTTAGAATCGAAGTTTGCCAAATTGCGGCATCAGCAGTTGCGGCTGTGTGACGACGAACCACGCTCGTTACAGGTCGCTCGAAACATTGTCATAGGCAAAATTGCTAACCAGCGAGTGGTCCTGCAACGCCGCGCTGGTGAAAATGTGGCCTTACGGCAAGCCCTCATCGGCATGGCCCGAATGGCTGATCAGGCTGACTCAGCGGGCGATCTCGACCAGTTGCGCGGCTATGAAGGCAAAGCCGCCGCCTTTTATTTCGGCGGGCTGCGTTCGTTTTTCGCGCCGGAGTGGGGCTTCCACGAACGCGCTTACTTCCCACCGCCTGATCCAGCCAATGCGTTGTTGAGTTTCACCTATACCCTGCTGCTCAAGGATGTCGAGGCTAAGATTCAGTTGGTTGGGTTAGACCCGTATCTGGGATTCTTTCATGCGCTGGGCTATGACCGTCCCGGTCTGGCATTGGACATCATGGAAGAATTTCGCCCCTCGATTGCCGATATTGTCGTGATGAATCTGGTCCGCACTGGACAAATCACGCCCGCCGATTTTGAGCGCACCAATCTAGCTGAATTACCAGTTCGGATGACGCAAGCGGCGATGGAGAACGTGGTGGCTGCCTACGAAGACCGGATGGCTGATAAAGTTTTTCATCCACTTGCCAATGGACAAACCGATTACCGCCGTGCCATCGAACTCCAAGTGCGGCAGATGGCGAATGTCATTCAGGGCGACGGCTCCGCTTACGAAGCCCTGACTATCCGATGAGGGCAGCATGACCAGACTGATTTCGGTTGGAAAGGGCGGCTTTGTCGAGGTTCAACAGATCGTCGCGGCTGGGCGTGCCAACTCATCACCCATCAAACGATTGCTGAAGGTAGCAGGCATCGCCAAGATCGTCGATCTCACCTATGGGGAGCCGCGCCAGAGTGTGATTGTGCTGAACAACGGGTTTCTGGCAATCGTCAGTCTATCTCTCGAAGCGCTGGTCGATGCCATCGAGAAGGAGTGTATTGAAATTGAGTAACGAATTTGGGATGTTAATCATCTATGCGGACGGAGCCATTGGTGGGTCAACGGCAGGAGCCGGAGCCGTTGTACAAGACAGGCGCGGGCAAGTGCTGGCCCTCGCAAATCGAACCCTGCCGCGCATGACCAACAATGAAGCCGAATATGCGGGACTCCTCTTGGGATTAGAAATGGCGCTGCGCTTGGCGGCGGGCACTCACACCGTACAGATTGAAGTGCGGCTGGACAGTGAAATCGTCGTGTATCAAATGTCAGGGCGCTTTGCAGTCAACAGTGCCGCTCTGAAGCGCCTGCATCGTGAGGCGTGCCAGCGGGCGAGAAATATGACTAATCTCAGCTATCGCCATATCCCGCGTGAGGCCAACCGTATCGCTGACGCGCTGGCAGGGGAAGCCGCCGCAGGCCGACTGTGGTGGCTGGAAAAGGAGGATAAAACCTGATGTTCTGGGTGGTCTGTTATGACATCGTTGATGATCGGCGGCGACGGCGGGTCATGAAGACACTGGAAGGCTTTGGGCGACGGGTGCAGTACAGCGTCTTCGAGTGTGACTTGGACAACCTCAAGATCCTGCGCCTAGAAATGATGCTGCGGCGTGTCATTGATGAGCAAGAGGACAACATTCGGTTTTACCCAATGAACGAAGCTGATTTACAAAAGGTCAAGCTGCTCGGCAACGCCATACTCGAACGGATAAAAGGCCATTACGTGGTCTGATAAAGGAGAGAGAAAACGCGATGAACACCAATTCACAAGGCTTTGACCTCGGCAAGCTGGCGCAGGATAGCGCCCCAGAAGATAGCAACACGGAATTCATCAACTCAGAAGTGACGACGCTAGCGTCCGCAACGCCAGCCTACGCCATTGTTCAAAATCAGGATTTGGCGTGGGTTGAAGCAACTCAGGGGTTACAGCGCGGCCTGATCCGCTCGTTGCAAGACTACAAGACCACATGGACAGGACGACGCATGATCAGCACCCAGCGCGAACGGATGCTGGCTGAAGTGACCGAACACTATGTCAACTATCTGAAAGAAGAAGCGCGGATGGCTTCACAGGCTGCCTTGCAGGCTCGCGATTCACTGTTGCGGCAGGAACTCGCCAAGCTACGGGCTAAGCTGTTTGTCGAACTGGCGGATATTACTGGCTCTGCTGTCGTCGAAATTGAACGGCTGGCGCAAGGCTTTACCAACAAGCTGAGTTCACCGATGATCCAACAAGCCTATGCCCGCTTTGTGATAAGCAAAATTCTTGCGCTGCTTGAGCAGTCTGAGAAGTAATCTGGGAGGCCATCTATGGAAGTGACACTGAGTATCTTCAAAACGCTGGATCAGATCTCCCACTGGGGTGTAGACAATATCGTGGTGCTGCTGATTATCGGGAGTTTGGCGCTGGCTGGTCTGATATTCCTACGCACGAACCGTATCCGACCGGATCGCGTAGAAAGAGTCTTCTCTCGCGCTGGCGTAAAGTTTAACCCCCGCCAAGCCGACCACCTGCGGCAGGAAATCACCAAGATTGCGCTGGATACCGAATTCAAGCAAGCCATTGATGAAAATCGGCAGGCCACCGAACTGGCGGCACTTCACCGGGAGAAGGAACGCATTTTGAGTTTGGTACAGAATACGCCGGGAGTCGTCAAAGAAGTAGGTCAAGCTCTACACGAGATAGAGCAGGCTTACGAGCGTGGAATGCGAACCGTCAAGAGCGAACAAGCGCGGGAAGGCTTGCGCTTGACCGCCGAAAAACAGATTAACGATGTTCTGGTTTCGGTGGGGCGCAAACAGGACCTGCCTGAATTTTGCCTCAATGGGAAATCGCCCAGCAAAACGCCGGACAGTTAAGCCTGTTTGACCTCAAATGCTGTATCGTCTATCTGCCCCCAGCAATGGGGGCTTTGTTATATTGACATCAATAATGCTCCACTGATTTTGTCAGCGACCTTATCAAAGTAAGCAAGCGGTTTCTGCTGAGCATGTTCATCCTCAGATAAAGCCAAAAGCTCTGACAGAAGCAGCGTATCCCAGCGATCCACAGTCGTCCTTGAAAGTGAACCAGTGCCAATCGCCGTAAACTACTGGCAACACCTTGCTGATTGCCGAGGACACGGCGCGACTCGATTGAGGCTTGCAAATAGCGACGCGCTTGGGCCAGATCGTTTTCGCGCCAAAAGATCACGCCCAACTGCTCGTCAACATCGGATAGGCCGCGTAGATCGGGAGTACGTGGTACTTCCCATGTACTATGCAGATCGCCCGATGTGCCTTCATACAGACTTTTGGCTTGCTCCGCCAGTTGTCGAGCATGGGACCACTCGCGTTTCTGAATGTAGACCCACGCCAGATGATGAACAGCCGTCGCCGTCGTACCGAGCAGATGATTTGCCTCACTGCGCCGTTGGAGCTGCTCCAGATAAGCGCGGGCCATGTCCAATTGACCCAATTTGCGATAGGTCACACCAAACATCAATAGGCTATGGTCGCTTAACAGTGATTCTTCCGATTGACCCTGTAGCGCGGCGGTTTCTTTATACAGCACGAGGGCGCGGTCTGGTTCCCCACGATTAAGATAATAGGCTGCTAATTCGGCGGTGCAGGCCGCGACCCCTTCCCTATCGTGCTGTTGAGTCAGGCAGCGGCGGGCTTCGGTCAAGATGCGAAGACCCGCCCAATACTGACCCGCGTTGATCTCCATTTGGCCTATCGCCAATAGAGCGAGTGCATAAGTGAGTGGGTCTACTTCTTTTGCGATGCGCGAGGCTGACCACGCCTCGGAGAGCGCCTGCGACCATTTACCGGACGCAAAATAACTTTCCGCCCGCAGCAACCGTAACTGACCCACCTGATGTGCATCCGAGGCGACCAGCCGAAGCCCCGCCTCACAATACGCTTGAAGATCACTGTGCAACGCCGAGGCGCGAAGATAGGGAACCAGCGCCACGATGAACGTTAAGAGCATTTGACCAAGTTCTGGATTGGTCTGCTCCATCAGCCAGCGTACGGCTACACGAATTTGCGAGTACTCATCTCCCAGTGCATTGAAGTCGGCGCACGCAGTTTGTGCTACTTCCACATAGTACAGCGCGTGACGCAACTTTGCTTGATAGGCGATGGGGACAGACCGCTCGACTGATCTCATATCTCTATTCCAACCACAGAGCGTACATAAAGCGATAGCGGCGCAGTTTACCTCTACAGGAAACCTCGCCGCTATCGTGTTTCAATCCTCCCACTGAGGGTTAGCTGACTACAACCAAGCCGCCGAACTCGCGGTGCTGCGGGCCGAGAATGGTTTCAATCCCCATTGAGGATTATCGGCATATAGCCCCAGTGGTGTCCGATATCGCGCGACACATTCCTGTTAGTTTCAATCCCCCATTGAGGATTATCGGCATATAGCCCTATAAGGAGAAAATCATGGCAAAGCAAACTAAGGGTACAAGTTTCAATCCCCCATTGAGGATTATCGGCATATAGCCAGTAAGAGGATGGATGCCAATAGATATGTACAGCGTGTTTCAATCCCCCATTGAGGATTATCGGCATATAGCCAAGACAGGATCGTCCGTTACGTTATACTCGCTGCAAGTTTCAATCCCCCATTGAGGATTATCGGCATATAGCCTGAAGACTGAGGTAGCAGGCACGTTGACCGCTATTGGTTTCAATCCCCCATTGAGGATTATCGGCATATAGCCTTTCGTTTTACTAGCAACCCTCGTGGTTGCAGGCCTGCGTTTCAATCCCCCATTGAGGATTATCGGCATATAGCCAAATTCACCTTATGGCAAGAAAGAAAGTTTAGCATCAGTTTCAATCCCCCATTGAGGATTATCGGCATATAGCCTGCGAAACCCAATGTACCTGGGAACTGTGCTGATGTGTTTCAATCCCCCATTGAGGATTATCGGCATATAGCCTCTATTTCACAATGACATCAATATTACACCCTAGCGCTTTCTAGCGCAAGCCTGCGCATTAACTTGATCGGCTTGCGGGCTGCAAGAAAATATACGCTTTTTTCGTGCATAGTCCGCTTCACAATACCTTCTATCGGCTGTTTTTTGCCAGGCACTTTACACACCAGCGCTCTTTTGCAAACACTAGCGCGATTTGCGGCTCGGTTGTGAAAATTGACCTGCTTTAGACGGGTCGCACCATGCCCATGCCCATCGTCGTTTTGACCCCTACCCCACTGTAAAATGCAAACTCACTGAGCATCAGGATCGCGTAGGCTAACATCATTTGCTGCGGTGTCGCTTGTTTGGGTAGCACGAAATCGAACGCCACCGTTCCTGTAAAGCCTCGGAACAGTTTAGTCAGCATCACAGGCTGGGTTCTCAGATAATCAAAATGCGAGATGGCAATATGTTGTCCGCTGAAATCGTATATTTCGTCCGGTACTGAGACTGGAGAGAACGTATTCCACCGATTCCGCAGGCTGCGAAAGATCTGCTGTGGGATGGGCAGCGGGACAAACACCGTCGAGTTATCGAGTCCCGGTGCTTTAAAGACCGTCGGCAAGGCAAAGTGTAAGCTAAAATCGCGAACGCGCTGGAAACTGCCGAATTTCCGCAGCAGTCCAGCATAAGTATCCTGTCCAGCCCAAGGATGCTCCTCAGGAGTGCTGGCACTCGCGACAATTTGCCAGGGGATGTTATCAATCACAATCATCTCGTTTTGGGCGTTGGACGTGAACGCCATCAATTGAGCCGCCGTCACCGCATCTAAAGCAGTCACTCTGATCCACGCGGTGTCGCCTTCAATGAGTTTGCCGCGCAGTGGGAGTGGTGTACCGGGTTTCATCACATCGCTCACGGTGATTGGCTTGGGATCATCGCTTTCATCGTGAATCTGGGTGGCATGTTCGGGATTAAGCATGAGCAAGCTGGCGCGTTGTAACGCCCGTCCCATATGCTGAGTCAGTGTAAGCGCTTGTGTCGCTCGCAATTGCAAGACAACAGCGAGCAGATCCGGGGGTTGCGTCAATTTTGAGTCCATGAAAACCAAACTTTCTTTCAGCAGGGCAAAGAATCACCCATAGGTAACCCAAGCTGCGATTTATGCTATGGGAATACCGTTGGCAAGGAAACAAGTTTAGGCTATCGACTCCTCAAGCGCCAGATCTAATAGATCGACGCTCAGCATTATTCATACAGCGATCACGTTGATTCCTTGCTACATCGTTCTGGGTACATAGACAGTCGTATTGACCCGTTTCCCGCTTATCCATGCCAGCAGTAATTCAGCCGCTTTATCGTTGCGTGCCCTTAATACAGTTAAGAACTCAATATCTCGATCCGCTTTTCGCGCCCGCTCATAGCCAGTAAACAGTTCTTCGACCAGCACCAAACCGGGATTTACAAATGCCTCGACTGGATCAGATGGCGGTTCTGGTGGCTCCTGACCTTGCCTAGCAAGTTCATCATAGTACGCACTGATAGCGGCTCCAAGCCCCTCCTCGAATGAGGCACGCCGCGCTTTCGGGATCATCGCGCAAATACGATACAGCTCTGTGCCGTTCGTGGTCGGATAAGTAACACCTGCCCGTTTTGCGTATAGGGTGAGCTGGTCGGCTGTCATCGGAAGGATTTTTGGCTTGGGTGAATGATTAGATGGTTCACCGGATCGCTGAATGGGTTCATCTGATAGTTCGGTAGCAGTTGGCCTTGTGTCTATTGTCTGGTCTGTTCCACACTGGTAAGTGTGTGGAACTGGACTGGACATTGGACATGGCTCAGGCAGTGTCCAAATAAACGGATGTAGACCAGCTTTAGACACGTTAGACTTGGTTGATGGGGTGCTGCTTTCGGTGTTAGACAACTTTTGACGGCCCTCATCCGTAATCCGGTAGGGATCGCCCTTTGCATGAGGTTTGACATAGCCCAGTTTGATGAGGGTGTTGAGACTATGATATTTACTGGCGCGTTTGGTCGTGGGCGGCAATATCTCGTCTAACTGGTTGGACTTGATACCAGACTCAGCGAACATCTCCATCCCGATGGCTTTCAAAATGTCGAGCTGCAAGAGTGTCAGCTTGTCAGCCTGAGTCTGAATACGCTTTTCGGCAGGAATGAGTACGGGAACTGGGTTTGCTTCACCGATGTCAATCAAGACAGGCTTCAAGTAAAGCGGCTCAAAATCAGCTGCATCTTTCATCTTTACGGACGAGACAATAATGAGATCATCGTCTTTGGAGACTTCGAGCATCACGTCTACACCACCCCGAATCACGGTTGAGCCGCGTTCGCGGAAACCAGTCGCATTCGTGTGATGGACAGCGACCACCGTCGCGCCAGTCTCACGTCGCACGCGGTCGAGCGCATCCAGAATAAAGTTCATATCTTTCTGATTGTTCTCATCAGCACCCAAGCTGCACCGGGAAAGGGTATCGAAGACAACCAGCGTCGGCTTTTTGGGTTTGATGACCTGCAAAAAGCTTTGCACAGCAACCGCATCAAACAAATGGACAGCCTGACTCCAAATAAAGAGATTACCACTGCCCAGTTTGTGGAATTTCTGCCACGCCCGTTTGCGACCTCGATAGCCTTGTAAACCCTCCGCCACCACATAAATAACCGTATGACCATTCACCGCCAGTGTCTGAGCCATGTCAAAGACAACCTGAGTTTTCCCTGCGCCGGGCGCACCATGAACTTCAACAAGGTTATTGGCAGGCAGAATGTTTTGTATCAACCATTGGATAGGCGGCAAATTATCCAGTTCATCGGCGTGGATGAGCAATTGTGTAACGAGAGCCGCTGTTTCCTTAGGAAGGTGCTGAGCGTGAGGTACTAGCACGGTAGGGGAAGGTTGTGGTTTTTCACTGGGCTGTGAGCTAACACTCGTCTCAGATTCACCCTCCGTTTGCCGCGACGGAATCGTTCGGGGATTGCTGGTTCCACGTTTCTCACCACTACTAATCGTACGACGTGCTTCAATATCGGATAGACCAATCGAGAGCGCTGTACTCAGCAAAGCATTCCAGACTTCGTTACGCTCCAAGGCATTGCTGGCGACCAACCCGAAAAGCGCCGCCGCTGATTGAAATAGCTGGTTATTTCGATTGCCGTCGGTTGCTGCTGCAAGGTCGGCAATTTCCCTAATGAGTGCCGCTTTGCCGTAGGCAGTTTGTTGTGAGTGGCTTGAGGTTGAGGTAGATTGAACTATTGGTATTCTAGCCTGTGGCGCTTGGGCCGCGAGTGTAATAAGCTGCTTTGAGGAAACAATCTGACGACTTTCAGGAGCAGCTAGGATAGCCGCGCGGCGATGGGGGCGTTCGGGAGTGGAGTCGCCTTTGCAAGCTAAAGTACCGTAGAGCTTGAAAATCCGTGAAGCATTTCCGGTGCTGGTATCAACCTTCACTGTACTGTCACTGAAAAGAGAGGACAGCGCTGCCAAGCAGGCTTTGATGAGGTCTGAACTTTCAGCATCGTTCAGCAAGTCAACAGCGTAAATCAAGTGTGCCCCATTGCCACTGCTGGCGAAAACAGGGTCAGGCCAGCCTTGAGCGCTCAACCACAGACGACACGCCCAAGCACGTATCAGCGCTGCCTGTTGTTCTGTTTCGGTCGAGGAAATCCCCGCCGGACGCACAGGATCGAAGTCGATGGGAATGCTAACCCGCTTGAGAATGTCAATATCCGAGGTGGTGTGTTCAGCATATGGCTTCACCCGGTTATTTGCACGCGCTATCAATGCTGGATTAACTGGATTGACGGTGAAGTAGATCCCTTCTGCGCGTCCATCGTAGCTTGCTGCGGCTTTGGCTAATTTCTCCACATCCGTGAAATAACCGCTGTCAGTGCGCCGCTTGCCATTGATACCGAGGATGCGTAACTCAACGACTTGCCCATTCTCAATCAGGCACGTTAACCCGTGTTGAATGGCGGCAATTTTCGAGGTCGATGTGATGGCAGACGTATCAGGTCTGCCAGGAAAACTATTGACGATTTGGTCTAGTAAACCTAGCTCAGAGAGAAGTTGCTGCCAACGCGGAAGAGAAGACTCCCCTTGTGGCAAGGAATTTTCAGACTGCATTACTGCCTCCAGGCAACACTAAGGACAGGTCGTGTTTGGCAAAACATGACGAAAATGAAAATTTTGGTTGCAAGGCGGCACAAGGTGTGATACATTTGAAGTTACCACACAACAAATGTAATTCACCCGCATTCGCCCGCCCGACTCCATCAGGTGGGCATTTCTTTTGGTGGTCCCCGTACTATGTTTTTCATTATTTTTGTCGCAAAGGTAAACGCGCGTTTACCTTTCAGTGATCCTCAAGATACGCTTCAGTGTCATTGATGAGCTTTTTCATCGTCTGAATACGCGCCCGTGCGAGATGGATATCTTTTTCCTGTGTAAGCAGTACTTGGGCGAGATCGCGTGCCAGGGCTGGGGTCAGTGTACACATCATTCGGGCAAACCGATGAGCCTCTTTTGAGAGAGGATACTCGTCGGACTGATCAGTATCCCCACTTTGCTCGCACATCTCTTTGATTTGGCGACCCGTCAGGTTAAACGTGATAATCTGACGTACCATCTCCCCTTGAGCGTCCGTCGGAAGATTAAGAACATAGCGCAGGCGAAATTCATCGAGACTATGCCGATCTGCTAGTTCCAGTGCTTCGTCGGACAGCTTCAACAAGGATTTGTAGTGCCATAGATGTGCCTTCGTGATCCCACCCATGGCAGAAAGAATGGCAGTTGTATGCTCTCGTTTATCTCGAAGATCTAGGCCAAGTGCCTGACGGTAAAAATCGTGCGATACTGGGCCATCAGGTTTTTCAACATTATGTACTGCCAAGATTAGAAGGGCTGCTTGACGAGCCATCGCAATGGCAGACAGCCCTGACCGCGCTGTATTCTCCTTCGCTTGACGAAAAACGGATGCCTTGCCGGACGGGATGAGGATGCAAGGGATCGTGCCATCTCCCTCGTAACTCGGTAGAAAGTCGCGCAGTAGCCAAGTAGCCCAATAACGCCGCTCACCCGTTTCGATGCGATACAACCGCGTCACCCCTTGTGAGGCATCGACCACCGTCAACGGATTGACCTGCCCATCATCGCGAATCGTCATCGCCAGATTAGCCAGATCGCGCACTAACGCTTCTTCGGGTGTGAGTTTGGGTGCTTCAGCATCTTCATCGCTTTCCAAGCTGGAAAGTAAATCTAGTGGGCCGCTAAATGGACGACCACTTTGGCGAGCGGTTACCTGAGCAAGTTGGACAAGTTCACGCAGCGCTTGCACTGGTGTCAAGCGATCTTCGTGAAATGCAAAGTGGAGTGCCTCTGGCAGCACACGCCGAGGCTGTACAGGGTCTGGTCGGAGAAGATCTGCTGGGATGTACTCGACGCGCAGGGTATGATCTGAGAGGTGTTCTTCTGGATCTGCCACCATCAACTGAGCACCAATACTATCCAGTAGCGTTTCCATACGCCGGGAGTTTTTAGGTGGCATCATCCACGCTCCTGCACGAGAACACGCTTGGCGAGAACCCCTACGAATTGTGCATAGGCCCGACTCGCCGCACAGTGCGGATCATACTCAAACACGCTTTGGTGGTGCTGATGCGCGTAGGCAACTGCTTCATTGGCTGGAATCACCCCACACAACAACTGACTGAGGGAGGCATTGGCTTTGAGGCTATCCAGCATCTGGACATGGCCTTTGACGCGGATATCCAATTTCGTCACCAAAATACCCGCCACATGCAGATCAGGGTGCCGCCACCCATCGCGGATGTCATTGATTTTGTTGACGACGGACAGCAACCCAACCGTTTCCAAATAACGTGGTTCCACGGGCACAATCGCATCAGACGCTGCCAATAACCCCATCTCCGTCATGAGTGAAAACGAGGGGCGGGTATCGATGACCACAGCCGCATAGTGACCTGCAATGCGACTCAAGGGATCGGCGATGCGGTAGGGCGCACCAGCGACTCCCATTAATTCCCGCTCAGCCGCTTCCAAAAGTGGCGAGGCAGGAAGTACATGCAAGTCTTCATCCCAAGTACTGACCGTGATACAGCGTGTGAGTGCTGAGGCAGCATCTTTACGCTCAGCGGTCAGCACCGTGTAGAGGCTGTCGTCACGTCCATAATTGGCGCGTCCAGTCGTGACGAGTGAGGCATGTCCCTGACTGTCTGTGTCAATCAACAGCACTCGTGGATTGGACACACCGGCTTGCTTGAGCACTCGGACCAGCCCGAATGCGACGTTGGTGGCGGACGTGGATTTTCCCACGCCCCCTTTGTGGTTCGTCATCACGAACACGCGAGTCATTGCCATTCCCTCCATTAAACCGGACATGATCCGCTTGGGTGGCAGAGACTTCGCGAAAGCGTGTTACACTACTTTCCGAGGTCTCGCTGCCGCAACCAGCGGGACTTTATGGTGGTCGGGGGAGAGGCCTAACACTCCTCCCTCGATCTCCGCAAAGCTCAAGCAGCGGTCAAGGTACGCGTCCAAGGGTCGCGCTGGGGATATTCAATTGACTCAAGGAAGCCGATTAATATAGATGCTGTGGATGTTTTCGAGGTTGAACAAAGTGGTTCGATTTTTTTCCAGTTGGGGCCACCAAATGAAGCTAGAAGTGAACCAGCATTGTCGTTTTTTGACGATTTGCTGGTTTTTGCTTTTCTCGCCTGTTTCGAGACATCCTGACCTGTGGGGGATACTTAACCAATGGTGCGGTTTGAAAAAAGTGGCAAATATCACGGTGATCGACCCTTCTTGAAGTGTCGAAATTCGAAAAAAGGAGAACACCGTGACCACTGAAGAGTTTATCATCGAATTGTTCTGTCGGGTGGATGCGGTCATGCTGGATGTGAGTAAAAGGGGACAAGCCCATTTATATCCAAGTGAAATCGTGACGTTGGGATTGTTGTTTGCGTTGAAAGGGAGCGGAAATCGGGCGTTTTACCGCTGGTTAGGGAGTACCCGCCGATCCCGACGGGGTTGTTCCGCTTTCTATCGCTCAATTTTCCCTTTAGAGAACCGCACCGTTGGTTAATAAGGTTAACTGCGAACACTTGGCTCCAAATCTGGAATTTCTAAAACACTATTGAACGATTACAGCAAATTCATATCGGCTCAACAATCTGACCCATAAAAAGTACAATGCCACTGGTGTTATCCTGTATAACGAAGAAGAACGGGCGATCAACAATCATTTCAAATCCCCGTATGTATTCTCCTTCACCCCAATCCTCTTGCATTTCAATAAGCGTTGCCGCAGTAGCTTCTGTTCCCTCTTCATCCACATCTATAAAGCTTTGGTGGAGAAATTGGCTGATAAACAGCGGATAATGCTCACCCCCGCGTATTTTGGAGAAGTTGGCGGATTTGCGATCAAAAGCGGATTTGATACCCAACGATTGAAGCGTATCAATTAACTCGATCCTAGTTTCAATTTTAAATCGAGGAAGTCCGACCGTGCCGTGCTGCAAGCGGAAGATCGAGTTCCAGTTTCCGGGCAACATTTGGCTAAAATTCTGTTGGAATTCAACGAGACTAGAATTCACAGCGGGCAGGAAAATATTCATTCGTATGTCATTAGTCGCGTTTGGGGCGCTGTAAGGAAGGCTAACCGCTTCAAATGTATCAGTATGATAGTAAAGTAAAGCATCTGTTCGATACATCATTGGGTGTGATTTTGTTGTGCCGTCGAGAAGGTGAAAGCGTTTCACATGCGTTTGCGCTTTCGAAAATTGAGTTTGCCAGTATGCTGTGAAGTGGACAACTGAAGCAATAATCAGTACGGTATCCTTTGGATCAAAGTCGTTAAGGATCTCGTTGATATGGCCTGATGTTGCCTCATGAATCCAGTGATTTATTAAATCTTTGCTCGTCGAATCGAAAACGTTTTGGGTCTTCAGGGAAATCGGTGGTAAGCGCTACCTGTGGCGGTATCAGGC
>JBDTVG010000009.1:0-11019 GCA_040007395.1 Chloroflexota bacterium
ATACCTCCAATTCTATCCTACAGGAGCCGTTCTTTAATTCCCAAACACGCTCTAGACACATTTTCAACGCCACACTCCCGCCACTGCCAGACCACGCAGCACTCATTTCAGCAAAAACCGGACAATTTGTCCGGTTTTTGTTTACCTAGTTGTCGCGACAAATTACCACGTTACGTCGATATGTTCATTGACTTGCCGAATTGCTGCCTCAAGCGCTTTTTCTGTTAGCGGACGGGCAACGACTACAGCGGCGCGATGTGATGGGGCGGTTTGCCCAAGCTCAGAACTATCGTGGATGAGGATCAAGGGTCGTACCCCCATCGGTAATCGTTGCAGCATCGACATCAGCAGCCCCGCCTCGTATTGTGGCACCGAATCGTCAATGATAATCATACCAATTGCCGTATCTTCGCGTATTCGATCTACCGCATCTTCATAGCGGTAAACGGTGATCGCGTTGTAGCCGGCTCGCCGTGCCGCCATTCTGACAAGCCGCCGTGCCGCTTCGTCTGTGCTGACCATCAGCACTGATCGGGTGATTGGTTGTGGGCGACGCAGTACAACGTAGCCAATGGGCAAAGCGATAAGAATTACAAGCAGCGCACCAATCAGTACAATTGCTGTTGTATCGAGAGGACCGCTTGCCGTACCGGGGGCGGAGGCTTGCGCCAGACTCCGCAGAGTCGGCAGCGTCAGCAATGCACTTGTGATTACCAAGCAGATCACAATTTTATAATGAAATCGGTACTGACCATAACGAACTGAGCATAACTGCCGTAAATGGTTCATCTCTATCCATTTCTGTTCGGACTGCACATCGGCGGAATTGCCATTACTGCGGTAAGATAAATAAAGTAAAGAATGTTAACCCTGATCGTATATCCCTTCCAGACACCTCGAACTGCGTTGAGCGCATAAGTGCATGAGTAAAGACAATGTTCAGGTCATCGATCATTATGAGATCTTAGAGGCTATTGGGCAAGGCGGCATGAGCACCGTCTACAAAGCGTTCGATACTCAGTTGCGCCGCCAAGTAGCCATCAAGTTGATGCACAGTCATCTGACCGATAAGTCTGACTTTCAGAGTCGCTTTATGGCAGAAGGTCGGGCTATTGCTGCACTGGATCATCCAAACATTGTACGCCTCTTTGAGATAACGTTTCGGCATGGTCAGCTTTTCCTCGTCATGGAATATGTCGAGGGTGGCACGTTACGCCAACGCTTGAATACTCGTCTCAATGCAGGGCAATTTCTCGATCTGCGCGAGATTGTGACCGTGACTCGGCAAGTGGCACAAGCACTGCATTATGCACATGGGCAGGGGATTATTCATCGCGACGTTAAACCGGATAACGTTCTGCTTAAGGAAGACAGCGAAGCCGCCGCTACACCACTAGGCTTTCGCGCCGTACTAACTGATTTCGGCGTAGCAAAGCGCGTAGATGGGGCTGGGCCGCTGACCGTTACGGGGGAATTGCTTGGTACATTGGCTTATATGGCTCCTGAACAATTCCGAGGCGTTTCCATCGATAACCGGATCGACATTTATGCCTTCGGGGTAATGCTCTACGAACTGGTTTCGGGGCAATTGCCATTTGTCTCAAGTTCCGCCGTCGACATGATCCTGATGCACACGCAGGGTGAACCCGAACGGATTCAGGATTTGCGGCCTGATACACCACCTGCACTGGTGAGTATTATCCACCGTGCTATGCTCAAGAACCCCGATGATCGCTACGATAATATTGGCGAGATCGCGCGCGAACTTGAAGCGCTGGAAAAGTCGATCCGATCCATTACCCATTCGGCTAGTTGGCGCAAGAATCGCACCACTTTGACAATCAACGTCAACGGCCCCGTCACGGTGTTTGATGTGCTGCCCGCGTTGGATCGTCCGGCTATCCCCGTCGATCTACTTAGCGAGGGCAACGACGATATTATCATCGTTACGCCGCTGGAAGGACCATCGTGGCGATTGCCCTTTGAGAAGCCCTCGCTTATCGTCGGACGCGATTCTAGCTGTGATGTGCAACTTGACGACCCATTGGTTTCACGCCAACACTTGCGTATTGATCGACTGCCTGATGGCAAGATCATCGTTGCTGATCTGGGCAGCTTGAACGGATTATACCTGAGCGACGAACGGCTTGAAGCCAATGGTATGATCGATTGGCTATCATCGCAATCGATTAAGATCGGGCCATTCTGGTTGACGCTGCGGCTGGCACGTTCGCAGGTAGGCATAGGGCGCTTGCTAGCCTATACTGCACCGCGCACAATCGAACAGCGCATCGGCAGTCAGGAGGCATTCTTACGGTTGACTCCCGCCGAAGCGGTGGTTGAACCGGGCAGTGCGGCTATTCTGCATGTGGAAGTCGTCAACAATGGCAAAGCACCACAAGACTATGTATGCACTATTCAGGGCCTACCGTCGGAGTGGTTTACGGCGGCACAGTTCCCGTTGCACGTGCCATCGGGAGAACGAGCCGAACGCTCGATCACGTTCCACCCGCCGCGTCTGCCAACCAGTGTTGCCATGAGCTACGATTATGTGATCTCCGTTACGTCGCCGCAACAGCAAGAACGCCAAGTTACATCGCTAAA
Source organism: Chloroflexota bacterium (assembly GCA_040007395.1). Classification (GTDB taxonomy): domain Bacteria; phylum Chloroflexota; class Anaerolineae; order Aggregatilineales; family UBA2796; genus DATGFK01. Next base: position 2,605 of record JBDTVG010000009.1, read on the forward strand.
TGGTACGCTACACGTTGTGCAATATTACGAATTTGAAAGCATTATCGAGGCAGAATCTTGGGGCTTTCGGATTCGTATTACCAATCGGGGCAACAGCCAGCGCTATTATGTGATCGAAGTCCGCGAACGCCACAATGTCCTGATTATGCTGCCATCGCGCACCCGCACGCTGGTCATGCCGGGGCAAAATGCTCCCGTCGAGATCAAGGTTCGGGCTAAACGCCGTCCGGTGTTTGGACTGGTTCGCCGCTATCCTATCGAGATCTCCATTCGCAGCGATGGCTTACGTCCTCAGATACAAACCTTTGACTATCCTATCCGTCCATGGATTGCATGGCAGGTGCTGCTGCTGCTGTTGTTCGCGATTATCAGCCTGATCTTAATAATAATCTTGTTGCCTTCTCTGCTCCATTAACCGATGAGCATCCTACCCAAAAACAGTAGAATAGTACTCGTGATTCCGAATCCTTGTTTATGCTACACTGGAAAATGTCCACGTAGTAGTGTCAAAGTGTAAAGCCCGACCGAGTAAGGACAATCATATCTTGTCAACGCACATTCTACATGTTGAAGACGAATCACAGCTACGCAACATCTTTGCCGTTGTACTGCGTGCCACGGCCCCCGGAGTCAATCTGGTTCAGCTTCGGACTGGAGATGAAGCGCTCAATTATATTGAGGACAATAAAACGTCGATTGACTTATTTGTTTTGGATATTCGGTTGCCGGGTAGCATGGACGGACTCCAGGTAGCACACAAAATTCGAGAGTGGGAGTGTCCGGGGTTTATTATCATTACCTCTGCCTACACGCCGCCCAAAGTAGAGGTGTTGACAGAACTGCGTGCCGAATATCTGCCAAAGCCATGGCATATCCGTCATCTAGTCAATAACTTGTTGGAATACCGTCTGGACAGTCTCAAGCCACGCACCAGCCTGCTAACAAAAGGGCCGGGGCGAGAAACAGTATCGACCAAACTGCCCAATACATTGCTCTCTAGCATCGCGAATTCCGGTCAACCCTATCCTGCTGTGGCGGCCAATAGCCCAGAGCTACGCCAGACTACTATTCCCGGTCAACAAGCTGTGTCAATCGAGATTAATCAACGACGCTTGATCTTGCCTGAAGTAGATGCAGTCATTGTCGGACGCAGCAGTTTTACTATATCCGACGAGGAAGGCACACTTGACCTATCAGATTTTCAGGCCATGGAAAAAGGGGTATCACGTCGCCATCTCAAGCTGAGTCGTAAAGAGAACCATCTCTATGCAACGGATCTCTACAGTAGTAATGGTACATGGTTAAATGGAAAGTCGCTTGTTCCCGGAAAAGACTATCTACTCAGCAATCAAGATGAACTCCTCATTGGTACATTGATGATCAAGGTTCGTTTTTGAGGCATTACCCCGACAGTGATTCGCTTTTCGGCAGCCTGAACCAGAACATACACTATAAAGCGTTAGATTTCTCACTATTGATCATGAGTCGCTTTTCGCTTGATCGAATCGCTTGTTGACAAAACAGCGATTAAGGCTGATAATTATATAAACAATTGCTTATATATCGATACAATGTCTCAAAACCCACCTGACCTATCCGAAATTACGCTGCTTGATACCGAAACCTCGATGCGGCTTGCCGAAGTGTTCGCTGTGTTGGCTGATCCAAGCCGCCTGCGAATTATCTCGGCCTTGTCTCACCACGAGCTAAACGTTGGCGATTTGGCTGAGTTGGTTGGAATGAGCCAACCCGCTACCTCCCATCACTTACGTTTATTGCGTACTCAACGTATTGTGCGGATGCGAAAGGTAGGACGGCAGACGTTTTACGCATTGGATGACACACATATCCACGATCTGTTGGATAGGGGGATTGCCCATGTCCAGCATGAATAGGAGCTTACTACGATGACAACCCATATCTATACTGTAAAAGGCATGGATTGTGCCGATTGCGCCAACAAGATCGAAAAAGGAGTCAGCCGACTCGCAGGGGTACAAGAGGTACGTGTCGATTTCGCGACCTCTAAACTGCACGTTGGTGGAGAAATTCCAGCGACAGTCATTGATCAACGGGTACAAGCATTAGGCTACAGCCTCGATTTTGAAAACACTGTGTCAGCGACTGCCCCCCAAGTCGGCGGCGTGATCGGCTTCTGGAATTACTTACGGTCCCGTCATGAAACACGGCTAGCGCTCATCGGTGGCGCGATTATCTTGTTTACGCTGCTTGCGTCGCTCTTCGGACTGGTAGGCAATATCCGCGAGATCCTGCTCATTGCGGCGATAAGCATCGCGGGGTATCCGATTGCACGGAGCGGGTTGAGTACACTATTTATCAATCGCGATTTCAACATCAATCTACTGATGACCATCGCTGCGGTTGGTGCTTTGATTATTGGGGAGCCACTTGAAGGCGCAACCGTGATCTTCCTGTTTGCCATTGGCGAATCGTTGGAAGGCTATACAGCAGATCGCGCTCGTGACAGCCTACGGAGTTTGGTTAGTCTGGCTCCGGTCACAGCGATTCGCCTGACGACGCAGGGTGAGGAAGTGATCCCAGTTGAGCAGTTGAAAATCGATGATACTATTCTTGTCAAACCCGGTGAGCGTGTGGCAATGGACGGAGTGGTAACGGTTGGCGAAAGTGATGTCGATCAGGCTCCAATTACGGGCGAGAGCGTGCCTGTTTACAAGAGTCTAGGTGCGGAAGTCTATGCCGGAACAATCAATGGCAGCGGTTTATTAAAGATCAGGGTAACACACCTCGCCGCTGACAATACCCTAAGCCGTATCATTCACTTAGTTGAAACCGCTCAAAGCGAACGTGCGCCAAGCCAACGCCTCATTGATGCTTTTGCTCGTGTGTATACGCCTGCTGTCGTGGGGATTGCTGCGCTGATGGCAGTTATTCCACCGGTGCTGTTTCATGCGCCGTTCTGGGAGATCCCCGGTGAGGCGCATGGCTGGCTGTATCGAGCGCTTTCGCTGTTGGTGATCGCTTGTCCGTGTGCGTTGGTGATCAGTGCTCCCGTCACCGTGATTAGCGGTATCACGGCTGCCGCACGGCGCGGCGTACTGATCAAAGGTGGTATGTATCTGGAAGCATTGGGGCAAATCCGGGCATTTGCTTTTGATAAAACGGGGACACTGACACAAGGTAAGCCTATTGTGACCAGCACCCGTGCGGCAATTTGTTCAACAGGCGAACCCTGCCCAGAGTGTGACAATGTGCTAGCGCTGGCTTCAGCCGTTGAGCAGGGCAGCACGCATCCATTGGCGAAAGCAGTAGTTTCGGCGGCACAGGAGCGCGGCTTGATTAGCCGATACCTACCAGCGGAAAAAATCGAGAATCTTGCCGGACGTGGGGTACGCGGTACGGTCAATGGTCAAAGCATTACTATCGGCAGTCACTCATTGTTCGATGCGGAATATCCGCACAGCCACGCTTTTCATGAGTTAGTAAACGGAGTCGAGGCACAAGGTCAAACCGCAATGCTCGTTACAAACGGCGAGGCAGTACAAGGCTATATCACGGTAGCCGATACGCTGCGCGATGGCAGTAGACAGATCATCACCGATCTGAAAGCATTAGGAATCACGCCAGTGCTGCTAACTGGCGACAATCAAATTGTCGCGCAAGCCGTAGGTCAGGCGGTAGGAGTTGAAGACGTGCGAGCGGGATTGCTGCCTGCTGATAAGGTTACAGCGATCAAGGAACTACTCGCCACTTATCGAAATGTGGCGATGATTGGTGATGGCATTAATGATACGCCCGCGTTAGCGGCAGCAACTGTCGGAATCGCCATGGGCGCAGCAGGAAGCGCACAAGCCCGCGAAACCGCCGATGTTGCCCTGATGGCGGACGATTTAAACCAGTTGCCTTTCGCGATTAGGTTAGCCCGCTTTACTCGTAACCTGATCCTGCAAAATGTCGGGCTTAGTCTCGCGACCAAGCTGATCTTCTTAGTGTTGGCCTTGTTCGGCGGTGCATCCTTATGGCTAGCGATTCTTGCCGATGTCGGGATTTCGCTGCTGGTCACACTGAATGGGATGCGCCCACTGAGCTTCGAGCGCTCCGTGAAGAATAGCTAAAACTAGGCAAGATCATTGCGTTAGGCTTGACCAAATCATTAGTTCCTCGACTATCATTGAATAGCCAGAGCGTTTAATTTATCTATAAGTGGTGGATTGGGCGACTGACCCGCACCTATGCTTGTACCCTTGCATTCTGCTCAGGGTATATTGACGTACATCACATGATATGGCTATGGTTGGTGTGGATCATAAGTAGGATAAATTCGAGCATCCAGTGAAAATTGAAAGTCAGAACAGGTAACAGAACCTGTCAAGCCTTTTTGGCGATGAACAGATTATTCATGCCGTAGACAAAGCGCTCATGCTTTTCGAGAGTAAAGCCTGCGTGCTCGATCAGCGCGATTACATCTTTGTTCCACAAGCCTTCGCGCTCCCCAACGATAATAGGTCGTCGCTTGTCGTCACCGTGCCACCAGAAGCGATGTCCAATCACGCCGAGGATCGGATTAATCATTGTGACCAGCAATCTGCCATCAGGTCGCAAGATACGCTTGGCCTCGCGAAGGGCATCGGCGCGGTTGGGGATATGGTTGAGACATGCTAGAAATGTTGCGGTATCGAAAGCGTTATCGGGGAAGGGGAGATTAGCCGAGTCTTTCACAATGACGCAGCCCATACCGAAGTCGTTGACATCGACCCCGACCCCTTCGCCTGTATAACGCTTGACCAGTACATTGCGCCCTGCACCGACATCTAACAAACGCCCTTTGATGTGCGGTAGCACCGCGCCGATACGCTCATCTTCTAGCGAAGTGAAACCTAACCGACGGGATGTATCGATAGGCAGCACAGTCATACGTAACGGCGCACCGACGAGATCCCAAACTTGTTGGGGTAGCGATCTGTTCAAATTTTACCTGCTATTCTATATTTCATTTCTCTACAGTCGCTTGCTTTAGCGCAACCACGTAACAACGATGGTACGCAAAAAGCCCAGTGCATAGTACATCGATGGCCCCTTTTTGGAAACACCATAGGTACGATTTGAGATGGTGATTGGTACTTCCTGAAAGCGAAAGCCACGCCGTAGACATTCCAGTAGCATTTCTGTGGCGTGATACTGGGTTTGCACCAATGTGAGTTCGCGTAAGCATGAAGTACGGATAGCCCGGAAGCCGTTGGAACAATCGGTGATGCGTGTACCAGCCATAAAGCTGATCAGATAGTTGAAGAGTACAACCCCTAGAGCGCGTACCTGACTGTCTTTTTCGTAATGCCCCAACACGCGAGAGCCGTTGACCATATCAGCTTTGCCATCAAGGATAGGCTTCACCAAACGTGCCATTTCTTCGGGGTGATGTTGATTATCCGCATCAAGTGTTACGACGATTTCAGCACCGCGTTCAATCGCCAGCGAATAGCCAACCCGTAAAGAAGCCGCCTGGCCCCGGTTGATAACATGGGTTGCCACGCCAACCTTGCGCGCTTTGACCACTTCCGCGGTACGGTCTGTTCCACCATCCACGACGACCACCGCTTCGACCTGCTTGCCACACACTTCCTTGGGGATGCGATCCAGCACGAGGCCAATGTTCTCTTCTTCATCATAAGCAGGGATCACGACGAGAATCGGTGCGCCGACATGTTCACCTTGATACGCTTGTTTCGTGATTGCTGTCACCAACCGATCTACGGTCTGCTGAAGTGCATCGTGGCGAGCTGCTAGAATAAACAGGAACAGAAAGATGAGCAAGTTTGATAGCATCAACAGGCCGATCAAACGCTGACCATTTTCTGGCTTGAGCGAGTAGGTAATCAAGAGATCATTGAGCGTATTTGGAAACAGCGCAAAGACAATGATTAATGTACAAATGGTCAATGAGATGATCATTGTGAAATTGCTGAGGCGACGGACAAATCGGCGATACAGAAAAAGTGCCGCCAACAATCCAATGCCAACTAGTAACCCTGTCATGCGTAATTCGCTCAATTACTTCCCCCTACTGAGACTACCAATTCGTCACACGGTTGTGATGGCATTTGGTCTTGCCGCACGCGTGTGTACTTTAACTCGGATGGACGCGCCCACCTTTGAACGCACACCGAGTTTATATTAAACTTGTAAAATTACCAGCTTTTGATTCCAGAGCCTAACCTATGCCCGGCATTCCCCTAACAACTCAGGCCACGACCATTATCCGCAGCCAATTTGGATCAAGCTCGATAGATGCCTGATTCTGGTAAATCGGAAAGTCTTCGTTATTTAACACGTCGTAGAGCCGACCTCCGCTTAACCCATCTAACGAAATACACACAGGTTCGGCGGCAGCATTAATCGTCACAATAACCGTTTGCTCATTGGTTTGTCGCTGGAAAGCAAGCTGTTGATGATTTACATAAAGTTGCTGATATGTCCCAAAGCGCAACGCGGAGAGCCTCTGGCGAACATCCGCAAATCGGCGTAGTGCATCGGGCAAATGCAAATGTGGGGCAGCGGCATAAATGCTGTGAATGTCAATTGATGGGCGTAACGGCCTATCGCTCGTTTCAGTTCGTTTACCTTCGATACCCCATTCGCTGCCGTAGTACAGCGATGGAACTCCCGGCATCGTGAATAACAGACCATATAAGGGGTATAGATGCGCTGGATTACTCAAGTTGCTGGCAACACGGTTTACGTCATGATTATCGGCAAAATTGTACAGCGTGAGCGCCTTATAGATACCGTTTTCTCCGAACTGACGATTGAGTGAATAGGCAATCTCGAAGTAGTTGCTATCTACGTGGCTGGAATACAGTCCTTTATAGCTCTCGTAATTTGTGGTTGCGTGCAGCAGTTGTGGATTCGCCCAGTGATTATAGTCGCCGTGCACAACCTCACCCATAAGCCAAAAATCTGGGTTTAGGGTTTGGCAATACTCGCGAAGCAACTGAAAAAAGTATGGGTCGATCTGATCGGCAGCATCGAGCCGAAGTCCTTCAATCCCATAATGGTCTACCCAGAACTTGACCGCTTGAAACAGATGCGCTTGAACCTCTTGGTTAGACAAATTCAATTTCACCAGATCATAATGCCCCGCCCACCCTTCATAGTTAAAGGGATCACCTTTGACACTGGTCTGATCGAAGTTCAAGTTTTTGAACCAATCTACATAAGCAGATTGTCTACCTTGCCGCTGGATGTCTTGAAATGCGAAGAAATGACGACCTACATGGTTAAAAACGGCATCTAACACTACACGAAGATTACGATCTTTCATGGCACGGGTTAACGCGATAAGTGAGTCATGTGTCCCTAACCGCCTGTCAACGCGAATGAAATCTGCCGTATCATAACCGTGTGCCGACGATTCAAAGACAGGGCCAAGCAGTACAGAGTTACATCCGAGCGATTGAATATGATCTAGCCACTGATAAATATAATCAAGGCGAGGCGTTGGCTCAGAGGCAAAATTATTCTGGGTAGGTGCATTGCATAATCCCAGCGGATAAATGTGATAGAAAACAGCGTCGTTGATCCAGTGGTTGCTCATCAATCCTCCAAAAGGATACACCGTTCGGTATAACACGCAGAAAAAAAACTTTGTCTGCTACCATCCTTACGAGAAAATGCCGTGCATAAACTGGTGAGTGAGCCGATACACTAGCTCAGGGTTGTCATTCACAACAAGCCCTTGCAAATAGAGGGCAATATAAGTGTCAATTAGTCCTTTAAGCGTGGCGGCATACTGCGCGTGGCGGTTCCGCATATTGCCATGATCCGTAGCGGCTTGCTTGAATAGGGATTCGATGATCAAAAATTGCTGGTGTTGTAAATCAGCGATATTAAGATGGGGTTCGCTGGATGGTGGTGAAAACCACATCGCCAGCATCATTCGATAAAAGACGGGATTTTGTTGTGCATAATTGAAATAGGCAGTGACAAGTTCTGTGATCGAGCGCGTAATATCGTGGTCGTAGGCTGCTGCGTTTTGCACAATTGCAAGCAATAGTTCAGCGTGTTCAAGGATGATTGCCGCGAGTAAGCCCTGCTTACTTTCAAAGTAGTAATACAAGGTAGGCTTTGTCACACCTGCCGCTTCAACAATTTGTTGTACTCCCACTGCATCGTAGCCATGCGTAGCAAATAGATGTGTGGCAACCGTAAGTAGTTGGCTTCGGTTATCGGTCACAATTTTATCCACACATTTAAACTATGACACTAATTATATACCGTTCGGTATATAATTGTCAAGTAAGGAAATTGTATAAAATGGTAACAATAGACAGGATACACGAGGTACCAATATCCTGAAATTGTGGCGATCAGAAGGCTGAATCCCATAATAACTAATGGTGCAAGCTAGGGTAGCCATAAGAAGCGCTAAACTATAGGTAT
>JBDTVG010000010.1:0-17053 GCA_040007395.1 Chloroflexota bacterium
AAAGTTAATAATGTTTTATCTTGTGCCGCCAGTGAGCGATAAAAACGGTGTGCACCATCGGGATCGACCAACATGTCGCTATCGCCTTGTGCCACCAACGTAGGGATCTCGATGTGCGGCGCGGCGTGAATGGCTCGTGCTGCCACTTTACGCAGTTCTTCTATAACTGTAACCGGGATACGGACTTCATCCCGCAACCGTGCTGCTATCTGGGGATCGTCCAGATCGAGTGTCGGATCAAAATCTAGCAGTTTTTGTCGCATACCCAACGCATCAATAGACATGAATTTTAGCGGGTAGACCCAAGGAATCATCCGCCCTAGCAGCGGCGTTAAGATGGGCAGCAGTGGGATTCGGGTCGCGATCATAGGTGCGATGGCGATGAACGCATCAGCTTGTTGTGGCTTCGCGGCGAGCATAATCGCCGCAAGTGCCGCGCCCATCGAAAACGCGCAGACGATAACCCGCTTATGCTGTGCTTTTACTTGCGCCAAGCCGTGCCGCGCCGCTTCCAACCAGTGGTCGTCAGTGACACCATATAATTCATGCGGCGGTACACCATGCCCCGGCAACAGCGGCGCATAGCAATACAGACCCAGTTCTATGTTGAGCCGCTGCGCCAATGAACGCATTTCGCTAGGGTCGCCTGTGAAGCCGTGCAGCAGCAATACTCCCGGCGATCTACCGGGCAGTTCAAAGGCGTTTGCGTGGGATGGAATCGTGTAAGTCGTGATGGAATGTATCCTCAACAGCGTACGTTGCTGATAAAGACGATTTTAGCAGTTTGGTTACTTCATGGCACTTGATACTGAAACTCTTATCATTTCACAGCAATTAGAATTTAATCGCCTGACAAGGTTGTTCGCACGAAATCCTGAGTGCCAAGCAGCATTAATATCACTCGTAGTGGGATTGGGAATGCTGGCAATGCTGCATTAACATCAAGTAATTCCGGTGGCGCGAGGGTATATTCTTTGCCGTGCCAGAGTAAACCGTAGCGCCCAGATGCCAGAACATTGCGATACCAATCCACTTCTGGGCCATAGGTTAATGCGATTGCAAACCCATTGTCAATCGGCGCAACCATGATGGGCGTGTTATAGGATTTACCGCTGCGCCGACCAATATGGTGAATGACTGCAAAAGGACCGAGTGGAACTCTCGCGAACTGGCTTGTCAGGCGATTTAACAGATGCTTATTAAAGAAGCGAATTGGATGTTGCATCAGCTTTCTCCGCTCTCCTCAAGATAGGAAAGTTTAGCCCATACGCCGCTTGCCACCATTGCCGAGTTTGCGACGGGCATCTTCACCAACGGCAGGTAGATCTTCATCAGAGACAAAGCCCACTTCGCGATAAAAGTCCAGATCGTAGGCGCGAGTCTTGACAACAACAGGCATAGGCACCGCGTGACCCATAATGATTGCTTGCTGTTTGGTGTCGAGTCGTGCTAGCACTTCGCGCAGACCCGCCGCGCCATTGATCCCGGTCAACACAGCGGTAATATCACGCTCATTGTCCAGCAAGGCCGTGACACGAGTTCCGATTTGGCTCATGACTTCTTCGTCGATCCCGCTAGGCCGCTGGTCTACGATCAGCAGCGTGACATTATATTTACGCAATTCTCGCGAGATGATCCCGAAGATCGTTTGGCGGGCAATCAGCGGATCGAGGAATTTGTGGGCTTCTTCAATCGTGATCAATAGTTGGGGCGGTTCAAGGCTTGGGTCGCCCAGTGACTGCTCCATGCGCTTGACATAGCTTTCGTGAATACGGCGAGTCAAATAATTGGCAACGAGAATGTAGGCTTCGAGTGCCGAACCATAACGCCCAAATTCCAGCACGACGCTTTTACGCTGTTCGATGTATTCAAGAATTTTGCCAACGCTGTCGCCCAGAGCGCCTTCTTTACGCAAAAACTCGAAGCGCTCAAAACGCTGCAAACGACGCGATAGAGCGGTCAGGGAAGCCGAGGTAATATTGGCGGTTTCGGTAAGATTATCAAGTTCTTCAGGAGTCGCGTCCAATAGGCGGGCGATCCAGCCTGCGCCCCATTTCTTGCGAAGGGTATAGGCTCCGTCGATCATGCTGTCGGATAGATTCATGGTCGTTTTGAGCATCGCCAAATCTTCTGGGTCGATCTCGTCATAACCAAGTGTCACTACATAGTCATACTTGGCATTGCGCCGCCGCGATGATTCCTCATCCAATGTGAAGATACTGACCTTCGAGGGGAATAACTGTCGCAACCCTTTGGCTTTCGGGCCGCGTTCGTCGGTCACTTCCCAACCGTAATCGTTGTGCATGTCGAAGATCAGGTTAACCGCCGCATCATGTTTGATCACACCTGCTAGGATAATGCGCGTCAGGAAACTCTTACCTGTACCGCTTTTGCCAAACACACCACTAGACCGTTCTACTAGTCGCCGCAAATTCAAGTTGACCTGCGTTTCTTCCAGTTCAAGCGGTGAGCCGATGTTGAAGTGATTAGCATCTTCGTTGCCGAATACATCGTTAATGTCAGTGGCATCGGCAATCTCAACGGGCATAAAGTGACTAGGAATTGTCTTGACGGGCTTGGGTTCGCTTTCGCCCCCTTCGATAGACAGCATCGGCACGACATGGACGGTTCCGAAGGCGGCAGTCCCAGTATAGATTTCGCGCAAGAACGGATCGGAAAGATCTGGCGGATCGCTGCGGATGGCGGGGTTTGTACTGTCCAGCACGACATCCGTGACCATACAAAAGAACCGCTTCTGCTTGCCACGCACGACGACATAACGCCCAACTGCCAGATCCTCGATCTCGGTTTCGCGATCAAGTTTTACATCCAACCCTTTGGTCAGCGACCCGCCGACCACAACTCCTAAGCGGCGGGTTTGCTGCTGTTCGTAAACTTCCTCGGCCTGTGACTGTATATCGCTTGTTTTGCCATTTTCGCGGGGAAACCACGCATCCAGATTATCGGCCTCGTGTGGGCCAGACTTTGCCATGTAAAAATTGCTCCTGACTTGGGAACATTTGTTCTAACGAATTAAGATGATTATAGCTTGGTTTGGTGCAAAAAACCAACGCCTCTTATACTGTAGACTCTACACCTGTTAAGGCCGCTAAACAAACGTGATATAATGGCTTATCATCCAACAAGGGAGATCTATCGCTTGAATACTGATCCCTCAACCTTGCCAATTTACAAGATCGTGGTTGCTGGTGATGGTAATGTCGGCAAGACAAGCCTGATTCGCCGTTATTGCGAGGGTAAGTTTGAGGAGTCACGCATCAAGACACTCGGCGTAGACTTCCAGACCAAGCTCGTTACATTGGGTGAGACACTTGTCAAATTGTCGATCTGGGATATTGCCGGACAGGATCACTTTTTGAGCTTCCGGGATACGTTCTATCAGGGAGCACACGCTGTCGCGCTCGTATATGATGTAACCACCCCTCTAAGTTTTGTCAATCTCAAACACTGGCGTGATGAGATCCAAAGTGCTGTTCCGCTGGTGCCAATGGTAGTCATTGGCAATAAAAACGATCTCCGCAATATCATTCCAGCGGATGAGGTACGCGACTGGGTAAAAAGTCTCAATATGCCTTTCCTACTGACCAGTGCTGCGACTGGCGAACGGGTTGATGAGTTTTTCGCAGGGCTGGCGTACTTAGCTATTCAGGAGCAGCAGCGTCGCACAAAGTAAGTAACAGCAAGGCAAGCTCGATTGTTGCCCCGCTATCTCTTATGGCTAATTTCTGATAGTATTGTCCGTATATTCAATTCATTCCAAGAATCATAATGGTTTAGTGAGGATAGCATGGATAACAAAGGAGATCGGCCCCGAACACTTCTACGACGCTTGCTTAAGCAAGCCGATGAACAAATGCCACAGGCTGTCGAGCTAGACAAGTCGCTGCCGGAAAGCTCTAGTGGTGCGATACGGACAACTGGGGATGCATCCCCAGTACGCCCCGCATCGCCCGATTCTGCCGAACCGCCGTCGCCCATCATGCCACAACCTCGTGCTACCCAGAATGCGTCAGCCGTACCACAGCCTTCTGGAGTCGAGGCACGGTTGCAGGCCGAAGAAGCGCTCGAAAAGCTGCGCCAGAAGACAGCCCAGATCGCCAATGAATTTGCCGAGGGCAAGCTGAATCGCGCACAGTTCACTGCAATGTATGCACACTTCAACGAAAAGCGCGTCATCATCGAGCAGCTTTTGGCGCGTGACCCCGATACTCAGGCATGGCAGCATGTCGCCAGACCGGGTCATACGGGCTTCCTCCGCCAACACTTTGAAGCACGGGTACTGTCCTATTCGATCTACAACAACAGCGCGGACGATATGGCAACGCCGATTACAACAGCCGGCTCGATCACACTACCCCCTGAAATTATAGATCCAATCCTTACGGCATTATCCATTTTGCTTAAGACACGCACTGCCTCCAAGCCGCTGCGTGCATTGAACCGACAACTTGAAAACGGTCAGTGGATTGCCATCATTCCCGGCATGTTCACCTCAGCCATTGCCCTATTTTCGCTGGAACCCTCATCGCAGCAATTTACGTTGGTGGTGGATTTGCAACGTGATTTTGAACGCGCTAATCGTGTTGTGCTAGGGCGTGGTATTCGTCAGCCCGATCAACTAGTATTTCCGCATCGTGCCTTGTTCGAGCAGCAAGAGCATTAAGTACGCTAAAGAGGGTATGTATGACTTGTTTCTGCCCTCTTTTGTGGCTGCATCAGTAACCCTTCCCTTGAGCATTTAATAACCGCTATCGCGAACCCGCCCTTTTACTGTTACACTACGAGACTATCGCATTGTGTAATGATCCTACTGTTAAATTTCAGGCACACGCATGGCAAGTACCAACAAACAAGGGCAGTTCTGGGATCGCGTGACGGAACAGGCGCAACCCCTCACCGAGGCACTGCGTTTGATCGAAACGCTGCTGCCTCTCGACTCGATTCGTGGGCGGGATGTGCTGGATGCTGGTTGCGGCGCTGGCGATTACAGTACCGCCCTTGCTCAGATCGGCGCACGCAGCGTCACAGGTCTGGACGTGAGCACTGGCAGTCTACAGTTGGCAAAAACGCAGACTCCTGTAGGCAATTTCGTTCAGGCCAGTCTCAGCGAACTCCCCTATCGCGACGAGTCCTTTGACGCGATCTGGTCGTGGGGTGTACTGCATTATGTGCCGAATACTTATGCGGCGCTGCATGAGATAGCGCGTGTGCTGCGACCCGGTGGGGTTGCCGTGATCCACACGATCCGGGCGAGCCTATGGGCTACGTTGGAACGGGCAGGCGCGAAGTTGTTTAGCAGCGCGCCGGGGTGGGTTGAACCGCTGGTGCTTTCCACTGGCGAACGGATCATCCCTCTAGTTTCACAGGCCGTAACAGGTCATTCGCCGGAAGCCCAAACTTCAAAATCGGTACGCCAAAAATTGCACGAGCGTTTGTTCGTGCCGGGTGAGACGCACATGTTTACCTTTGAGCAGCTTGCGGCAGGTTTTGGCACTTCGATTGACCTGACCATTGCACATGCGCCTGTTGCCGATCTGCTCAAGCGCGATATGTCATTGACATTGGTGGCGCGTAAACGTGGCTGAAGAAACGATAGAGACAGCGCCAACCGTGCCATTGACTACAAAAACAACCACGCCTCCGGCATCAAAACGTTTCTGGCGCTATGCCCGATTAATTGTCGGCTTCGTGTTGATCGTTGCGTTGCTGCCCACTCTGGCGACACCAGAGTTCTGGGCAACACTAGCTTCGGTCAATGTGCCATTAGTTATCTTGGCGTTAATCCTGTCAATTGCTAGTGTCGCCTCGAAGGCGTGGCGCTGGGGCGTAGTCATGCGCTTCCGAGGGATCAAGCTCTCGCCCGGTTATCTGCTGTTTAGCTATTTTATCGGCATGTTCTTCAATAATTTTTTGCCATCAGGTATGGGCGGCGATGTAGTACGCGCCTATGAAGCCGCTCGCCATACCGGACGCGGAGCCGAATCGGTTACATCGGTATTAGTCGAGCGGGGCAGTGGGATGCTAGCCGTATTTGCGGCGGGCAGCCTGTTTGCGCTGACTGTTCCGACCCTGCCTATTGGTGTAGCATTGCTAGCCCATGGGCTGTTCCTCGGCACAGTGATCGCGATCTGGGCACTATGGTTGGATGTCACCGGACGGATTCTTACCGCAATTGGCAACCGATTGCCGACCCGATTTGCTGGCGTGTGGGGCAAGATCACCCGCGTCTACGAAGAATTTCGCAGCTATCGGCATGAATGGCGGTTGCTAGCAGCCGTCATGTGGCAGTCCATCGTGACGTTAATCCTGACACTAGCTTCCGTCTATACACTGCTGTTGGCCTTCAACGATCATAGTTCATTTGCAGCGTTTGCGGCAGTCTTCTCGATTTTGACAGCGATTGACATCATCCCCATATCGTTGAACGGATTGGGTGTGCGGGAAGGCAGCTATGTTTTTTTTCTCGGACTAATCGGGATCGATGGGCGTATAGCACTTGGGGTAGCGCTGCTAGTTCGGCTGCTGGTCTTGATTCAGGCGGCAATGGGTGGTATGGCCTATATTTGGCGCAATCTACGCAGCAGCAAGCCTATTGACCACGCAGCGAGTCAGCTACATGGCTGATCGGTCCTAGGGTACTTATGAAACTCTATCTGGGTATCCTCGTGATGATACTTGGTCTATTGTGGCAGTTCAAGCCGTTGTGGTTCAAACGCTGGTTCTGGAAAGAAAAGAGTTTTGCCCAACGGCTCTTTACCCTTGAAGGTTATGTCGTCTATATGCGATGGTTGGGATTAGCGTGCATCATCGTTGGCATTGTCATTATTATTCTTCCCTGATGCGGGGCAAACTTAAGTTTTATGCAGATAAAAAAAGAAAATTATCGTCACTGGGATATGGGCGCTGCTGCGCTATTATTCATATTCTTCTTGACCCGCATTCACAATTTACTGGCGCTGCCTATTTTCCTCGATGAGGCTTCGCATATCACCCGCGCTCAGTATGTGTGGCAAGACAAGCCGCTGTATCTGCTTTCAACAGGCAAAGTGTTGGCTCCTTACCTGATGGCAATCTTCTGGCCTTTTCAGGGGCCAGTCTTTTTGGGTCGATTTGTGGTGATCCTATTAGGGTTAATTGGGATCGCGGCGTGCTATGCCATCGGGCGCGAGTTGTATTCGCGCCAAGCGGGATTGCTGGCGATGGTGCTGTGGATCGTTTGCCCGCAACTGCTGTTTCTGGAACGGATGGCGTTGGTCGATACGACTATTAGCAGCATGGCCATGTTAGCACTGTGGATCGCGATTCGGATGATACGTTCCGGGCGGAAGCGAACGGCAATTTTGTGCGGCGTGGGTCTGACGCTGTGTGTTCTTGCCAAAACGACTGGGATAGTCTTTCTGCCGATTCCAGTTTTGGTAGCATTGCTGATCAAAAGTCCCGTTAATTGGAAAAACCGTGTACTGCTGGTTGGGATAGCCTATGCCACTGTTTTTATGCTGCTGTTGGCTCCAGTACTCTATATCCGGCAAACGGGCGACGACCCAACTGGGCTAAAATATGGCCTGACCACGACAAACACCGATAAGCTAGGTACACGTCTGCAAGCCAATGCAACCAAAGCGCTCAACGCCGAACAGGTCTACTTCTCGATCCCGATGCTGTGGGTAATGATTATCGGTGCTGCTGCCGCGACTTTGTATGTGCCGCGTGTGACACTGCTACTGTTACCATTGGTCGGAGCGCTGCTGTTAGCGATTATTGCAACGGCAGTGTCGCTTTGGCTGCGCTACATTAGCCCTGCTGCGCCATTCTTGCTGTTACTCACCGCGATTGGACTGATAGCGCTAGCGGATGCACTGCGTGAGTCGTATCGAATACGTCTTGTGACTCTGCTGCCTTGGGCAGTCGCGGCGGTTTGGGCTATCGTGATCGGGATACCGTTTTTGCTAACTGCCTACC
Organism: Chloroflexota bacterium; assembly: GCA_040007395.1. Classification (GTDB taxonomy): domain Bacteria; phylum Chloroflexota; class Anaerolineae; order Aggregatilineales; family UBA2796; genus DATGFK01. Next base: position 7,981 of record JBDTVG010000010.1, read on the forward strand.
GTGATCCCTCAAAATTGCCTTTGCCTGCTGGAGATCGCACCGAGTACATCGAGTGGATTCCGTCAGGGTATGGCCTTCAGCCAGCAGTAGATTATTTGCAACAGATTATCAAGCAGCCCACGACAGTTATTGTCACAGCGGTAAACTGTGACGGCGCGCGGATGTATGTACCTTACGATTCACCTGTGAAATTGGTCTGCCCCGGCGTGGATTGGGGCGGTGGCAACTACAGCATCATTTCTGATATTCAACAGCGGGTGAACACTGAAGGGCAGGTCTACGTACTCGGCGAAGATGCTCCGATTGTCGCTGAGTATGAGCTGCCCGCACCGCTCACCGTACTTGGCAGGTTTCCTCGACCCAACGGTTTATACGCTGTCAAACTGTACCAGATCCGCCGCGCTGGAAATCTGGCGACGACACCCAATACATCTGTGGATGAACCGTAAAATTACGGATGATAGCCAGATGCGTTAAAATAGTCATTCCAGTTAGTGAAGCGGCGAAAGGGGAATCGACTTGAGTAAAACCAACTATTATGTAGACAAAACTGACCCCACGTCGATCCAGCAATTGATTGCCGCTTTCGACGTGAGTGGCACTGCCTACGAAATCGCCATCCGTAAAGCGCTCAGTATTCATAACCGTTCGTTTATTTTGTACGTCGATCATGTGAATCGCCCGCAGCTTTCGCCGTTTCAAGATGCGTTCACCTTCAATATGGAGACTGACGAACTGGTACTGTTTACGGATGCGCCGGAAACATTGATTGATGCCATTCTGGAAATGGCGATGTTCTTACGCGGCTTCAACACCATTATGGGGGTAGATGACGAGTGGAAAGTTCAGATCGCGATTGGCGCATGGCGCTACATTCGCGAATCGATCAAGGCCGGGCTTCACCTCACGCCGCGTGCGCGTGTAAGCTGGCGCGAGGAACTCGATCTTGATCTAGTGGAAAACTTCAACATGCTCTCGTTCAGTCTGCTGGTTTTTCTAGCAAGCCGTCCCGATATAAACATTACGTTTCCCGATGGCACGAGCAGTTTGTGCGTGGTTGCCTACCAACGCTTATCACGGATTGTCGAGACAATCGCCCTGAACATTGGTCTGGACGATCATCTCGTATTTAACCGCCGCCTCAACCGCGTTCTACTGTGGATTGAGGAGTCGATTTTGCCAAAGGACATTTCGCCCTTCGACGATTTGTTCGGGTCGGAAGGCTTTTCCGATAAGTTCTTTGAGGATGGCCCCGAAGATTAGTTTACGGTTCGTAAATGACTGGCTCTGGACGTTCTTCTTTGGGCGGAACAGGCCAGCGAGCATAGAGACCTGTCCAACGCGCCAGCCGCTCTTTGGCGGGGTTATCTAGCCATTCTGCCGTAAAGCGCCAGCCCCAATTGCCCGACGGCGCACCCGGCATATTCATACGGGTGTCAGCGCCGAAACCCCATATATCCTGCAACGGGAAGATCGCCGCGTGGGCTACAGACATCATCGCCAGCCGAATCAAATCCCAGTGGGGGCGCGTCACTTTATGCCCGATATAGCGCTCCATGCAATCGCGAATACCCGCGCTGGCAGCCGCCCACCAACCATAGGTCGTGTTGTTATCATGTGTGCCTGTATAGACCACGCTGTTCGGGATAAGGTTATGAGGAAGATGAACGTTATCGGCGCAATTATCTTCGAAGGCAAAATGCAGCACCTTCATACCCGGTAGATGATTATTGTCGCGTAAGGCTTCCACGCCACGAGTTATTTCCCCTAGGTCTTCGGCAATGATTGGGAGTTCGCCCAGTTGCTCGCGTACTGCGTCAAAGAACTTCTGACCCGGCCCCCGCACCCAACGCCCGTTGACGGCGGTTTCCTCGGCGGCGGGTACTTCCCAGTACGCCTCAAAGCCCCGGAAATGATCGATGCGGACAATATCGACCAGCGCCAGCAGTGACCGAAACCGCCTGATCCACCACGCATAGTGGTCTTTTGCCAGCACGTCCCAGCGATAGTGAGGATTGCCCCAACGCTGTCCGGTCACACTGAAATAGTCGGGCGGCACACCCGCCACTACCGTTGGGTTGCCTTTATCGTCCAGCGCGAACAATTCAGGGTTAGCCCACACATCATTGCTGTCGTGAGCCACAAAGATCGGGATGTCACCAATGATGCGAATGCCTTTGCTGTTGGCATAAGCCTTGAGTTCTGACCACTGGCTGTAGAATACCCACTGGCGGAAACTCTGCTCGGCAATGTGGGTGGCATGGGTTTTACGGGCGGCTTCAAGGGTTGTGGGGTCGCGCAGTGCTTCGCCAGCAGGCCATTCAACCCATGCTCTACCACCATTGGCATTCTTGAGCGCCACGAACAATGAGAAATCCTTTAGCCAGTGCGAGTTCTGCTGACACCATTTATCGAATGCTGCCTTTTGATCGGTACTGGCAGTGGCAGCAAAGTGTTCGTAGGCGAGAGTCAGCATGTGATCGTGATAAGCGATTACAGGGCCGTAGTCAACGCGATAGTCCGGGAAGGCAGGCGGGGCAGCGACATCTTGTCCCGTAAGCCAGCCTGCGCTAACCAGTTTATCCAAGCTAATCAGCAATGGATTGCCTGCAAAGGCAGACAACGACTGGTAAGGCGAATCGCCATAGCTGGTCGGGCCAAGCGGCAGCACTTGCCACAAGCTTTGTCCGCAAGAGGCCAGAAAGTCTACGAAACGAAAGGCCATATCGCCCATATCCCCAACGCCATACCGACCCGGCAGTGATGTTGGATGTAGTAGAATTCCGCTTGAACGTGGAAACAGCATTAGACCCTACCCCTTTACCTATAGATCTCTTAGATCTCTATTCGCGTTGTTATTGTAGTGCAGGCATGAGCCGTTGCAAGACCTGTAAGGCGGTCAAATTGCGGATTGTGAAGCCAAATCGCAAATGAACATCATCGAAGATCGCGGTATTGCTATCAGGCGGCAAACTGGGATGGATGCCATCATTGCTCACGCCGTTGGAAGGCAAGCCCTCACAAGCCAACCAATAGTTCCAGAGTGGGATATTGTGAGCCAACGCCACCTGAACAATTGCCTCATTGTAGGCTGCGACGCGATCTTGTAATGCCGGGTTATCGCGGCGATAGGGAATCGTGCTGACAACAGGAACAACACTGTTTAGCTCGACAACCGTAACTATCTGGTTTAAGTTGTTTTTGAATGCAGCTACATCACCAAAAACGAGATCGTTTGTCCCAATCATGATCAGCGCTACACCGGGTTTGGCGATCCGCAGTTCGCAGTTAAGCGGCGTTTCGCCAGCAGCACAGGTTGCATGGTCGGCGTGGTTAGGATCGAGTAGATCACCGGAAGTCCATGCCCCGTGCGCGGCAAGACTCTGATTGACAAACGAATTACCTGTGCGTACTGGATCTTGCGAAAAGGTCACGATCACCTTTTGCAGATCACCGTATGACCCCAATTGCGCCGCCCCGCTGCCAATCGGGGTCAGGAAATAGTTAAACGCTGTGATGCTGTCCCCGATCTTCGAGAAAACGTGGGTACGATTGCCCCGCCGAATGCCTTTGCGAGCCACATAACGTACATGCGAATACACAGCACCGCGAACAAGAGGAATAATCGGGTAGGCGTGCAGATCGAAGCTTGGTGTCGCAGCGACTGGAGCCTGCGGCAAACCTTCCAAAACAATAATGATAATGGCGATAATCACCGGAAGCAGCGATTTGCGACTCATGGTACTTCTCCTCACGATTCAGATTCAACAAAAGTCAGATGCAGCCCTTTGATCTTGACTGCTTTTTGTTTCACGAAGATCCGCGATAGGCGGCGCGACGAAGAAGCGGTGACTTTACTGGCAAGGATCATATTCAGCAATATGTCGTTCAGTTCCTCGACCCGATCATGCACTGAGATCGTGAAGCGACCTTTGTTCGCCTTATCTTCGCCCGTCCAGAAAACGACCACCGGGCGCTGCAAGAGATCGGTCAAGCTGGGACGTGCCGAATATTCCTCGGTACCCCAACTGCGTTCGTGCGACTGGATCAGTTCTGTGAAGATATTGTTGGTACTCAAAAGGGTTTCCTAAAGAAATGTACGTCAATTACAAATATGAGTCACTATGATTCAAGCGGAAGTTGTGATAGCTGTCAACTTGAATCTGATCGAACGCTACTAAATTGTGCGGCGTTAGACGGTTGTGATGCCTTGTGGTGAACGCTCCGTGATATGATTATCCCATGAATACTACTCTATCACGTTCACTATCCCGAATCGATGTGGCATTGCTGGCAAGCATAATTATTTTGGCGCTTGTGGCACGTGCATTACCCGGCCCACGGACCATCGATGATGCGTTTATCACGTTCCGCTACAGTCGCAATATCGTTGAAGGGCAAGGCTTCGTCTACAACCCCGGCTCACAGGTGCTAGGCACAACCACGCCCTTATACACCGTGCTTATGGCAGCAATCAGCGCGATCCTGCGTGGGCAAGACTTCCAATTATATGCGATTGCTGTGAATGCACTTGCCGATGCAGGAACGGCGGCCTTGTTGTTTTTGCTAGCGCTCCGCTTGACGGGTAATCGATGGATCGCAGCACTGCTGGGGGCGCTGTGGGCAATCGCGCCGCAGAGTGTGACCTTTGCAGTGGGCGGCATGGAAACAAGTCTCAACATTTTCTGGATGATTGGCGCAGTCTGGTTATATGTGACTGATCGCCCAGTATGGATGGGAGTCTTTGCGGGGCTTGGCTTCCTCACCCGCATCGATGCGGTGATTTGGATTGGGCCACTGTTCGCGTACCAACTGGTCGAACGCTGGCTTGCTACTCGTGGAAAACCGCGGGCAGAGCGTATCCCTTGGCAAGTCTGGTTAGTCTTCGTCGTAACACTGATACCTTGGTTTGTGTTCAGCCTCAGCTACTTTGGATCGCCATTCCCACACTCGTTAACGGCGAAGTCCGTAGCCTATGTTGTACCACCTGCGTCAGCGTTAGTCCAGTTCATTCGAATCTATTCGACCCCATTTTTTGAGTTTGAGACATTTGGCTCGAATGGGGCGATGGTTGGCAGTGTGCTTTATCTTATATTGAGTCTGATCGGGATTAGCTATGCAGCACGACGCTTACCACGTTTGCTGCCGTTATTGATCTATCCTTGGTTGTATATGGCGATCTTCTCTATCGCGAATCCACTGCTGTTTCGCTGGTATATGGTTCCGCCACTCCCTGCACTGATGCTAGGAATTGTCGTGGGCGCGTGGGCATTGGTCGCTGGTTTTCAGCGGCAGCAGCGGACAACTCGCTGGATAACACCCGCCGCCGTTGGCGCGCTGGCGATTCTGTGGGGCGGGATGTCGTTGCATGCTTGGACGCTCACGCCTGATCACGGGCCGAATCGCCCTGCACCGACCATGGCATGGCATAAGATCGAACTACTATATCAGCAGGTTGGTACAGAACTGCGCGATCAGGATGGCGTTACGCCGGAAACACGAGTCGCCTCGGCGGACATCGGCGCAATCGGCTACTTTAGCCGCGCCACCATTATTGACACCGTAGGGTTAGTGACTCCAGAACTCTCAACATATTATCCGGTTCCGCCTTCGCTCATCGTGCAAGGCCAAAACTACGCGATCCCGCCGAAGCTAATCACCGATACACAGCCCGACTATTTTGTCACCATGGAAGCATTTGTGCGGCTTGGTTTGGAGAAAGATGCAGCGTTCAAGGCGGAGTATGGTGATCCATTCAAGAAGATCCCGACAGACTTCTATGGTACAGATATGCGCGTTTACAAACGACAGTAGCAGTGCTATTGATTGCTGCGGTATGATTGCGATCCTACAATGACCTTGACCTTTCTGGGAGCGCAATCTATTGAATATTGGTGGCTGGTTGCTACTCAGCTTTCTCCTTGGCGGGCTGCTACTGCTCGTCCAACGCGCCGAAATTAAACGACGGACTGCCACGCTGACTATTTTGGCCTTCGTCGGCTTTATTGTCTGGCGTTACGCTATCTATCGGATGTCTGGTGACTGCTACGAAACCGTCTTTCGCGCAGTTTGTAACACGCCTTGGACTCGCCAGTGGGCTTCTGTCATTGCGACAAATACTATCAACTGGGCAATCGTTACTGCCCTGATTGGCAATGCGCTCTTCTGGATTCTGATCGGACGCAGTAACCCTCCCGGTACCAGTGATTCGATTCAAGTCTTTGGCGCAAACGACTAAATCAACAAGATGGGTTTACTTCTCCCCCTGTGAGTAGGTTAGGGTGAGAAAGGGATTGTCTACTTCCAATCTACTTTATATTCGTAGAGCCAATTCTGACCTTTTTCACCAAACAAGTTGATGAAAACCATCATCATCAAGTCTCGGATCTTCGATTGTAGAGGCGTAGTTTGTTGTTTATCACCGCCTCTCCGTCTGCCTTCCGCGACAATTCTTTCGACGCGGGGTTTGCGATCTTGTTCAAATTGTGCAAACACTTGCTCATAGTCTTTAGATCGGCGGAGTAGATTTGCAAGATACATCGCATCTTCCAGCGCCATTGACGCACCCTGACCAGCATTTGGACTCACGGCATGGGCAGCATCGCCTATCAACAGAACACGGCCTTGCTGCCAAGTCGGCAGCGATTGTATATCGCTGATATTAACCTTGAGCGGTAATCGAGTATTCTGGATCAATGCTTCGATAGGCGCGTGATAGCCGCAATAAATAGCCAACATGTCGCGCTTGATGCTGTCCAGTGAAAGATCCGCTAACTCCTCTGGAGTCATCTCCTTTTCGCTTTGAAGGTTTGACCACCACATGACATCGCCGTTTTCAGCGCCGCAATAGCCAAAGAAGCCTTTTGCGCCAAAGGTGAAACTGAAACTTTGCTTTTCGCGGGTTGTCATCATTGGAACTGCTGCTGATGATACAACTCCACCGACACCAATGATGCCTACGTAGCTTGGTTCTGGCCCATCTGGCAAAATAATCTGCCGGGTGCGCGAATGAATACCATCTGCGCCGATGAGTAGATCACCTTCGGCATGGGTGCCATCTTCAAAGTGAGCCGTGACTTTCGCTTGGTCATAACTGATCGTTTTGAGCCGTTTCTGATACTCTACTTGAACCCCTTGCTTTTTCAATGCGTCTGTCAGAATATCTTGCAGGGCGGCTCGAAGCAGGCTAACGGCTGGCTGGCCCAACTTCTTGGGATTGCCATTTTTATAGCGTGCGAGGAGTCGTCCTTGCTCGGTGTAGAAACTATTTTCCAATGTGAGTGTGCCACGCGCTTTGACCTGTTCAGCGAGTCCGAGTGCAGCCAGTACGTTCATGCCGTTTGGCGCAAGTCCTAACCCACCACCGATACCTTCCTTGTATGGGTAAGCTTCATAAATTGTGCTGGAAATGCCCGCTTTATTGAGGAAAAGTGCCAACGCACTTCCGCCAATGCCACCGCCGATAATGATAACGTTCCCAATTGCGTTCATTGTTTCCAATTGTCTCCACTTATCTCAGGCAAAAAACCGACGCAGCGCGTGGGCGATAGGCTCCGGCTTGCCGCGTACATCCGTATTCCATGACGAAGAGTGATTGAGTCCGGGGAACTCAATACGCTTGGCGCGTGGCAAAATCTTTGCAACACGGTCAATGGAGTGCTTCAAGAAAGCTGAACTTTGACTGCCGCCTAGTAGGAGTACTTCCGCTTGTACATCCTTGAAGCGTTCTTGCCGGCCACTCATATCGGCAATGACTTGACCTTCGTAGTGCAGCGTTGGGGCAAGGTCTTTAAATGAGACATATTCTCCTGATGGCTCCCACCCCATCATCTTGTTGGTCATGAATGTGAGCAACCAATGGGGCATCGCGTTCATTAGCGGCGACGCTAACTGTGCTCCTTGCGTGGCGGTCGTGAGCGCTGCGGCGACCTTGCCCTGAGCCATCTCTTGGTCAAAACGTGCTATCATGGCAGTTGGCCTTGCGCTGTCTGGGAAAAGCAGCGGTTCGTAGATAGCAAGCTTGTGAATAGCAGGCAGGGTAAGTGCAGCCTCAAGGCAAATAGTTGCCCCTACACTGACCGCGAAGATATTATGAGCGCCAGTTTTGGTAAGCACTGCGTCTACGTCTTCAACGTCCGTCTGAACGCTGTGATCTTGGCGGTAGGGTCCACTCAAGCCGCGACCACGCCGGTCAACTAAGTAGACGGTAAAAGTATCTGACAAGGCTTGAGCGAGTTGTAGGTGATTGTAGCCTGACGACATCGAGCCATGTACGATCACTATGCCGGGACCGTGACCAAACTGGCGGTAGCCGATGGTCGTACCGTCTTTAGAGATTACGCTACCAAGTAGAAATTGCTCCTGTGTGACTGCTGATGCCTGAACTTTTAACCCAGATGTATTGACTGCCATTGTGAATTTTCTTCTCCTTCTTTTACGAGTGATAATTGTGCGGGCGATGAAAGCCATTGTTCACTGATGTGCTATTATATCTTATATTTCAATTATTGATTATCTTGATTATTGAGATAATCATAAAGGAGTTAGTTTGCAATGTCAAGTAGCAAAAGATCGCAATTGACACAAGCGTTGACCATTCAGTTCCGCTATGTGTCGGCAAATTCCGTGATGTTTAGTCAGGTAGTGGCAGATAAAGTGGGGCTGCATTCGACAGATAACGAATGTCTCGACTATCTTCTGTTGAATGGGCCTTCGACAGCGGGTCAGCTTTCCAAATTTACAGGGCTAACTACAGGAGCCGTGACCGCCATGATTGATAGGCTAGAGAAGGCAGGGTTTGTCAGGCGCGAACATGATACAGTGGATCGTCGAAAGGTCATTGTCATCCCCGATGAAGCCAAGATTAATGCGGAAATAGCCCCTCATGCCATGCCAATGGGCTATGCAATGGATGCTCTATGCGCCGAATATTCGGAGGACGCGCTTGAGATCGTGCTAGATTTTGTAACCAAAGCTAATCATTCTGCGAGTGAGGTAATCTCGAAGGCAAGAGTGGATGACTAAGGCACTGTAAAGAAATAAGGGATGCAATTAAACAAGAAGAATGGAGTAC
>JBDTVG010000011.1:0-97503 GCA_040007395.1 Chloroflexota bacterium
TCAGGGAGGATTTTGCCTTCTCTCTCTCTTTTCCCTATTGCCGATAAAGTCTATTACAAGTCCGTGCATCAGCATGTTTATCCTGACGATTTGACCTATGGTGTGGCCTATGGCCTCGCCAAACGCTGGTTGCCACAAGGCACACGCTTCAAGGTGTACTATGATGAGGCGGTTCCCAGTTTGGACCGGGGCGGCAGTGTCACGACAATCCACATTGAATGGTGAGCTAAGCTGGCGAACAGCCCCTATTGAATGGTGAGCTAGGTTGGCGAACAGCCCCCAAGCGGCGCTGAGTTCGTAGCCATTGATGGAGCGTCCGTGCGAAATGGCCTTTGTAAGTGGCATCGCGGGTTGATTTCCTTTCCGCAGATACAATACGGTATTTTGTAGGGACAATGCTTGCGTTGTCCGCGTTTTGCCGATGATTTGCTGATACCGGACAGGGCAAGCCCTGTCCCTACGCCAATGTGTATTTTGTAGGGACAATGCTTGCGTTGTCCGCATCCATGTCATCCATGCAACAATGCCGGACAGGGTGTACTACAAATTGATCATCAGGCTGTGCGTGAACTCGATGCCGTGATATTCGATGTCCCCGTAGGCGAACGTGCCAATCGTCGGCGTACACGTCACCGCCCGATGGATCGCGGGGGCGCTGGTGCTGCTCAGGAAGGGCAGCGCCTTGAGTGCCGCGAGATAGTTATCCAGCAGCGTGATTAGCCCCGGCAGCACCGCCTTGACGCGCTTATTGTCTACCGTGTCGAACAGCACCAACTGACTCACCGTGAAGGTCACTTGCGGCGCACTGCCCATAAAGCTGACCGTCTGAAAGCGATAGGCGTTCTGCCCTCCTGTTACTTCAGGCACGACTACCGCACACGCCAACTTATCCCGCGTGATTTTCTCTGGCAGCGTCGTCAGATCGTAGGAAGCGTGGATACCCGGCACCGTTCCGCCGAAGGTCGCCAACGCCGTGATTGCCGCTGAGATTGTCGCCATTTAGCCTGCCCTCACTTTGATTAGAGCCGTTTTGGAGTTGGTTGATCAATTCACGGGCGGGCACATAGGCCCGCCCCTACAAAATCAAATTTCTGTAGGGGCGACCCTGTGTGGTCGCCCACACGGCAATTGCTGCTGTAGGGTCGCCGCAGTTCATCGAGAGTCGCCATCTAGCTTGCCCTCACTTTGACCAGTGGTCGCAGCAGTTCATCGAGATCGGGCGGAATACGCGCCGGAACGATCTTATCGCCCAGCGGCGTAATGACCGTATGCCCGAAATCGGTGTCATCTTGCGCCATCAGGAAGGCCGCCCAGCGCAGCGTCACCTCAGTGATAATCCGTGCTGGCTCATAAACGCTGATCGGCGCGTTCAGTGCGTGAGTCGCCGCTATCGTGCCATTCACGCCGCGCACCACGGTTAAGGTGCTGGCAGTCGTGGCGGTGATGTGCAGCCATTCGCTGTCAATCTGGATCAACTGTCCGGCGCTGAAACGCGGAGTCTGCCCCCACGAGTCCGCGCCTGTACTGCTAGTAACCGTGATTGTCGTGACGCTGGCGTTAATCCCCGCGCCATCCTGAACCGAGTCGGCGCTGGTGTGCCACGCATTGCCGTAATCGTCGTGCCAACCCCACACCCCGCTAATCGTGATGGCGCGGCGGCGCGTGGTCAAATAGCCCATATACGCCTTCGCCGGGTCGAGTTCGAGGCCATAGTACGGGCCGTAAGTGTCATTCGCCCCGCCCAATTTGATGATCGCCGCCGGATCGATGGTCAGGCCGTAGCCATCGACAAGGCTGGTCAGCGTCAGCAAATCCTGTGATCGGAACATGACCCGCTGCGTATCGTGATAGTCAAACTTGCGCGCTTCCACAAGCGGCTGGAAGGTGCGGGCGGTGCGTTCTTCCAGCGCAGTCGTCGCGGCGCGGAGCTTCGCCAGCATCCGCGCATCGTCGGTGGTATCGGCGGCGGCAACCGTGTTGCGGGCGCGTAATTGGGCTAGGGTCGCATAGCTGCGTAGATTGCTCATACTTCACTCCCGTTTACCGGACAGGGCAAGCCCTGTCCCTACGTCGAGGCGTGTTTTGTAGGGACAATGCTTGCGTTGTCCGCGTTTTGCCAACGATTCCAATACCGGACAGGGCAAGCCCTGTCCCTACGTCGAGGCGCGTTTTGTAGGGACAATGCTTGCGTTGTCCGCGTTTTGCTTGCGTTGTCCGCGTTTTGCCGACCATTCCAATGCCAGACAGGGCTTGCCCTGTCCCTACATCGAGGCGCGTCGCCCTATCATCGTTAATCGAACAGGATGTATGCGTCTGCGCCCGTCCCGGTGATCTCGACATAGATGCCCGTGCCAACGGCGAGCGAGAGTTCTGGCGCAACCGCGCTAACCCCGTTGGCAGAGGCCACAAGTCCTGTAATGCGTGGCCCGGTGTTATCCGTGCCATCGTAGATGACCAGAGTCGCCACCGCCGACCCCGGATTAAGGATCGCGCCGCTGAGATAGCGTCGTGCGCCGGTCACAATTTGCCCGTTCGCCGTGATGCGTTTGTATTGCATGTGGTGTGTCTCTCCTTTTAAATACCGGACAACGCTTGCGTTGTCCCTACATAACCCACGTAATTTGTAGGGACAGGGCTTGCCCTGTCCGATGATTTTGATTGGTTGTGCGGACGGATAACACGGGCGATGTCCCGATTACGGCTGCACGCCCTCATAGACCACGAACAGGATCACCTGCACATCTACCGTTGTCGGGGCGTGCGTGCCATCCGTTGTGACCTTCACGCCCAGCACATCGCCAGCATTGAAGCGTGCGCCGCTAACCTGTGCGAGGATCGTTGCGTAAGCCTTTGCCGCGCTGTTAGCGATGTTCACGTTTAGGCCAACCGTGTTAGCCAGTTCCGTCCCGTTGATGGTCGGCTTCCATGTATTCGTCTGCGCGGTGATATTGATGTTGTCACATTAATTGTTTTTAGTGGTATAAGCCCTATGAACGTTACAATGTAGCCGTCTTCGGTTCTAAGCAAGGTCGCTTCGACACCTAGCACGTCTATAAGAATTTCTTTTTGTTCGGGCGAAACATGCTCCATTGATCTGGTAATTTTCTGTATTACTTCGGTAGCTTCTTCAATCTGGGAGTCGCCCACGATTTCTTTTTCTAGTTGCCTTGTCAAGCTATCAGCCGTTAGCTGCAATTGTTCAAGTTCAGTCTGCAACTGCTTTTGTTTTGGTTGGAGCCATTCTACGTCATAGGAATCAGTCAGGTAGAGGTCTAATAGCTTACGGAGTTGCTGTTTTTTTTCAGAGATTAGCTTATTAACCCCGTCTAAGCGGGTACGGACAGTTTTTTGCTGGCTCTCTTGTTCATTCTGTATATCGTAGTAGGAAGCTAATATTCTATCAGGACGAAGTAGCGCTTCTTTGATTGCTCCCCAGACCAGATCGTCTAATTCCTGAGTGCGGACAATGCCGTGACAGGTAGCACCTTTGCCCATTGCTGTATGCTTCTGTACGGAACCGGGGCAACGGTAATAAAACCATCCCTGCGCAGCGTCGCGGGTGTTACAGCCGAACAGGTAGCCGCATGTTTCGCAGCGCAATCTGCCGCGCAAGAGATAAACGTATTTCGTGTTGCGGGGGGACCTCTTTTGGTTTTTGGCTTTAATAAGTTGCGCTTTATCATATATTTCGCGATCTATAATCACTGGAATAGGGATCTGAATCCATTCCTCGCGAGGCTTTGTTGTGCGTTTACGGTCATCAGAATAACCGTTCCAGCATGTTTTAGCCCAGTAATGCACCCCAGTATATGATTCGTTTCTCAGCATACGGGTGATGGTCGAAGTAGACCACTTGCCAAAGCCTTGTTTTTTCTGATTTGTCTGCTGTGTATCTCGGCGGGTAGGTATACCGAGTTTGCTTAATTCCTCAGCTATCAGGCTTGCACCTAGCTTCATACCGTCTTTGCCGTTTACGTACCAATCAAACACCTGTGCAACTATCCGCGCCTCAAAATCTACAACCTCATACGAACCCTTATGCCCATTAGGGTCAGGGGTATATTTGTAGCCATACAGCGTCACTGATGAAGGGTTTATGCTACCTGATTTGGCTCTGGCCTCCTTACCTCGCTTTGACCTCTGGAGAAATTTCTCCCTTTCATAGTCTGCAATGACTGACTGGATGTGCTTTCTAATACGACCTTCGGGGCTATCTTCATAATAGGCTAGTGCGTACTCTACACGAACGCCCTGCTTGGCGAATTCAGTCTCTAGGATAATTTGAATAGCCATGCCTCTAGCAAAACGATCCATTTCAAGGCAAATCACGGCCTTGATTGCTTTTCCTTCGGCTAGGGACTGCACCTTATTTAGTTCCGGTCTGTCCAGTTTCGTTCCGGTATAGTCCTCACAGAATATTCCGATTACGTCGTAGTCATTCGTTTGCGCGTACTTCTGGCAAAGGTCGATCTGACTGTCCAAAGAGTAGTTAAAAGACTGATCGTCGGTTGATACACGGGCATAGATTACCGCTGGCACACCGGGCATGTTGATCATCTCCTTAGAGGGCAGGTGTTACCCTGCCCCGGTAGTGTTAGAGTCCCAATTCTTTCTTAGCACTGTGCATTGACGTGGCACTTACCTCGGCATATTCCGCTGCCTTACGAATAGATAGTCCTTGCATGTCCGGGTTTGCCTGCAACCATTCAACCGCCCTTTGAATTGCTGGCGATAGGTGTTCAATGCTGTTCGGAACACTCGGAACAGCAGCCTTGTTTCCCCAGTCGCTGTGCTGTTCAATGCTGTTCGGAACACTCGGAACAGGTATCACGTTTTCGAGCATAGGCATGTCACTGGCATGTGCCATTACGCGGCGTTGGCGCTGCAATTCCTTCAACCTACCATACAGCACCATTGCCCCGGCGAGTCCAGCAGCCTCAGCAAGACGGGCCGGACGATCATCAGCGCTCGACTGCATGGCAGCCACTACCTCGATCACCTTCTGAGCAACGTACTGGCTGAGGGCTTGCGCTGATAAGACGGCAGCAACGGCAAACAGCAACCCGCCTGCCCACGTCACGATCTCAAGTAATGTGGAATGAGTTAGCACCTTGATAATCGCGGCGTACCAGTCGCCTTGCACACCCTCGATCACGTTGCGCATAGATCCTGCTAGCGCCAATACAAGGATAGTAAAGGTGATAATCCGCAGCACGACCTTAAAGCGCAGTGCTGGCGACTTCGGCGTAGGTTGCCAGCTATCACGGTTGCCGAACATATAAGCCAACCGTCGCGCCCACAGGCGAAAGCTAAACTCATAGCTGGGCGGCTCTTGCCAACCTGCCTTATGTTCCTTCCAGCTAATGAGCAGTTCAAAGACAAGGTTTGCCACAACCAGCACAATCGCGCTGAACCCGGCTAAGGCTTGGGCGACCTCAAACAACATCACGCCATGATAAACGCGCTGTTGCTCCACAATGAGCAGCATCAGCAGAAGCAACGGCACACCGAACGCGATTAGCACGGTCTGGGTTGCCGTGATCAAGACATCGCCAACACCGAGTAAGGTCTGTAGGAATTTCGGATAGAAGCGGTTGAAGCGCTCGACAAAGGCCGCTGTGCCGCCTTGTGGGGTTTCTCTGGCTAGCCGTGTCTCAAGTTCGGCGTAGCGCCGACGTTCGGCTTGACTGGCCTCACTGTGATATTCTGGGGGAAGTACAATGCCCATTTTTGCAGCAATAGCTTCCACTTCAGCAATAGTCTGGGGGTTCTCATTCATGGTACAATCAGCCTCAGTTTCTTTGATTTTTTGCAGGTCTGGGAAACTAGGCCCGGTTGAGTGTTGGTAGCACAAGACCGGGCAACTTTGTTTAGGCGAGTACTGTCAGTTGCGTTTGAATATCGGTCAGGGTATGATGTTCCGATACTTACTTAACTTCTCAGTTCGGTAGGTTAGCAGGTACCACAAGCGTTACAGGCGTTTGTGGTACCATTTTATTGTGTGAGGGGTCTGTTAGCTCGTCGAGCGCCATGATCTCATCGAAGGTTAGGTACACGCCCATATCAGCGCCCAATCGAGCTGCGCGGGCCACCTTGCGTTCATAGCTATCGGTTTCCAATTCAGGAGTTGTCCAGATTGGAGAGAAAATACTTTGAACGACCATGAAGGGATTAACCTTAGGCGGCAGGTCTGCCAACTGCTCGTAAACAGAATCAAAAGCTATGACGGCTGCCGCGCTCATTTCCAGATTCAGCGCCAGTAGCATCTTACCTTTGGGGGTGAGTTCGTATTGGTCGAAAATCTCGCATTCGTTGGCGATATACAGCCAGCCTGTCCAGACCGTAAGGCCCTTGTACTCAAGATATTCCCGAATGGTGCTATTATGGGCACAGCCGTCATCACATCGCCCTGAGTTCTTCAAAGCGAATAAGAATACCTGATCCAAATTGAACTCAACTGCGAAGTCGCGCATTCTGCGTTTCATTGTTTGCACGGTAATTTCTCCTCAGATTTCTACTTGATTTTGGTCAGAACTGGCAATCACTTCTCTATAATTCGATACTCCCACCGGACAGGAATCGGAGAATCGATTTCGTGGCGTTCGGCCTCGACACGCCCCTCTTGGATCAGCACCTCAAGCGCTGCCCCGTCATAGCTGCTCAGTTGCCGTTTTCCTAGTTGGGCGGCAATCTCAGCGCGACCATGCCACCCAACGCCGAGAGCCAGCAGCGTTTGATATAGCATCTCAGCCCGCTCTGCAATTGCCGTCCGTTGTGCCATCATGCCTCAATCCTTTCATGTTGTATATATATCTATATACATACTACCACGCGTCTAGAGTCTGTCAAGTGGCGATTTATGTCATTCGATATGAGTCTAGTACAACTTACGTAAGTTGTAAACTACGCCTTATAACTTGGAATTATGAGCCACTTTCCAGTATGAAAAATTGACCCATCCTGAACCGTTACACATTTGCATCGTAACATTTAGTGTGCTACTATGAAGGCATTCGTTACGATACAAGGTGAAACGGCAATGCTGACACTATTTTGTGAATTTTGTGAGGAATCATTTGAAGCCAACGAGCGAGGTACTAAAAAGTATTGTTCGCCCAAATGTAAGACTGCTGCTTTTCGCGCTAGGGTCGCTAAGGAACCCGCCGACGATAGGAACGCCGTTGAAAAGGCTATTGAAACAAAGCAGAGCCAAGAACGCTCCAAAGTATGCCTTGCTTGTGGGAAGTACTTCGAGGTTAATGGGTTGCAGCATCGCAAGAAATACTGCAATGCGGCTTGCAAAATGGCTTACATGCGACGGCTGGACTGGTCAGGGAAATATGCACCGAAAAATACAGCGCGAGTGCGTCAGCCAGTAGAGACAATAAAAGTGGTTGACAACCTGCACGCGCAGCTATCAGATGCTTGGGAAATAGAAGATTAGCTAGTGTCAGTTTTTTCAAGCATAACATAACCCCGCCAATAGCGGGGTTTTTCTTGTCAGGTCGCGTAGTATGGTTTACAGAGAGAGCGCAAATTTCAGGCTATTTGAGGCTTAGACGAAGAATTTTCCGGTACCGAATTTGCCGTAGGTAGCGTTGCCGAAAATGCCATAAACGTCTTGGTCAAGGCGTTCTAGGGTACATTCCCAGTGTTTAAGGGAGTTTGTGGCGTTAGGGTCAAGGGAGAAACTGATATTGACGATCATGTGGTTAATCTGAGTAATACCTGCTTGGTTATCTGTAACCTGTACTACATCACCGATGTTAAAGCCCAACAAATCCTGTGCGGTTATTTGGTCTTGGTTGTCTAGTGCGATGGTCGTTACTTCGGTGAAGGGGTTTTTGTACTGATTGAGGAAGTACTGAGCCAACGATTTAGAGAAATTAGTGTCATTAGCAAATACTAAATCTCTTGTATACGTGCGCTCTTGGTACAGAGCGATGCTGGTAGCATCCTTAAGCGTGGTTGTTACGGGGTCATAGGTATAGATAGGGAGTCCGCGAACCTGTAGTTTAGTAACATATAGTGTCCCAGTAGCTAAATTCCGCAGTGTCATCGCTAATTGGGAGGCAGAAACTACATAACTGACGATGGAGAAAGCACCGGGGCCATATAAAGTGTAGTTGTAGCCAGTGGGGTTGCCACTGCTGTCTACTACATCTGTCACATAGAAGTCTGAATTATCTATCGCCGCATCTGGCACAAGCGGCGTAATTACAGCATCCGCACCTATTATTTTTCCAGTAGCTATATCCCTAAAAGTGAGAGTGACTGGAGTTTCACTTGGGGTACCTACCGCTTGCCGAGGTGGAAGTACCGTGTTCGTCTCTATTTGTCCAACCACCTGCACGGCTCCGCCCGTTGAGCGAGGATGTGCCGTGAGAATAACACTGTTGATAATGTTATCCATCACGCGGGCCACAGTCATATCAATAGGCTTGCCACCTGTAACTCCGCTGGCCTGCCCAACAAAATTAGCCACTACGGTTTGCACGATGCGCTTGGGAATGTAGACTCGATCAACAACGCGAAGTGTGCCGTCGAGATCAAACCAGCATCTACCAAATTCCGAAGTGACCGCATCGGCTAATGCAGTGAGCACAGTAGTATTCTCTTTGGTGTAGCCATCGAATGCAGTTTGGAAGGTCTGTTGCCCGCTGTCGAATAACTTACCCGGCATTGTGGTAGTTAGTGTGCCACTTGGTAGTGTCGCAAACAGAGTAGCGGCGAGTTGCCCAAGTGTCTGGTTTTTCTGTAGCGGTAGGTCAACGGCTAGATTCTGGATAATCGTGGTAAAGTCCAGTGCAACTACTGCCGTTGTCCAAAGCCCAGCATTAGCGAATGGGGCTGGCTGGATAGCTTGGATAATGCCATTGAAGACAATCCAATAATCCCTTATCGGCGTAGTCTGTATGGTAGAGCCGATTTTCTCCTGAATATCGAAGATGGCAGTACCACCCGCGCCGAAATAAACGCTACTGTTTTGTGCAGCTACCGAATACGCATAACTAGGGCTGGAGTAGTCTACGCCCCATTCTACGTAATTTGTAGCGCTACCTGCGCGAGTAGTGCTGATTACAAGCCAGTAGACTTGTCCGGCTGGTAGCGAGGTAGTGGCGAAAGGAAAGAAAGTGGAAGCATACGAGGTAGTCAGCCCACTTTCAGCAAACGTGTTGGTTAGTGCAGCATTAGCGAGTACACCGGAAGGCAGTCCGCCGCTATCCGTTTCAATCCGCAAGGTAATGGTTCCCGTAGGAGAGCCAGTTTTCCTGAGCCAGATAAACGCCTTATTGATATTACCGGACACGGTAGGAGTGAACGCTTGTGCTAGCTTGTCATTAGTAGCACTAGTGACCGAAATTGTACAGCGGAGATCAGAGTTGGCGACTACTGCCCAACTAACACCACCATTATCAGTGTAAACGTTGTCACCGTTTGCGTATACGCTGGCAATATTCCTTCTCATACTCCAAGCATTAGTAGCGGTCTGTACAATAGCTGGTTTGAACAGTAGCCAGTACAGATTAGTAGTGGCTACCAGCGTGCCATTGGTCACAGTAACCGTATTGTTGCTGGACGGGACAGGTACAAATGTACCTGAGTTTAGAGCAGTAGCCGCTGGCGTATTCACACCGCCGACCACTGAATTAGCCCGTATCTCCCACTGAATAGCACCTATTGGAGAGCCAGTGTTTACATCAAAGAACGCTGTGAATTGTGTGATTTGCCCGTTCGCAGTAGGGATAAAGCTTTGCCCTGTCCAACGATTACTGCCGCCTGCTATACCCACATAGCCTACGCCGATAGAGTTAACGCCAGCACTGTCTATGGTAAGTGTGGTGGTAGCGCCAGAAGCACCGCGTAGTGCAATGGCTCCATCACGGTTAGATATGTCATATGCAGCCACATCCAACTGCTGCGGAGCAGAACCTACTGTAAAGTTGGCGCGTATCCAAGGCCCAGCGCCACCCTGACTGTTCTGGATATTCGGGTCAGAGAGTAGGTTAGTGCCTCCATTTTTCTTGAGAGTGATATTGCGGTATTCGATGCCAATAGCTGCATTGTAACCGCCGGGGAAAGTACCCTCTTGTATGCGAAAATGCGGAAAGAACCTAGCACCTACCGTAGAAAAGCTACCACTGTTTGTGTAGGTGAGTGTATAGGTCTGCCATTTGTTAGTGTATGTGTACACACCACTAGCTGCCTGAGTAAAAGCGTGTTCAATCCAAACAATGTCAGAATTGTACTGGCTGTCGAATTGCGCCCGTGCGTCCCATTGCAACACAAAAACGTCACTGACCACTGAGCTATCGTTGACTTGTTGTTCCAAGTAGCAAACGTCGCCAGCGCCTTCATGCACTATTCGGCAGGCAGTATCTAACGTAGATCCACTGGCCTTCACTCGAATCCGGCGCATAACATCAAGGCGGGAATTAGCATCGGGAGAATAGGCTTTACTTAGGTTGTTGAAAACGAAGTTAGCTCGGCCTACACGCGGGCGATTAGTACGGGCATCAACTAGACCTACGCCCTGTACATCGGCACTGAGCGTATCAGTAGTTACGTCTGTCCATTGACCATACGTATCCATGATCTCGATTTCTAAAGGATTTGGGGACATTTATGCTTCGCTTTCATACTTATGTGACCTAGACTTTTGCTAACTGCCATACTCCATACCCCTCAGTTCGAGAACTGAGGGGATAACGCGAATGGTTTTGGTTGGCTAGCGGTGGGGGATCTGCCAAACAGGTACGCCGTAAAACTGGCCCGCCGTGTGGTGGGTTGGAGTAGGGGCAGCTGCTGGCAACGGGATAGCAGATGCAAGGAACGATACTTCTGTACCTGTCGGCTGTGCTGGGGATGTCGCTAAACTGCCTTCAACGATCTGCCATTTCAGGATTTCGCCGCTGACACTTTTTTGGTGCAGTTTAGGTAGTGAACCACTCGACCAAGCCAGTGCTCCTTTCGCAATAAGCTCTTTGATGGCCTTGATATAGCGGTGAGCCTTGTTTAGCTCGGCCTCAGCCCAGATACCGATCTCATCTGGCACAAGCGTGTCAATCGTGCCGATTTCGCTTTTTTGAAGCATAGAGTCAGCGCCGTGTGCGTAAAGCACTGGCAAAGGACGTGAGTAGGGCAATCCGAAGTCCGTAGACTTGGTGAAATACTCATTGGTTAAGTCTCTGCGGGCAGGTGAGCCAAACACGACAAGGTAGCCGCCTATCCGGTTAGTAGTCACTGGTTGCCATACTTTCTACCGCCCACGCGACGGCCTCATTAACTTCGTTTATGACTTCGCTCCCCACGCCTAGATCGTGCAACTGATTCAGAAAGGCACGGGGTAGGCGCGAGATCGTCCCGGCAGGCAGGAAGTGGGCATCAACAATTGGCTCGATAGCTGCCTTCAATCCAGCCAGAGAGCGCGTCAGTCTACGGGAGTTAATCTCCTGTAACTCGGTTCTCAGCAGTGCATTGCCGTAAGCCTTGAGAAGACCGTCAAGATCTGGCTGGGCTTCGGGCTGCTTTGAGGGCTGCTTGCCCCAGCCAGCGATAAACACTTGGTTTGCGGCTCTGTCCAGTGCCGACCTACGGCTCCCAGCGGCACGTTTCGATAGAGTCTCGGTGATGTTTATCGCTGGCAACTTAGACGTAAAGGTCTGAGAGCTTGCTTCGAGGAACTCGAACAATGCGGCCTTAAAGTCTGGCAAAAGCCAAGTACTGCGACCTTTGTTCGTGGCATAGCCAGCAGCGGCAGCAGCGGCTACCGCTTCCGCTTCGATCTGAAGGCGATGCCGACCCGCTTGAACAAAAGCCGCCGCGGCTGCGTTTTCAAGTTCCTTTGCATGTTCAAGTTCCTTGATCGCAGCTTGGTAAGCGCGTTCAGCTGCCTCTTGTTCAAGCGTTATCTGTGCCTCTTGGAGTGAAGCCAAGATTGACCGTAGCTTGTCGCGTGCAATTGGCAGCGCTTGCATTCGAGCTGTGGCACGTTGGTAAGCTTGGTGCGCTATTTCATTCTCCCCATCGGTTGCAAGGGCGGTCAAAGCTTGGTTGATCGTCTCTTGAAGGGAGAGGGCCTCGCTTTCGAGCGCGTCGAGTTGGTCTTCACACTGTAGGATATTCACGGGATGTTCCTTTCGAGGAAATATGGTTGATACGAGGATTTACAAGGAGAATTGGCAGAAAACTAGCGAATTCGGCCCGGTTGCCAATACTGAGCATTGTCACTATCAGTATCGCAATCATGATTCATTTTTTGGTTCCAAGCAGCTAACTGAGCAGGAGACATTTTGGTTTTTGTCGCTGGGTTGTACACATCTGGGCCGGGGCGTGAATTTGGGCTGCTACCACGCCCTAAATTCACAAACGCAAACATTGGCCCGGTTGATCTAGCCCCGTGCAAGCTGAGGGCAGTTGCAATCACTGTATCATCATGCTGCCCCGCGGGAGCGTTATAGGTGAAACGACCTGACGCTAACCTTTCCATTGCGTAGGCTTGTAGTTCGGCAAGCTGCACCGGATTATCAAGTAGCAGCACGCCGTCTTGCTCACCGAGTGCGCCGCGTTCAATAGCCAGTGCCATAGCCTCAATCAACAAAGGCTTACTCTGGGCTGTAGTGGCGAATGGCTTGACCCTAATCCCCTCGGCTTGTAGCGCCTCGATGTTTGGCCCGCCGATACTGTTGCTCTCTGCGATGACCCGTTCAGGTTCCCAGTAGCGGTACAGTGCCTTGATGCGATTGCGCTGCATGGCCCAAGCGGTGTCTGTGAAGCGGTCTAGGTATGCCTGCTGACGGGATGTGCTGTCGAAGACGCTTATAGCCGTATAATCGCCACTGCGACCCCAGTCTATGCCCATTGTGTACACATGCTCTGCCTGTGGCCCGCGCTGTGGCTTGAGTACACAGACCTCATTTAGACGGCGGAATACTGAGCCGTTGAAGTCCACAAATTGTGCGTCAAGCTCCTGCATAGCTTGCATCTCTGTCATTTCAGAACGCATGGCAGCTACATCGTCGGTGCTGACGTAAGGGTTGCTAGCCGTGCCGAATGTGAAGGACTCCCAAGACGGTTTGAGAGGGTCGAGGCCGCGCACAAAGAGCGTTCTGAATGCGTTTAGTCCGTTCGGGCTGGATATGAATAAAGCCCTGCCTTTGCGGTCAAGCAGCGTAGGTAACAGGACTTCCCCAAACAGCTTCAAAAGGTCTTGAATGTACGCCGCCTCATCGAGCACGATTAGATCTAAGCCGCTACCGCGCAAACTGTTCGGCTCATGGGCGCTCTTGACCGTTATCTTGCCGCCGCCGGGAAACGTTATTGAACGTGGCCCCTCTAGTATCGTGGTTTCTGGATACTGGCGTGCTAGGATGCAAAGCTCTGTCCAGCGTTCGGTTGCCATTGGGAAGCTAGGACAGACGTACCACACTTGCCCACGTTGCGAGGCACAAGCTACCGCTTCGATTGCCCCAAGCATAGAGCCGCCAAACCTACGCCCCTTACTCAACACGCGGTAACGTGCTGGACAGTTGAATACTTCGAGCTGTGCTGGGTGCATTGCTGGCAGGGTTAGCTCTATCTGGCGTGGCATTCATTCTCCTTTCTCAATTGATATGTTGTGATTCTTGTTTTCAATTGACCTGTTGTATTTAGGTCAGTACGGCTCATTTGTTGGATTACTCTCTGTGAAGTTCTTCTCTATGGCGCTATACTGCTATTGGTGGGCTTTAGTTCCGATAATAGTGATTGCCGCGCCTAGCTTTCTCCCGATTCAATCACGGGCTGGGCGGTAGTGTCCAGAGCCGGGTTATCATCGGCTGACTGCCCACCCCAATGGAGCGTTACGCGCACAACATCACTGTCGGTTGTGAGCTTAATTTTCTCCTGTGGACGGCCCGCTATATAGGCAAGCCATAGTTCGGCGGCTCTCACGTTGCCTCTCAACGCAGCGGCATATAGCCTATCCAGCATAGCGGCGACCTTCTCAGCCGAGCCAGCTTGCTTGATACCTTCTATCACTGGTAAGTCATCGGCTAGCTTTGGCCTGCCGGGGCCTCCGGGGTTGCCAGCTTTGAACTTGCCGTTTGAATCGCGAATCTCTGACATGGGGTTTACTCTCATCTTGGTTTTTAGCGGTCTAGACGGGGCTTACAGAGGGGAGCGGGGATCTTACGCTTTTGAGGGTCGCTTTCGCCGCTTTTTGATGTGCCGAGCCATTTCATTTATGCTGTCAGCGGAGTACAGATAGGTGAAATTCTCGTTATATTTACCAGAGTGGAGAGCATCGACGTGCTGGATACCTTGTTTTTCCTTGATGTAGTCGAATTGAGACGGGGTTATATCAAGTATGCACGCGGCCTGTAAGCGGGTATAGCGCCGGGTCTCATCGTGCGCGACTGGCGGATTGTCGATAGCCGTTGCGCTGTACAGCTTTCTAGCACGGGCGGGTTTTTTAGTCTGCGGGGTTCTAGCATCCTGCGGGTTATGTGAGGCTGTAGCATAGGCAATGTTACCGGGGCCTAGAGCGTGCGCCGCTTTGTTTAAAACATCCCCGGTAAGCAGTACCGTTTTGCCGAGGTATTCTTTGTACAGCTTTCCGCCTAACTTTTTATAGGCGTACCAATAGACACTACCTCTTCGGTTTTCGCTTCGAGCGTGATAGGTAAACCCGTCGCGAGTCTCTACATTAAAGCACGCTATTTCAGCCAAACTGACGAACCACTCTGGTGTGCCGACAGTAATGCCAGATTCGCCATGCAGTTTGTAGGCGCTCTCGTCTCTATCCCATCTGACTGTTGGCAAAAATTCGTTTCTCATGGTTTCCTTTGTTGGGTAACTACGTTTTCTGTTTTATCGGCTGTTTACTCTGTCAGCGACTTGCTTGGTTGCGATTTTATACCCACCTATATATACATATATCTTTAGGTGGGTATATCAGCGCTTCTAAATTACCGTTTACTATCTCGCTGACAGGGACGATGGCTGATCTACTTCTCAAAGGCAGTTACCCAATTTTCGCGTGGGCGAGTGTCATTGCTTGGTCAAGTGCTTGCCTGCGTGGGTCAGGCTCAAACAGGGCTAATAGTTGCCGTGTTGCCTGTCGGTCGAGGCTTGGTACGCTTCCAAACAGCCAGTCCAAGTCTATGCCTGTATCATCGAGGTCTCGCATTATATGTTTACTCCAAGTGCCAAATGACACCTCACCTGCATACTGGCGTTCCTCACGGCTGTTTTCCCAAGTCCAGCGGCCTAGCCCGTCCCTCGAAGGCGTTGCGGGTATATACACGGCTTCACTGCTCACCACGTCGGCTATAATCGTAGATCCACTGTCGGAGTACCACATTACAGGGGTTGTGTACTCTTGCGTGGTATATTGTTCTCTTTCAGGGACAGTTATCGCCTTACAGTCGGTTGAGACATATGCGCCTTTAAGCATGTGATCGACGGTGGTTAGGTCTACGGCTATGGTCGTGAGCACGGCATCTTCAATCTCATAGGCTGGACTTTTCTTGAAATGGCAGGTGTGTCTATTACTAAAACAGACATACTCCCCAGTCTCTTTCCCATACCGTTTGCAGGGTGTCTGAACATACCTAAGATCAGGGACGATGCTCTGAATTTTGGCAAACAGCGCCCCATCCCAACAACGGAGGATAGCCCGCTGCGTAAAAGCCTTTTGCTCAGGTGGGTAAATATAAAGGTGCGGCTTGTACAGGCTTGGATCAAAAACACCTTTGCTCTTTTGTACCAATCTTGCCAATGTCTCAACTTCGCTTGCACCCAAGAATGTGAGTGATTTCGGCTTTTTTTTGAAGTCGGGAGTCCAGCGCCGCTCGAAGATAGGTTCGTTATATAAACTCAATCTACCGACAGTACTGCTGACAAAGAGCGGATAGACATAGGCGAGTATGCCCCACCGGGTGAATCCATATTCGCTGACACACTCGGCATAGGGGATCACGTCCCTAATTTTCTTGTTTAGCGTCTCGTTCGCTGAGGTAATCCAACCAACCATCGCCTGTGTGTCTTTGGTCGGTTTCGTGGTAGAATATGTGTTATGAACGGTTGCCATTTCGATACTCCCTTATCAAATGTGCTGCTGTTTACAAAGCTCTATCGTCACAAATAGAGCGAAATTAGCGGCTTCGCTAGAAGGCTTCCCGGCAAGGAAGTCTTTTTGCTATTAGCTGCCAAAACGACAGAGGGTTGTTAAAAGTGGTTCTCCAAATGGCCCTTATCAATGCCTACTGATCAGGGCCATTGCCTTTGGAGAGTACCCCTACTTACTAAGGCGATGAGAATCGCCAAAAAGATACTCCCTAACTCACCTCTAACCGATTTTTAATCGAACTGTAACTGACACTTACGCCCATTGCTTTGGCTTTGAGCAGGGCGGCCTTGCGCCGCTTCCGATACTGCCATATGGACAAAGGTTTGTCCAGCAACCCAGTCCTGATAGCTAGGTGATTGACTGCGTTGACCTGCACCTCAAGTTCTTTATGTTCGGAAAGCAGGCTATCCTCGTTGTCTCCTACTTTCGTTTTGTAGGTGTAAATCGCTACTGTGTCGATTACCACGCGCTCCAGAGGTGTAAATTGCGCGATTTGCGCTGGCGTGAAAAGGTCTAAGAACCAGATCGATTCCAGAAAGTGAGTGAAGCTGCCTATAGGGTGTTTTTCCGCTGGCTGGGCTGTTTGGCGTTCGATCAGTTCTTGCATTTCGATCTCTTGCTCCGGGCTAGGATCATAATCGGCCCGGTAGTCTAAGCGACGCTCTTGGTTTTGCTGTTCATTTCGGAGTGAGATCATGGTTGCTTTTAGGGCTGGATTGCCTTCTAATTCGTCGATCACCTCTTTTCGCTTCAAACAGTCTGCACAGTAATCTTGGGTAAATGGGACTTCCTGCTCGTTACAAGCCAAGCACAGTACATAGCCCTTCGTCATCGGTCTACCCTCTCTACAACGGGCTGTATCGCCCGGTTATTGGCACTGCTATTCTTGGGTTTTATATGACCAGTTACGGTCAATGTAAATGGGATAAATTGCAGTCGTTTATTAAGCGAACGTATTGGCATTCGCCCGCACGGCGATCCCCACAATCGAGCCAGCCCACGGCGCGATCGCGTCCGTTACGCCGAGTCCTGATGCTGTCGATTGGTTCACGTCGAGCGCGACACTGGCTTGACTCGCCGCCACGTTCGGTTGGCTGAAGGCCAGAGTCGCCAGCGTGAACGAGCTAAAGATCTGCTCACTTGGTAGATTCGGCATGTGTAATCCTCTCCTTGTATCAGGCAGCACAAAACCATATAGGCGACATAAACCTATTTATGGCTGGGTAAAAATTTTGTCGGAGGATTATTGGGGATTGTGGGGGGTATGTTCAGCAATTGGACAACGCAAGCATTGTCCCTACAAATTACCGTCTGGTTGTAGGGACTGGGCTTGCCCTGTCCGATATTGGAATGGTCGGCAAATCAGCGGACAACGCAAGCATTGTCCCTACGAAATACGGTTTGGCTGTAGGGACAGGGCTTGCCCTGTCCGCTGAATGGGTCAAACCTTAAAGCGTAGGAACGTGCTCGTCTTCGTAGCGCTCGATCAGGATACTGATGACTTCAATCAGTGAAGCCAATGGATGCGACTCATCTTCGCCTACCGTATCGATGAACTCATCCAACAGCGTCACGAGGGTGTTGTATTCAGCTTCCGTAAGTTGAGCGCTTGATAACATCGCTTTCAATCTTTCCCGATGTGCAGGCATTGCTCATCCTATTATAGAGCCGAAATATTCAATTGTTAATGTGCAGGCCACCCTCGCGCAATCGTCTAAGGGTGGCAGCGCGGACAGGGCAGGCCCTGTCCCTACAAATTTACGTTATGGAGGGGACAACACCTGCCTTGTCCGTAGACCTAGACCGTCAGATCATAAACCTCGGCGGCGCTGGTCGTGTCTTGGCTGATCAGGCAGACGCGAGCCGAGACGACCAAGCTGTACACATCCGACCACGGCAAGAACTCGACATTGGCGGTCACTTGGCGACGATAGCCGACCAGCCAGTTCGGGCGAAAGACGATAATCGCCTGACCTTTGGTGTTGTTCGCCGGAGTCGCCGTGCTGATCTTGCCCGAAGCCGCCAGCGATAGCCCCAGTTCGGCGCTGGCAAAGACTGGCACCCCTTCGATCACGCCGACCTGCCCGGTGATATTGGTGGCAGCGGGGCCAGCCTTATCCATCGTCAGGAATTCGGGCAAACCGAGTAAGGCGGCGTAGGTCATGTCATCGACAAGCCACGCGCAGTTGCGAGGTTGGGTCGCGTAAGCGCCGCCCAACAGATAGCGCGTGGCACGCAGCAAGGGCAGAGTCGGAGCGCCTGCGCCGTCTTTCTTCTGGGCGGTATTGGTGACAAGGGCGTATTTACGCAGCCCGTCGAAGGCCAAGAACTTTGTCCCGGCAGTGGGCGATTGATCGGTGTTGACGTTGGCGTTGCTGTTGACCGTATCGCCGTTCACCAGCAGATTATCGATGGCGTTCTGCATGGCGCGGATCGACTGGCGGCGATAATTTTCAACTACGGGGATCAGCGCGTCTTCGTTGAGTTCGCTCGACCATGTGACGCGCAAGGCCAGCTTCTTAGCGGTCATGGTCTGCTTGGCTGCGCCGATCTTCGTGACCGGGATCGGGCTGCTGCTAGGGTTAAGCGTGGTGCTATCGTTGGTTTCCGCGACAAAGTACACTGTCGGGTCGGTGGACTCGTAGGGCAGTTCGTAGGGATTGCTCGGCATCTCGATCATCTGGAACAGCGGCGCAACCGTGTTATCCTGACGAGTTCGCAGCCACAACTCCGCCCGCCACATATCGGGTGCCCATGCGCCACCATCGCCACTCGTCCCGACAGTGTTAATGTCGTTGGCAGACTTGATGCCGCTTTCGCCCAAACCGCGCAGTGCATCGGGGGGCAGCACGCCGCGATCTACCGCCTTGAAGGTTTTGTCAGCCAGTTCGCGCCAGAACGTCTCGCCGGGAGTCCAGCCCTGATGGCTGTTGCCGAGAATCTCCGCCAGAAACGACATATCCGCCGCCGACAGGGCGCTGAACTTGGTCGCCCGCAGCACATCGATCCGCGACTCCTGCGGTGCAGGTAGTGTCTTGGTAGCCTTATTCATTGGTTCCAATGCTTCACCCTCTTTCACAGTTTGATCATTTAGATCGTGTTCGAGTACGAATAACCCCAACGGCGCTGTCGATAGCCCCATCGCTTTGTAGCTGGTGGCTACCGCTGCCGCATCCGACAGCTTTTTGATTCCGGTTTGGCGCGGTTCGGCGGGTGTCGGAGTCAGCGATCCTTCGACGATGACCCAGCGCATAATGCGTCCATCGGCGGCTTTCTGCACAAGGTTGGGCAGCGATCCGCTCGACCACGACAGCGCCCCCTTTGCCACCAAGCGCTTGATCGCATCGACGTAGCGCGAACGTTTATCCAACTGCGCTTCGCACCAGATGCCGATCTCATCGCGGCGCAAGAGATCGATCACGCCCATGATTGCGCCCTTAACCTGTGGATCTTGCCCGTGATGGTAGAGCGCCGGACGCTTATCGAAGAAGTCCAAGCCGAGATCGGTTTCGGGTGTGAAGTATTCGTCTTGCAGGTCTTTTTGGTGCGGCCCGCCGAACACCACCAGATAGCCGCCCACCCGATCTTCACCCATTGCCTTTATGGTTGTGTCCATTGGTTTCCTTTCGTCATGTGCCGACGTTTGCCGACGTTTGCCAATTGGCGGACAGGGCAAGCCCTGTCCCTACCTCGAGGCGCGATTTTGTAGGGACAATGCTTGCGTTGTCCGGTATTTTTTCGATGTTGCCAATCGGCGGACAGGGCAAGCCCTGTCCCTACAAATTACGTGGGTTATGTAGGGACAATGCCCGCGTTGTCCGGCACATTAATCGATAGATCAATAATGCCTGTGCCGTTATCGGTTGAGGCCGTGTCGATGGCCTCAATTGCCGCGCTGTCACCCGCGTCTTCTATATCATCCGACTCGGTGACTCGCGTTTGCCGATACACCGCCCGATCCGCCCGTGTCGCCCGATTACTGCGGACCACGCGCATAACGGGTTTCGCTGCGCCCTCGATCATTGCCCACCTCCGCTCGGATACGTGCTTCGGCGCTGGCGACTTCGACTCGTATTTCGTCGCGCAGCCGAGTCTCAGCGTCGCGCAGATCCGCATCTTCTTTTTGCTGAACCACGACCAGCGCTAACTGTGTTTCGGCGCGTAGCAAATCCGTTGCCAACTTGAGCGCGACGGCGGTTTGCGTTTCTGCCAGCGTCACCGCGACCAATAGCCGTACTTGCAGCGCCGCGATCTGTAGGGTTGTCCAGACCTGCACTTGCAGCAGGAGGTTCTGCGCCCAATTTTGCAGAATCGGGGCTAGCCAATGTCGTCCTCGGCCTTTGCTCATGGATTGTGATGCTCCTTGCTTCAAACAATTGACCCCTAACCCCCAGCCCCTTCCCCCGCAAGCGATGGAAGGGGAGCAAACGCCAGTGTATTGAAGTCCCTCCTCGCGTGCGGGGAGGGATTTAGGGTGGGGTCAACCCCCCGCGCCACCATCGCCCGCCCCGTCCAATGAGGTATCGCCGCCATCGGTAGACGCGCCCTGTGCTGCTGGCGTTATCGTCGATCCACCTGATGCGCCCGATGCGCCCTGTTTGGCTTCGGCGGCGATCAGTGCGGCGGGTTTATCGCCCCACGCGACAGGCCCCAAGCTGAAATATTTGGCACGCATTTCGTTGACCGAAAGAAACTGACTGGCACTGAAAATCTCGCGGCGTTCCGCCAAGCGATCCTTGAGCCGGATGTCTACAGGTTCCACGATCAGGTCATCGCCCCAATACGGGCAAAGGTCTGTGGTGAGCTTGCTGGCAACGGCGACCATACCGGGCCACACCGTATCGCGGGTAAAGGCTTCGTTGGCGACGGTGGCATTAGCGCGAGTGCTGCTTTTATCCAGCAGCCCCGGCGGAATCCCGAAGATTTGGTAAATCTCGTCGCGGTTGAACAGCCGCCCACTCTCGAATTCCATGTCGCGATGCGAGAGGCCAAGCTCCTGCCACTGCACGGCGCTACCGCGAATGAAGGCCGTTTTGCGCTGCGTGCCGCCGTAGCTCTCGCGAAACTCGTTCTGGATGCGCTCGAAGTCCTGATCGCTCACCGGGTCTTTGATGCTGACCAATCCGGCTGGCACGGCTTTATCCTTGCCAAAATAGTTGTAGTTGTACTGCTCCATCGCCAGATCCGCCTGAATACCGAGCGCCGCCGCCTGCATTCGCGATAGCCCGTAATAGTCATCCAGCGGATTGAACAGCTTGAAGTGAACGACTTCCTTTGCCGAAAGCGGAACTTGCACGCCATCGACTTCGTACAGGTAGCCGCCTAGCAAATTCTCGCTGCTGTGACCCGGCACCACGCGCACCCGATCAGGCCGCAGCACGATTAGCTCAGTCGGTTGTCCAGTTTCTGCGCCGTTCAGGAACCAATAGCAGTTCCCGGAAATCTCACGATAGCCGTAGGTCATCTCCAAGAACTCGAACTGCGACTGCCACTGATTCGGCTTCCGCAAGAGCTGCTCCAGCGGATGATTCATCACATCGCGTTTGCTCTCGCCCACGACCTGCTGCACCTTCAGTTCGACCAACGCTTGCGTCGTGGCGATCTTGTTGACGGCGATGTACACCCAAGGCGAGCGCGTGTAATAGTCGGCCTGTTGCCGGAAGCGGCTCAGATCGCTCCATGCGGTGTTGTTGATGCCACTGCTGCCATAGTTCGCCCGGATGATTTGAGCGAACTGCGTTTTGTAGGCAAAGCGTGTCGCCGCACTGCGCAGCACGCGCATCGCGTTATCGAGTGAATGGTTCATGGACACGATCCTTTCCACACCATATACCGGACACGGCAGTGCCGTGTCCCTACGTCCAAACCGTGTTATGTAGGGACAATGCTTGCGTTGTCCGGCATTCTTGCGACGATTGGCAATCGGCGGACAGGGCAAGCCCTGTCGCTACAATTCAAGGCGTGTTATGTAGGGACAATACTTGCGTTGTCCGCGCCCGTATCAATCCACCAACCAACGCCGGACAGGGCAAGCCCTGTCTCTACATTCAAGGCGCGTTTCGTAGGGACACGGCAGTGCCGTGTCCGATGATTTGTTTAATCCCTACACGAATCCCATAATCTTCCGGCTTGACCGCACCGCCACATAGCGTGCCAGCGCCAGCGCATCGGCTTTATCGGTTGAGCGCCCGATCCGCGCCCGCATTTCGTCCTTGCTCTCGATCTTGATGTGACCGCTGCTGGTGTAGCTCCATGTTGGCGCAGTCAGATCGCCTGTGAGAATGTCGTCGGGCGGGATAGCTAGCAGCACATCGCCACTCGGATCGAGCGCATCGCGCAGCATCCACCACAGCGCCGAACGCAAATTGACGAAGCCTTGCTGACCGCTGCTATCGTGCATGTCTGTCGCGTTGGCGACATTGACGGGCGTGGCAGAGTAGCCCTGTTCGTGCAGCCGATCATAGACTCCTGCACCGACCCCGATCACGTCTACGCCGATGGGCGTTTGCTTGTCCACCAGTGCGATCACGCGGCCTACGGTTTGCATGGTGTCTTGCCGCGAATAGGTATCGATGCGCTCACACACATTGCCGACCAGCCGCGCAATGGCGGTCTTGTCTGTGCCTTTGTAAGCTGGATCGACCCCATAGCACACGCGCCCTTCGCCTGTGCCGCCGCATTCGTCCCAACGCCGATTGGCCTGTTCGACCCACGACAACGGGATCACGCCTTCCTCGTCCGAGTCCGCGAATTCGCCCAGCACGCGATTTTGATAGACGGCGCTGGTTTCGCCCCACTGCGCTTGGCGCTGGTCTGCCCACCTGCGGCTGATGCGTCCGGCGGCAATCGATTCTTCGAGCGTGACGTGGATGGCGTGCCAATCGTCAAAGCCCGGTTTGTGCGACGAGATTTCATAGAAGCGCCCCGATGGTGTCCCCGGCGTACTAATCGCCAGCGCGAACGCCTGAAAGCCCGTATCCTCGCCCGCCGCCGAAAATGCCCCTTCTGCCGCGTCCCAAATATCATTCGGGATGGCCTTGGCTTCATCCAGCACAAAGGTCACGGTACTCGCGTGCGCCCCTTCGATCAGCGCGGGATTATCCGAGGCGACGGCGAAGGCTTCCTTGTTCTCCAATTTGATGAACAGATCGAAGATTTCCTTGCCGCGCCGCACCTGCAAGCCCACTTTCTCCCAATCGGCTTTGGCTGCCCATTTGCGGATCTCTGGGAAGGTGAACTTTTCCAACTGTCGCCATGCGCCCGCCGTGACCGGAACCTTGACATCGGTATCGAAGGCGGCAAGGCTCCACAACACCACCCACGCCGACAGCGCCGTTTTGCCGAGTCCGTGTGGGCCGCGCACCGCCACCCGCCGATACTCGACCAGCGCCTGCAAGATCGCGATCTGGTATGGGGTGGGGTCGGCGTGCAGCACGTCGCGCACAAAGCGCACAATTCCATCCCCAGTGCGGTAGTCGGTCATTCACTGCGCCCCCTATTTATTCAACAATCCATTGACCCCACCCTAAATCCCTCCCCGCACGCGAGGAGGGACTTTCAGAAACGCCTGACTCCCCTTCCATCGCTTGCGGGGGAAGGGGTTGGGGGTTAGGGGTCAACCAGATCTCCTACGCCGCCCGCAGCCGTACCAATTCTTCCGCCAGATAGGTCGATTTGGTTTCCAATGCCGCGACCTTCGCCGTTAATTGGACGACCTCGGCGCGGGCTTGGGTGAGATGTTCGGTGGCGGTGTCAAGCTGTGCGCCCAATTCGGTTTCGCGAACTTTGCCCGCTGCTAGCGCCAGTGTCAGTTCGTCTACCTTGTTCTGCAAGCGGGCGATCTGGACGCTGTAATTTTCGCGCTGTTCGTCCAAACGCCCACGCAGCGCTGCATTCTCGATGTGCAGATCCAGATTGGCGGCTTCGAGCGTTTGGACGCGCTCGTCCAGCTTGCCGACGTTCTCAGTGGCGGCGGTGATGCGGTGCGTAACGTGCGACATGCGGAACAGTGTCCCGACAAACACCGCCAAAAAAGTCGCCAGCAGGGCAACGAATTCTTGGGTTGGCATTTTTCTCCTTTCCGCGTTTGCGATACCTATTTAGCGGCGGACAGGGCAAGCCCTGTCCCTAAGAAATGCCGTTTGGATTGTAGGGACAATGCTTGCGTTGTCCGGCATTTTTCTGACGATTGCAATCGGCGGACAGGGCAGGCCCTGTCCTACATTCAAGGCGTGTTTTGTAGGGACAATGCTTGCGTTGTCCGTGTATTTGGTGGGGTTAACAAGTGCATACTCCTGCCGCTCACCCGCTGCGAAGAGGGTCGTGTCCGGCTGTGTGTAGCCCGTTGACCGGGACAGGAGTAGAACACTTGTTCATATAGTACACCTGTTCTATTATGCTGTGTAGTTCCATTCTGGGCGCGTCCAAATGGGAACGGGGTCGCCCAGAGGAAAAGGTGACATTCCTCACCTAAAGTAGTGACAAGCGAACTGGAGAGGACGGTGTTTAACACTCTAGAATGTGGTGTTGAACAAAGATGGGGTTATCTATGAACACGAATTTACCAATCATCATTCAGGGCGGGATGGGGGTTGCCATCTCAGACTGGCGACTAGCCCGCACAGTTTCACAGGCGGGGCAACTGGGTGTAGTGTCCGGCACCGGGATCAGCCGCGTCATGATCAGCCGCCTCATGGATGGCGATCTCAATGGACAGGTACGTTACGCCCTAGCAAACTTTCCATTCCAAGAGCCTGTCCAACAAATCTTAACGGCCTACTATATTGATGGTAGCAAAGCGCCCGGAACGCCTTACAAAAATCCCCCTCCCTACACGACAACCCCTACAAAAACACTGGACAGGCTGACGGTTATCGCCAATTTTGTGGAAGTCTTTCTGGCAAAAGAAGGGCATACCGGGTTAGTCGGCATCAATCTCATGGAGAAGATCCAGATGCCCAACATGGCTTCGCTGTATGGCGCGATGTTGGCGGGGGTCGATTATGTGATCATGGGCGCAGGCATCCCCAGCCAGATCGCGGGCATTCTGGATAAACTGGCGAACCACGAAGAAACGTTCTATCGAATTGATGTGCATGGGGCGGAGAAAGACGACGACTATCGCCTGTGCTTTACCCCCGAAAAAATATTCCCCGGACTTGCTGATCAAGTAGGCCGATTAAAGCGTCCACAGTTCTTGCCGATCATCGCTTCGACTGTGTTGGCACAAGCGCTGTTGAAACGCAGCGAAGGGGCGATCAACGGGTTCGTCATTGAGGGGCCACTCGCCGGCGGACATAACGCGCCGCCACGCGGTGAGCTAGTGCTGGATGAGCTTGGCGAACCTGTCTACACCGACAAAGATCGGGTCGATCTGGCAAAAATGCGGCAGATCGGCTTACCGTTCTGGCTAGCGGGCGCGTATGGCAACCCTGACCAGCTTCAACTAGCCTTAAATGAAGGGGCAGCGGGCATTCAGGTGGGGACGGCTTTCGCCTTTTGCCAAGAGTCAGGCATGAGTCCGCAGCTACGAACGGCGATTCTCGACAAGGTGCTGAAGGACGAAGTACAGGTATTTACCAGCCCCACCGCCTCGCCAACAGGCTTTCCGTTCAAGGTCGCACTCATGGAAGGGACAATGACCGATAACACGGTCTATGAAGCACGTCCCCGGCTGTGCGATCTCAGCTTCTTACGCACGCCGTATAAGCGGCCTGACGGCAAGCTAGGCTATCGGTGTTCCGCCGAGCCGGTTAAAGATTACGTCCGCAAAGGGGGACAGGCCGAAGATACCGTTGGGCGGATCTGCTTGTGCAATAATCTCGCGGCGACGGCTGGCTTTCCGCAGTATCGCAAATCGGGCTATGTCGAAAAACCCGTTGTCACGACAGGCAATGATCTGGTCAATCTGCGGCAGTTTATTCCATCGGGGCAAAATTGCTATACCGCACAGGATGTTATCGATCATTTGCTCGGAGAACGTGTGAAAGCCAATTGACCCAACCCTACCGTCATGCGTGTTTTGTGGGGACAATGCCTGCGTTGTACGGCATTTTTCTGACGATTGCCAATCAGCGGACAGGGCAAGCCCTGTCCCTACATTCAAGGCGTATTTCGTAGGGACAATGCCTGCGTTGTCCGTGTATTTGGTGGGGTTAACTGTGTAGTTCCACTCTGGGCGCGTCCAAATGGGAACGGTTTAAGAGGAGTCGAAACGCTTAGAGATACCGTGTCGGCGTGGTAAAATATAGGGGATTGCAGCGCATCAACTTTCACCGAAGCCCAGCACAATTCAGGAGGCATTCATGGCAACTCCCAACGAGTTAACCCCGCGTCAGCAACAGGTCGCAGACGATATTCAAGTGTTGAAAGGGTTGGATCATGTCCGTTTCCGACCGGGGATGTATATAGGGAGCCGACCAGACGCGATAGATAACATGCTCTATGCAGTGCTTGATAACTCAATAAATGAGGCAATGGTTAGGCTTTGCGACAAGATTGAATTAGTCATTCACGCCGATGGCTCCATTACGATTTCAGACAATGGTAGCGGTATTCCTGTCGCTATCTATCCAAGAGAGGGTATTTCGCAGCTTGAAGTTGAGTTGACCATCATATTCGCTGGTGGTCGTATCAGGAATCCTCTTTACTGTGTATGGGGTGGGATGCACGGCATTGGCCTTAACGCGGTCAATGCGCTCTCCGAATCGCTTATCGCTGAGGTTCGACGCGATGGCTATCTGTGGCGGCAGAGCTATGCGCGTGGAGTGCGTACCAGCGATCTTGAGCAAATCCGCCCGATGAACGAGGGCGAATCAACGGGAACATCAATCACGTTCTATCCCGATGCTGAGATTTTTCTTGAATTGCTCAAGGTGCATGACTTCAACTTCAACACACTGGCGAATCGGTGTCGCGAACTTGCGTACATCCTGCCGGGACTCACCATTCATTTAGTGGATCAACGTGAGACAGGGCTGCCGCGTGAAACCACCTTCTATTTTGAGGGTGGCCTCACGAGCTTTGTGAAATATCTCAATCGCAGCCGAAACCCGCTTCACACTGTAATAAGTGGTACAAAAACCGTCTATGTAGACAAAGACACCAATCGGGAAAAGATCATCGAGATCGATTTTGCCTTCCAATACACCGATGACTTGCGCACCACCGAACTCACCTTCGTGAATACTGTCCAAACACCCGATGGTGGCACCCATTGGACGGGATTTCGCACAGCCCTGACCCGCACAATTAACAAATGGGCGCATAAAACAGGCTTCTTTAAAGACAATGAGGCCAATTTTATCGGTCAGAACACGCTCGAAGGCTTGACCGCAGTAGTCAGCATCAAACATCCTTATCCACAGTTCAAGAGTCAAACCAATGTGGTATTTGTAAATCCCGAAGTCAAGGGCATCGTCGCGTCTGTGGTTTCAGAGTTTTTCACACAGCATCTTGAAAGCAATCCAGACGAAGCACAACGCATTCTGGATCGCTGTCGTCGCGCCAGAGCAGAGGCGGAGGCGTGGCGCAATAAATTGACCCCGCCCTTGTAGGGACAATGCTTGCGTTGTCCGACATTTTTCTGATGATTGCCAATCAGCGGACAGGGCAAGCCCAGTCCCTACCGTATGTTTCGTAGGGCATGTGCGGCGGTCTATTTGCCAGAAATGTATAAACTATGAGATGCCGCTCACTACCACACTAGATCTATAATCTAGTCACCTGATGCTGCCCACTTCATCGACGCAAAGGATCTCGCCATGCAGCCCGCCAACCACCCCAAAGAAAAACGTAAACGCAGCCCCAGACTCGCCACATGGCAGCTATCGTGCCTTGTGGTGTGTTTGCTCGTGGCAGCCGTGATCCTTGTTATGCTTATCCGAGGCCTCCGACTGGTGCCACCTCACATTATCCCAACGGCGGTTGCACGACTCTCGACCAGCACACCTATTCCCGGCCTCACGCCCGAAGACACCCTCTTGGACAAGCTGACGGGCAGGATTATTTTTCAAACGCAAAGGGTTGCCGACAATTCGATAAAGACATATATCATCAATGCTGATGGAACTGATCTACATGAGCTAAAAATAGATAATCCGATATTTGCACAGTCAAGATCTGGACGTATTTGGTCACCTGATGGACAACACGTAATTATCATCCCTGACGGTAGCCCTATTGGCAGCGATAAGCTAGTCATATATATTGCCAATCTGGGGGATTCAAATCTTATGAAATTAACGCGGGAGGGATATCGCTATTCTTGGTCGTTTGATAGCAAGCGTATTGCCTATGTAGGGCATGTTGAAAAATCAACCATAGACAGTGATCAAATATTTATTATGAACGCTGCTGGGTCTGGAATTACTCAAGTTACCAAAGAATGGGGGGGTGGGATTAACCCCTCTTGGTCACCGGACGGCAAACATATTGTATTTTTGTCATATCAAACACACAGCCTTTTTACAATAGATACTGATGGGTCTAATTTGCAAAGGCTTACGGAGAAAATTGCGGTAGCTGCTATTCCTCGATGGTCCCCCGATGGTCAACATATTGCTTTCACAATGGGTGGAAATACGAACATTAATATTGTGAATGCCGACGGTTCTAATCGAACTGAGATCACTAAGGATGGAGTCAATTTACTACCTTACTGGTCGCCGGATAGCAGGCATATCGTTTATGTTTCTCAGATTAAAGGTACGGGAGATCCGTATCGGATAACTATCGTCGATATAGACGGTTCCCATAAAACCCAACTGACCTATCCCGGCTACGAAGGATATTCAGATTCCAACCCTATCTGGATACCTTGACGTTATGGCGAGGGCAACCAATGCAGTAATTTTGTCGGGATAATGCTTGCGTTGTCCGTGTTTGGTATCCCTCCACCAATGCCGGACAGGGCAAGCCCAGTCCCTACAAGAGATCGTGTTTTGTAGTGATAATACCTGCGTTGTCCGGCATTTTGCGTTATCCGTAAATGGAGTCGGCGGGACAACGGGAACGGTGTAAAAAATTAGACCCTGTATTCACTATGCTAAATACAGTGGTCTAATTTTTTTACCGACTTACCGACTTATCAATTTAGCAATGGTCAGCTATTTGGCGGGAGTTGCTTGCTGACCCATCACATAAGGATTGCTCACGAAGGTTGACACGGCTTTGTCCACCACCGGGCTGAGTTGGTCAGCCTCGGCTTGGGTAATGATGCCATCGGTCACGTCTTGCGCCAGTGCATCCTTATAGGCTTTGGTCAGCGCATCGCTCACCGTCTGCACATCGACCTTCTGGGTAGTGGCAAGCGCAGAAATCGACATGCCGGGAGGGGTGATCAAGGTCTTGACCAGATCGGCACATTTGATGTTGAGGGGCTGTGCGGCAACTACATATTGCTTGACAACGTTGAACATGCCGTTGCCAAAACCGAAGCCGCCAAATCCAGCGCCACCACGCGGGCCATTGCCGCCGCCGCCATTACCACCACCGGGTGCAGCGGGCGTGGCCCCTGACAATTGAGCCAAGATGACGCGCATGTTGCTAATATCGGGGAACGCGGCTTGGGCTTGCGGACGGGGCGGCGGATTGCCATTACCACCACCGTTACCACCACCATTACCACCGTTCGCAGGGCGTGTTGCTGCCTGACCGGGCTGACGTGGCGGAGCCGATAGTGCATCTGCTTCGGCCTGCGTCAGTACGCCATCCGTCACGGCCTGATCAATGTCGGCTTTGCGTGCCGCCTGAAGCGTATCGCTGAACGTCTTTATATCGACGTTCGCAGCGCTGGCAATATCGGGCAGCGCTTGCCCACTGAAAATATCCTTACGCAGTACCGCCGACGTAATGCCGAGGGCTTTCGCGGTGATGTCCGCATAATTCGTCGTGGTGCAGGCATTAAACGCCTGAACCGCGATAGAGGGGCGACCTCCAAACCCACCGCCGCCCTGCGCCAGAGTCGGCTGCGATTGCACTGTCGCCATGCCTGCCAAAATCACAATTGTCGCTGCTAGCATTAACCACTTGGAAAACTTTACCATACCAACCTCCTCAACATATCGAATACACAAGCATGGTTGTAGATCCAAGTTGTAACCGAACTGTAAAATCCGTGCGTAGAAGTGACGAACTACGCCATTCTCTCACCGCTGGCTAATGAAGCCAAGACTGAAGCCAAGACCGGAGAGGGCAAGCCCTGTCCCTACATCAACCGCGTTTGTAGGGACAATGCCCACTTTGTACGCGTTTGTCGATGTTTACCAATGCGTGTTTGGTAGCGACAATGCTTGCGTTGTCCGCGTTTGGTATCCCTCCACCAATGCCGGACAGGGCAAGCCCTGTCCCTACATCAACCGCGTTTTGCCTAAGGATCGACCTTTAGCGAGATTCTCTGGACAGTGCGTAGATCGCGCCCAGCAACAGCCCCGCGCCGACGATCCCCGGCAGCAGCAAGCGCTCCCCGAACAAGATCCAAGCCAGCACGGCGGCGGTCAGTGGTTCTAGGAGAATCAGGATACTGGCAACTGGCGCTGAGGTGGTACGCATTCCGATCAAAAACAACCCATAGGCCAGCGCCGTTGGCACCACCCCCAGATAGAGGATCAGCGCCCAGCCCGTCAGCGGATAGTTTCCGGCGGCAGATACCACGAGATGCGAAAGCGCAAACAGACAGATCGCCCCGGTGCTGAACCCTATCGCGGTGATTTGCAACGCATGGTATTTGCCTGAAAGGAATTTACCGAGCATGAGCACGCTTGAATGAGTCAAGGCTGATCCGGCGGCAAGGGCCACGCCCACCAACGATGAGTTATAGTGCGTCGTGGTGGCGCTGCCCGCCACCAGCAGCACCGCCCCGACTAAGGCCAGCGCCACCATTTTTAGGATAAACGGTGTGGGCATGGTGTGTTCGAGCGCGGCAGTCATCAGAATGACCAGTATGGGCGCAGAGCATACAGCGATCAGCGTGGCAATGGTGACTCCGGTAAACGAGATCGCGGCAAAGTACAGCACTTGATCGGTTGCCGTGAGCAGTCCGATCAACATCATGAGGCCAACATCGCGCCGCGAGATTGACCACATACTGCGTCCCAAGAGTTGCCAGCCTATGACGAGCAGAATCGGCGCGGCTATCACTAGCCGCAAATAGCTAATAGTCAGGGGAGTCGTGCTGGTGAGATTAACGAGCGCTTGTGAGGCAACGCCCACCGTCCCCCATAATGCGCTGGCGATGACGACAAACAGTGTTCCACGTTGCACAGAACGCGCCTGAATAGTGTCCATGAATGATGTCCTTTTTCTTGAAGCGGTATTAGGATGAATGGAAGTGAAACCGACAAGAGACAGGACATAGACACAGCTAACTAGACGGCTGCTTGAAACAGCGCCTCACAGTTCGCGGCGAAGCTAATCCTGCCTTTAACGCAGGATTACTGGTGGCGAAAGGGGATCTATATGGAGGCA
This sequence comes from Chloroflexota bacterium, assembly GCA_040007395.1. GTDB lineage: Bacteria > Chloroflexota > Anaerolineae > Aggregatilineales > UBA2796 > DATGFK01. The sequence continues at coordinate 31,577 of JBDTVG010000011.1, forward strand.
GGAGCGCGTATAGTCACGCATAAGAGTATTCTTTGCTGGAAAATAGTTGACCATCATAAATATAACTTGCCGCTATATCGATCCGCAAATTGTGTACGGGGCAAAACACGCATAGGCAAACATCGCAAAACCCGCATTGATGTAGGGACAGGGCTTGCCCTGTCCGGCATTGGTGGAGGGATACCAAACGCGGACAACGCAAGCATTGTCCCTACAAAACGCGCATTGGCAACCATCGACAAACGCGCATTGGTGTAGTGGTCGGGCTTGCCCTGTCCGGCATTAGCAACCATCGACAAACGCCGGACAACGCAGGCATTGTCTGCTGCTTTCTATCTGCGTTTTTAGTCTGCGTCGAAGCCGCCGCCCTCGACGGGTTCTGGCCCCGGCATATTCGCTTCAATTGTCTCTGGGTCTTCGCCCTTTTCGAGCCGATCCACCACTTCGTTAAATTCCTGACCCAAGTCTTCGCCTATGTCATCGCTCATCCGGCGCATGTAGCGACCTAGCGTTGCCGGATCAGCGTCCGCCAGATCGTCCAAAACGCTGTCATCGTCAAGGCTGCTGAAGCGACTCGCCTCGGACTTGGCAATCGCGACCCACGAGATCAGCCGGGATAAGTTGGTGCTTTGGCAGTTCGGACAGGTCGGAATGGCGTTATCATAATCGCTGTACGTTTTATACTTGAGAACCACGCGACGTTTACAGTTATTGCAACGATAATCATAAGCAGGCACGAGCATTACCTCCCGGTTTCGTGGTATTTTTGAGTGCTGATTTGATTATAGCGAGACAAGATCGTGCCGCCAACGGAACCAGATAAAGGGGAGAGCCATGCAAGAACTACAACAAAATCCACCAGCGAGTACACCCGATACGGAACGTCCTGCTGCTGGCGTATCGGTGCAAATTCCAGCCAGCCAACCGATTGTGACCTACGTGCTGTTAGCCATCTTGATCATTGTATTTGTGGCGCAGCTTGTCGAAAACCAGATCTCAGACGTGGGTAATCCCTTGGTTGAGGCCGGGATATTCTCCTTTGACCGCATCCTGAACGGAGAATACTATCGGCTGTTCACGTCGATGTTTCTGCACGCGAGTGTTGCCCATATCTTCCTGAATGGGATAGCGCTGTGGTCGTTTGGGCGGAGTGTCGAGGGCTTTTTTGGACACACCCGCTTTACCCTGATCTACTTTCTCGGCGGCTTGTTCGGTGGTATCTTGGAATTTATCTTTTCGCGGGGTTTGGCGCTGGGAGCCTCTGGCGCGATCTTCGCGATTTTCGGCGCGGAAATGGTGTTCCTGTACCGTAACCGAACCCTGTTCGGGAAGCGTGCTGATCAACAACTGAGATCGCTGATCATTTTGGCGCTGGTCAATCTTGGCTTTGGCATCTATACCCAGTTCGCGCCCGGTTCAGTCCGCATCGGCATTGCGTCGCACATGGGCGGCTTTATTGCCGGGGCAGCGTTGGCGTGGTTTATCGCGCCCCGTTTTGAATTGCGGGCTGATGCCAGTGTCCCGCCCACCTATCACATCGCGGATACAATCACGGAGTCGACCACATGGCTGGCCTCTGGTGTGGTAGCGGTGGTTATCCTTGCTATCTTTCTGGTGAGCCTAACGATTCTTCGCACGGCAGCCTGATCAGGCTTGATCAGATAGACGCATGGCAGGCCAGGGCTTTTCGTAGGGGGTTCTGTGCGGACAGGGCTTGCCCTGTCCCTACGTCAATGCGCGTTTTGTAGGGACAATGCTTGCGTTGTCCGCGTTGGTATCCCTACGTCAATGCGTGTTTTGTAGGGACAATGCCTGTGTTGTCCGGTATTTACCACGATTGCCAATATCGGACAGGGCAAGCCCTGTCCCTACGTCAATGCGTGTTTTGTAGGGACAATGCTTGCGTTGTCCGGCATTGCTAAGATTTGGGGTTGTCTGTCACAAACCAAGCCCCTGCGTTATAATGCACGGTAGTCTTGTCCTACACGTTTCATAACAGAAAGGGAATTACACCTGTGGCTTCTGTGACCCCGCGCAAGAAACTAACCGAAACGCAAGTAACGCTTGCTTTTATTATCGGTGGCGGCATCACGCTGCTGCTGATTGGCTTCCTGCTGGCAGCCGCGCAATCCGCGACTCCCGGCTTTGACAGATCGCGGTTAAATTTGTTGATGATCGTTGGCGGAACCTTATTTGTACTCGGCACGATTGCTTGGCTGTTCTTGACACGGCCTTGGAAAGACTTTGACGACTGGTCAACGCCGCTGTATACAGGCCACGATGATCACGGTCATGCAGCGGTTGCCGCCCCTGCTGCTGCGGATACTGTCCATGCTGCTGCTGAACACAGCCCAGTCAGCGTGGTCAGTGCCGGACAGCCGCAGACGAACGATCTCACCGCGATCAACGGGATTGGCCCAAAGATTAGCGCTGTGTTGAATAATGTCGGTATTCACACCTTCGCGGATCTTGCCGCCCGCCAACCAACAGAGATCGAGCGGATTATTTTGGACTCGGGCATCCGGGTTCCTCATAATGTCAAGGCATGGATTGACGAAGCCCAGAGCAGATCAAGCAACGGTACACCCGCCGCCCACTAACGAATTTGCTGCTTTGATGGTGCATCAGTCCAAGAAACAATCCGCAACAATGCACCCATTGGTTGATTGGGCGGTGCATCAGTTCGAAAAACGATCCGCAACATTGCACACAGCAGCTACGGTGTAACCGTACCTGTTATTTTATTTCGCCCCATTCTTTTATAACCTCAGGAGGTTTACGCACCATGCGTAACAAAGTAACGATTGTCGGGTCTGGCGCAGTAGGCTCTACCGCCGCTCATTGGATCGCCAGTAAAGAACTGGCAGATGTTGTGCTCACCGATGTTTTGCAAGGCTTGCCACAGGGTGTTGCCCTCGACCTTGCCGAATCTGGCCCCGTCGAAGGTTTCGATCTGAGCATTACGGGAGCCAACAGCTACGAAAGCACCGCCGATTCAGACGTGATTGTCTTCACGGCAGGCGTACCGCGCCGCAAAGATCCCGTGACTGGGCAATTCCCCAGCCGCGACGATCTGGTCAAGATTAACCAAGATGTCGTCAGCAAAGTCACCGAGGAACTGGTCAAGTATTCGCCCAACAGCATTATTATCGTTGTCACCAATCCGCTGGATGCCATGTGCCATGTGGTCAAGCATGTGTCTGGCTTTCCCCGCGAACGGGTGATCGGTCAGGCCGGAGCGCTGGATACTGCCCGTTACAAGACCTTCATTGCGATGGAACTGGGCGTTAGTGTCGAAGACGTACACGGTATTGTGTTGGGCGGTCACGGCGACGATATGGTTCCGCTGCCCCGCCATACTTCCGTGTCGGGTATCCCGGTGCGTGAACTCATCGCGGAAGATAAGCTCCAGAAGATCATCGAGCGCACCCGCAAAGGCGGCGGCGAACTGGTCAACCTGATGAGTCGCAGCGCTTATTATGCTCCCGCCTCTGCGTCAGTGAGCATGGTCGAGTCGATCCTCAAAGATAAGAAGCGCGTGATCGCCTCCGCCGTTTATCTACAGGGCGAATACGGCTATCACGATCTGTTCGTCGGTGTGCCATGCGTGCTAGGGGCAAAGGGCGTTGAAAAAATCATCGTCATGGATCTGAACGACGAAGAAAAGGCCATGCTCGAAAGCTCTACGAAGTCGGTGCGGGCTGTCGTGGATGTGCTGGGCTATACCGCCTGATTTACCGTTCCTCCATCCTGCTTGGGAATAGGAAATGCAGGGCCGCGCAGGCGACGGCCCCTACAAAATATGGTTTGATGTAGGGGTCGGGCCTGCCCGACCCTCTGCAATATCTAGGAAGTGGAGAGGGCTGGGGGTAAGGTAAATTGGCCCGATCTAGCCATTCCCGAAACAGCCTATCAACGCATTTTGAGTGAACGGATCGGGGTTATCGCACGCCAGCAGGCGCAGGTCAAATTATTGGTGTTCGATCCGGGTAGTGAGGAAATCAGAACATGGATCGACTGAGAGAAATGCTAATCGCCGTTTTAGAAGCGTATACAGGCACTGCGTATAACGGATATAGCTACCTTACGAGTAGCGCTGACCAGCATCATTTCGTCGTGACCAGTATCGGTACTGTTCAGGGCAAACGCATTGTCAATATAGGGCTTGTTGTCCAACTAAGCGACGATACAATCATTATTGACCACGACATTAACAACAAACCACTGGTTGATGCCCTAGTACAGGCTGGTATTCCTCGTACACAGATCATCCTCGCCTACGCGGGTGAACCCGTACCAGAGACGATATGAAAGATTTCCAGACTCCACCACTGCTTCGCTTGAAATTTGAAAACGGGATCTTCGTGCCGCTTGATCCAATTGCTACTTTGCAGGAAGGCGACGTGCTTGAATTTCGCCTGCCCGATCCCAATACCGTATACTTGTGTGAAACAGATCGACTCGCTGCGCTGGAAAGTGGGCGGGTTGTGCTGGCACCTACCGAATTGGGCAGTAAGGATAGTGGATGAGTCTTGATGAGTGATTGGCAATCGGCAGCGCCGCCGGAACGTATCCTTGACCTGACCTCTGGGCTAACCATGGTTGTCTCGGATCTGCACGGCGACAAGGATGCCTTCGGGCGCTACATCGGACGATTTCTGCAACAACGCACCCGCAAAAAAGTAGATCGGCTGCTGCTGCTAGGCGATCTCATCCACCGCGAAGGCCCCGAAGACCAAGATCAAAGTTTGCCGATGCTGCTGGACATGATACGGATGCAGCGCAGTTTACCGCCGGGGTCAGTCGTGATGCTGCTTGGCAATCACGAACTGCCCCATTTATATGACGTGCCACTGTCCAAAGGCAATATCGAATATACGCCGCGTTTTGAGCAGGCATTGAGTGCCAGCGGTGTCCGTGACGAAGTGCGCGCCTTTTTGAACACCTTACCATTTTATGTACGGACTGCTGCGGGGGTGATGTTCACGCACGCGGGGCCAGATGGCAATGCGATGGCTTCGATTGATATGCTGCGCCATCTCGACCATGCGGCGATTGTGGCAGAGTTCGATCAAGCGCTGGAGATCAATCCACACCCAGAACAACTGCGGGCCTTATATAGCAACATGATGGGGATGCCCTACGAGGTGCTAGCCCGCTATTATCTGGCGGTCAGCGGCCCCGATGATCCCCGCTACGATCATCTGATACGCTCATTCATGCTCAGCAAAGAAAGCAAGGAGTTCGAGGTACTGTGGGACGCGCTCTTTACCCGCTGCGAACAGGGCGTGCCACTGCCACTATACAAACGACTGTTAGCCACCTTTCTGGAAATCTTTTCGCAGGGTGCGCCAGCCCCGCAACGGTTCTTGGTGACTGGACACATTACCGTGCAGGGTGGGCATAAAGTCGTGACCGAGGAGCATTTGCGGATCGCCAGTGCCGCCCACGCCCGCCCTCGCGAAGCCGGAGCCTATCTGCTCATCGATTTCGGCAAACCCGTTGACTCGGTGGAAACACTGGTTCAATCGCTGGTTCATATGTTTTAGCCTTAGCAAGGAACCTTTCATTGTCTACACGCATCACACTTGTTCGACACGGCGAAACCCCTTGGAACGCCTTGGGCAAATGGCAGGGTCACGCTCACGTTCCGCTCAATGAGAAAGGCCAGCAGCAAGCGACTTTGCTGGCTGACTATTTGGCGACCAGTGCCGTCGAGATTGCGGCGATCTACAGCAGCGATCTGTTACGGGCGCAAACGACTGCCGAAATTGTCGCGGCGCGGTTGGGCAAGCCCGTGATCCTTGATGCGCGTCTGCGCGAGATCGACGTGGGCGAATGGCAAGGGCTAACGGGTGAAGAAGTCCGCGCTTGGGATGGCGAACGCTATGCGTACATCATGAGCGATCCGGGCAATTTGGCACGCCCCGGCGGTGAAAGTGCGTCGCAGGTCGGTCTACGCGGCATCAGTGCGCTGGAAGATATGCTGGCACAGCATCAGGATGGCACCGTCTTAGCCGTGACACATGGCGGCACGATCTACAATATTCTGGATCGGTTGGGCATCCTCGGCGGGCATAGCAAGATCGCCAACACATCGCTAACCCACCTCCAACACGCTACACCGGAAAATCGTTGGACTCTGGAAGCCTTCGCGCTGCGGGAACACCTCGACGTTCTCGAAGTTGGCCCCGGCAATGCAGAAGGCTAGATTAAGCTAGTAGTCAGTTATGCAGTTTGATATAAGCATCGGCGGTGGATTTGTGGGCGTTTCGCAGGCATTTCTCGAAGCCTCCGTTTGTGATCCAACACATCACGAATACACTGTTTGACCGCTGCTTCCATCAAACCCGCGTGCGATAGCGAAGATAGACCCATCCATTACCAATACGGCGCTCGTCTAGGAGATCCAGCTTTACGCCTACGTTGCTGGGCAGAACCCGCTTGCCGCCGCCAAGTATCATAGGTACGACGAGCAGATGGTACTCATCGACAAGCCCAGCTCGGATCGCTTGTGCGGCTAGGTTCGGACCAGCCACCGAAATATCATGAGGCAATTGAGCCTTCAGATCGCGAACTGCCTGCGGTTCAAATTCCCGATTGAGCCGTGTCTTCGGTGTAGAGACAGTCTCCAGCGATTTGGAATAGACGATCTTATCGGCCCCTTGCCAGATTCGCCCGAAGTCCATCATGGTCGGCGTTAGACCAGGAATGACATCCGGCGTTTCCCAACCCTTCATCGTCTCATAATTCTTGCGTCCATAGAGATATGTGCCGATGGGGCGGTGCAGCTCGTTGATGAAAGCCGATACCTCCTCATCCGGCACCGACCAATCTAGGTTGTCGGTTTCACCCGCGATAAAGCCATCCAGCGACGCAGGCATAAAGTAGATCAGTTTGGACATTGTGCAGCCTCCAATATACGACAGTGTTTGTATAATATGTTTAAGTCCAATTTAACGAAGTACTAGACCAACTGGCGCAATTCGTCGGTCAGTTGTTGCGCCACTTCTGGTCTGCCGTCGAAACGCGCCGGGGTATTGTGGTAAAGGGCGATCTTCCACTGGTTAACTTGCTTCACGGCAACCAGCGAGATGATCGCGTTGCGCTCCGGGTTTAGCTCAGACTTCCCCGGCGGGATCATGCCCGCAACGGCACGCAGCAGCGCAATATCGGGACTCAGCCAGCGCACTTCGCGGATCTTGCCTACGTAAGTCGCCGGGGTGTGATCCCTGAAAATTGCCGCCATATTCGCTTCGATCTCTGCTTTGCCGTTAATCTGGCTCCCGTCATAGCCAATCACGTTCCCATCGTCAGCATAGAGCGCGGCAATCCCCGCTGCATCGCGACTATTCCAGCAATCCCACATGCGTTGTTGCAGGGCGCGAATTTCGGCCTCATCCGTTGCCAGTACGTTTGCCATAATTTTTCCTCGTCGATTTATGGGATTAAGATTAGCGCAAATGTTCTATTGACGCTATACTATGTGCAAGGCAAACACATCAAAAAAGCGGACAGAGCAGGCCCTATCCACTAAATAATTTTTGTTTTTTGATTTGTTGCAATCGCTCAAAAATTGCTTGTTGACAATATACGTATATGTATAATATACTCATATCATCTTGAGCAATGAGGCTGTTGAAAATAATGATGCCAAATAAGACAATCTATGTATCCGACTCCGATCTTCCTATCTTCGAGCGCGCACAGGAATTGGCAGGAGACACCCTCTCCTCCACGATTGTGCAAGCGCTGCGACGCTTCGTGCAGACGCACGATGCCAAAATGCGCGGCTTCCGCGAAGTGACCGTCCGGGTGGGCAAGAATACCTATACCCACAAGCGTTTTCGCGGGCGGATGCTGGCGAAAACCCATATCGAACACGGCGAAGACGGCAGCCACGACGTGATCGAAGTGTACCAGACTGCCAAAGAGCGGATCGCAGTCTACATCCGCAAGCTGCCGCACTGGTGGTTTGAAGGTCGCGGTGGCCCCTTCGGACGCGGCGGCCCATTCGGTGGACGCGACCCACGCAAGCGTCATCTTCGCGACCATGAGCATAATCGTGAGGAACAGTTTGGCCCGTTCGGACAGTATGGCCCATTTGGCCCCTTCGGCCCGTTCGCTGGACGTGACCCGCGCAAACGCCATGATGAAAATCCAGAAGAACAGGAAACTCCCTTCGAGCCGCAGGGGTCATGGAAGCGTTGGGATCACTTAGACCGTTGGGATCGTGGTGATCGCTGGGATCGTTGGGATCGTTGGATGGGCTTCGCCAACTGGGTTGGTCAGGGGCAACAAGGTCAAGACTGGAACGTCGAGTTTGTGCTAGAAGTCTACGACACCCTAGAGGAAGTCAAGGCTCACATCCCCGACGATCTGTATCTGGCAGTGGAACAAGCCATCAACGGCGATTCCGTCGAAACCCTCGACATCTAAACTTTAACGTTAGTGGCAGGGGGCTATCCTTGGTTAGCCCCCTACTCAATTGATGGCCTTCCCATACTTGACATTCGGGGGACTCAGATTAAAATAAGATCCGTTAAGAGCCACTATAACCCATTAATAACTTCTCTTAGCGGTTTAATTTTCGCGTGATACCTTGTCACCCGTTTAACACTACAGTCTTGACAAGTCTATCTAATTAGATAATAATCTAATTAGATGAATATGGAAATGTAATGGTAGAGGGAAACAGGGTTATGAAAGTCAATCGAGAACTGCGTATCCTCGACATGCTCAAGGCGTTGGCAGACGAAAGCCGCTTAACGCTGCTGCGACTGCTGCACGAACGCGAACACAGCGTGGGCGATCTGGCAGTGCAGGTGAATCTCACTGAGCCAACGGTGTCACATCACTTGGCGCGGCTGCGCGAAGCGGGCTTGGTCACGCTGCGAACCGTCGGTAATCAACGCTTCTATCGGGTCAATGACAGTGGGTTGGCAAAGTTCAAGCAGCTCGTGGCGGAGATCGAGCAAAGGCCACCCTTGCCAGAACCGATTACGCCCGATGACCAGTGGATTACTGCACTGGGTTGGGAAGCGTGGGATCAACAAGTGCTGCGCGACCACACCCTAAATGGGCAGTTGACCCATCTGCCGACCAAACAAAAGAAGTTACTGGTCATTGCGCGGTGGCTGGCGATGTTGTTTCAACCAGACAAACTGTACTCCGAACCAGAAGTGAACGCGCTGTTGAAGGCCGTTTACGCCGAGGATTATGTCGGGCTGCGCCGGGATCTGGTGGACTTTGGCTACTTGCGGCGTGAACGCGGTGGCGGGAAATACTGGCTTGCCCCGGCTGAGGCCGACACGAGCATAAGTTCGCCGCAGCCGACATCCGCGCAAGGGTAGGCGGTCCCGGACAGGGCAAGCCCTGTCCCTACAGATAAATTGTGTTTGTAGGGACAATGCTTGCGTTGTCCGGCATTCTTGCGACGTTTGGCAATCGGCGAACAGGGCAAGCCCTGTCCCTACAGATAAATTGCGTTTGTAGGGACAATGCTTGCGTTGTCCGTCCTCATTCCGAAAATTTCTATCACAATTCCTATCTTGACATTCTTCTACGATGCAGTTAAAATTTCTACTCATGAGTAAAAAATTATACTTACGAGTAAAGGAAAGCATCGTGAAGACCAGCTATAAGGAGAGAGAAAAGCAAAGACGCGAACAAGACATTCTGGAAACGGCGGCACAACTTTTGATCGAGCGCGGCTATGTCAACCTTAACATGGACGATCTTGCTGAAACAGTGGGCATCTCAAAACCTACTTTATACCAGCATTTCAAGAGCAAGGACGAGCTTGTTGCACAGATAGTCATCCGAAATTTCGCGTTAATGGAGGAGCGTATTGCCGAATCGATGCAAGGTACACCCTTGAATTGTTTGGAACTTCTGATGCGTGAAATCCTTAAGTCTCGCTACAGCGAGCTAAACCCAATGAATATGATGGATCATGAGACGGTGTGGAAGGTAATGCGTTCCCACCCAATCATTGCTGAATATCGGCAGCGGTCTAGCGCCGGGATGCACACTCTGGTGGAAAAGGCCAAAGCCGCCGGAGAGATCGACCCAACGCTCCCCACGCCCATCATTGTCCGCTCAATGTTTAGCCTGCAAGGGGCACTCATGGAATTTGATGGTTCGGGAAAGAAGATATTGTACTCGCAAGACAATCTGGATAGTGCTATCGAGGCGGTCGTTCGCATTTTCATCAATGGTGTGAGGGCAAAACCCACCATCCAACCTGTAACAGAGTCCGAGTCAGTGGAATAAGGGAGAACGATCTTGCAAGCTCAAGCAAGCTCACAACAGAGTGGTCGGGGTCGCCAAAAAGGCGCACCTAAACAACCCAGCAATCATGGACTCCAGCGGTCTATTGCCTATCTGGGTAAGCACAAGGGCACAACATTTATGGCCTATGGAGCGCTGCTGATCGCGACTCTAGCCCAGCTTGCTGTGCCGCAGCTTGTCCAGAACATGATCGATGCCGTGACCAAAGGCACGATTGCCAATGGCGTTTTGAGTGGCATTAGCAAACTGCCGACGATTGCACAAGGGCCGGCCTTAGATGTTGCCGCCCGTCAGTTCAATTCGACGGCTGCTCAAATCAAACTCGATCAACTCAGCGCCGAGTCACTGTTGATTAACGCCGCATTGATCATCATCATCTTCGCAGTGGTGCGCGGGCTGTTCTCGTTCGTGCAAGCCTACATGGCAGAAAAAACTTCACAGGGTATTGCCTTCGACTTCCGCAACGAAATCTTTGCCAAGATCCAGCGTTTGTCGTTCAGCTACCACGATCAGAATCAGACGGGTCAATTGATGATCCGCGCTACGGACGACGTAGAAAAAGTCCGACTGTTTATCGCTCAGGGACTTGTACAAGCCGCGTCAGCACTGCTGCTGCTAGTAGCAACAATGGCTATCCTGCTGTCGAAAAACTGGAAGCTAACCGTCTCGATTCTGCCTATCTTGCCCGTGACGCTGGTGGTCTTCATGATCTTCGGTGCGGTCTTCCAACCGCTGTTCATCCGTATTCAGATCATGCTGTCTGCGCTGAACACCGTGTTGCAGGAAAGTCTGGCAGGGATCAAGGTTGTCAAGGCGTTTGCCCGTGAAGACTACGAACAAAAGCGCTTTGAGAAAGCCGCCGATAACCTGTTGGCACGCAGTCTTGGCGCGAGTTGGCGGCTAGCGGTGCTGTTCCCAATTATCTTCGTGTTGATCTCGGTTGGTCAGGCGATGCTGTTGTACTTCGGTGGTCGGCAGATCTTCGAGGGGACACTCGCGCTAGGCGAATATCAAGAGTTCAGCTTGTACTTGCTGTACCTGTTCATCCCGTTGAGCTTGCTGGGCTTCATCATTCCCTTGATGGCGCAGGCGGCGGCTTCGGCAGAACGTATCTTCACCATCTTGGATGCCAAGAGCGATGTCACCGACAAGGCCGATGCGGTTGAACTGCCCCAGATCGCGGGTCATGTCGAGTTCAAGAATGTCACGTTCCGCTACTTTGGCGGCAGCGAACCCGTCCTCAAAGAAGTCAGCTTCGAGGCACAACCCGGTCAGACGATTGCTTTGCTAGGTGCAACAGGCAGCGGCAAGACAACGATCATCAATCTGATCCCGCGCTTCTACGATGCCAGCGAAGGCTCAATCCTAATCGACGGGCATGACCTGCGTGACATCACACTAGACAGCCTGCGTTCGCAGATCGGTATCGTGTTGCAAGAGACAAACCTGTTCAGCGGATCGATCCGCGACAACATCGCCTTTGGACGACCCACTGCTTCAATGGAGCATGTGATCGATGCGGCAAAGGCAGCGTCCGCTTATGACTTTATCATGAGCTTCCCACAGGGCTTTGATACGCCAGTCGGTGAACGCGGTACTACGCTTTCGGGTGGTCAGAAGCAGCGTATCGCCATCGCCCGTGCTTTGCTGCTTGACCCACGTCTGCTGATCTTGGACGACTCGACCAGCAGCGTAGACCTCGTGACCGAAGCGCATATCCAGAAGGCGCTGGATAACCTGATGAGAGGTCGTACCAGTTTCGTAATCGCTCAACGCATTAGCACAGTCGTGAATGCCGACCAGATCCTTGTTCTGGAAAAAGGCCAAGTCGTGGCGCATGGCAAGCACGAAGACCTGATGGAAAACAGCGCGATCTACGCCGAAATCTACAATTCGCAATTGGTTGGCGATGCTGAAGTCGAAGAGACTGAAGCCCTGCCTGCTGTACAGGAGGCTTAGTAACCCTTATGATGGGTGGCTTTGACGGCGGTCGCCGTCTGATGGATCGCGAAACCAGTAAGCCCAAGAGCGTTGGCTCGACTCTAGCACGCTTTGGACACTATTTTGGGCGCTACTGGTTCGCGTTGGTGTTGGTCCTAATCTTTATGGTGCTGGGCACTTGGTCGCAGGTCACGGTTCCAGAAGTTATCGGACAGGCAGTAGACTGCTACCTGTTCCCAAGTCCATCGAGTGTGTGTACCTTCACCACTCGCGATGGCAAAGCGATTGAGGCGGATACGACTCTCAACGCATCGGCTAAATATGATGCCAAAGTCGCCGGACTGCTGACGATGGTCGGCGTACTGCTGGCGCTTGTAATCTTTGGTGCGGTGGCAGGTGGCCTAACCAACTACTCAATGTCGTGGGCAGGCCAGCACGCGCTGCGCCAAATCCGACTTGATGTGTTCGAGCATGTTCACCAACTGTCACTCGGCTATTATACCGAACACGAAGCCGGCGACATCATGAGCCGCTTCACCAACGACTCGGAAACGATCCAGCAGGTACTCAGTTTTGCGCTGGTCAACGTGTTAAGCGGTGGTCTGTTGGTCGTCTGGATCGTCCTCAAGATGTTCCAGTCCAACTGGGTCTATGCGTTGTTGAGCTTGATCCCAGTGCCGATTATGGCAATCGCCACCAGCTACTTCTCGGATCAGGCGCGTAAAGCCTTCCGCAAGAGCCGTCAGGAAATGGGCAGCGTTAACGCCGACCTACAAGAGAGTATCTCCGGCGTGCGCGAGGTTCAGGCGTTCAACCGCGAATCGGAAAGCATCGACAACTTCCGCCGCACGAATGCTGCCAACCGTGACGCGAATGTGCGGGCGGCGACCTTCACCAGTGCGCTTACGCCTGTGCTAGAAGCGCTGGGTTATGTCGGTATCGGCTTGGTCGTGGTGGTCGGTGGCATCTCCGTGCTGCGGAACGAACCACTGCTCGGCACAACGGTAATCTCGCTGGGTCTGGTGTTTACGTTCCTGCAATATATCCAGCGCTTCAACCAGCCTATTCAGCAAATCTCCCTGCTGTGGACGAACGTCCAGAACGCGATTGCGGGTGGCGAGCGTATCTTCGGGCTGCTGGACGAAAAAGTTGACCTGTCCAACAAACCCGATGCCATCGCCATGCCCGTCATCAAGGGCAAGGTCGAGTTCGTCGAGGCAAAGGCCGAGTACACCAAAGGCCAACCTGTGCTCAAGGGTGTCAACATTCTAGCCGAGCCGGGTCAAACCGTCGCCATTGTTGGGCCAACGGGCGCAGGCAAGACGACGATCATCAATCTGATCCCGCGCTTCTATGATGTGACTTCGGGTTCAGTCAAGATCGATGACATTGACGTGCGCGATGTGACGACGGAAACCCTGCGTCGGCAGATCGGCCTCGTGCTGCAAGACTCGTTCCTGTTCTCGGATAGCGTGATGAACAATATTCGCTACGGCAAGCTCGACGCAACCGACGATGAAGTCATGGCTGCCGCCAAGTTGGCATCCGCTGATACGTTCATCGAACGACTGCCACAAGGCTACCAGACGATTCTCGGTGAGCGTGGCGGTGGTCTGAGTCAGGGTCAGCGTCAGTTGATCTCTATCGCCCGCGCTGCGCTGGCTAATCCGCGCATCCTGATCCTTGACGAAGCCACCTCAAGCGTCGATACCCGTACCGAACGCTTGATCCAGAAAGCCTTCGAGAAACTGCTGGAAGGTCGGACTAGCTTCGTCATTGCTCACCGCCTCAGCACGATCCGCAACGCCGATCAAGTGTTGATGCTCAAGGATGGCGAGATCATCGAGCGCGGGACACACAACGAACTGTTGGCGCTCAAGGGTGCGTACTACGACCTGTATATGAGCCAGTTCCGCCGCGAAGATGACAGCGCGACTGCACCTGTTCCCACGAACGGCAGTCTGGGAAATCTGGCTGCCGCTGGCGCTGGCGACTAAGACAGCGCGTTAGAGTCTCCTCCGGTTCTTAATGATGTCAGCGGACAGGGCAAGCCCTGTCCCTACTGTCTTTTGTAGGGGTCGTCACCTGCGCGGCCCAGTTTTTTTGTTAGATGCCTACCCTACGCTTGCCCTGCTATTCCCCACTTTTGGCGTAATGTGATTACAATGGGCTGGCCTTTAGGCACAATAATCCGAATTCGCTCACATTACCGACAAGAGCCATTGACCCCACCCTAAATCCCTCCCCGAATTCAGGGAGGGACTTTACAATGTGAATTTTCTCCCTTTCCTCGCTTGCGGGGAAAGGGTCGGGGATAGGGGTCAATGATTTTGCACTTGTACTTTATATGAGCTACCTAATTTTCCCGGCGAGCGCAAAAAGTGAAACATGAATCTTAGGCTTCGCACGATTAAACTTCTTGCCATTTTTATGCTGATATGCTTGTTGGCGGTGCTGGGGACGCTGCCCAAAGTCAAAATGACCCATGCACAGGACGCAACCGACTCACCAACGCGCCCGCTAGCCACGATCCCGCCCACCAACACGCCCCGCGCCAAAATCACGGCAGCCCCAGCGATTACGGCTACGCCCGCCGCTACACAAACCCCTATCGCGGCGCGGCTGTGTTCGGATTGCGTGCGTATCCGGCTCAGATCGACACCGGGAACCGCCGGTGATGTGTTGGCTTTTCTCGACAGCAACGCCCAATTTATGATCATTGGGCGCACTGCCGACAATATGTGGGTAAAGATTACCCTCGCCAGCGATGCTGGCGACACAAGCGATAGTAAATCGGGCTGGATTGCCGCCCAATATGTCAGATCGACGAACTTGCAAAAGATCGATGAGGTGGTGATCGGCGGTTTGCCTGTGCTGGATGTCGCCGTCGCAGCCCCGCCAACCGCGACATCGAGTGTCGGCGTGCCAAGCTGGATGTCTGGAGTCACCGCCCACGCCCGCCAGATCTATTTACATGGGCAAAGTCTCGGCAACCATCCTAACGTTTTTTCGCGGGTCGGTGACAGCATCAGTTTTTCGCCGTACTTCCTGACTCCCATCGGGCAGGGCAGCTATCAACTCGGCGCATATGGATCGCTGTCTGGCGTGATCGGATATTTTTCGCAGGGCAACGCCCGGACAGGCAATTCGTTTGCGAATCAGTCTTTGGCAGCAGGTGGCGGCTGGAATTCCAATACGCTGTTGATTCCCGGCTATTCTGCGCCGCAGTTGTGCGGCAAAGATAGTCCGCTGGTCTGCGAATATAAGCTCGTCAAGCCTGCTGTCGCGCTGATCATGGTTGGCACCAACGACTCCGGCAGCGGGTCAACGGATCAGTTCGCCGGAAATTTGCGGCAGATCGTGCAGACCTCGATTGATATGGGCGTGGTGCCTGTCATCAGCACCATTCCGCCCAAGCGCATCGATCAGGCGCAGACAGATCGCGTCAACGCCTTCAACGCGGTGATCCATGCCGTCGCGCAGCAGTACGATATACCGCTGTGGGATTATTGGGCAGCCATGCAGAACGCGCCGAATATGGGCATGAGCAGCGATGGTCTGCATCCGTCCGTGCCGCCCGACAAGGCATCCTGTAATTTCACCACCGACAATTTACAGTATGGCTACACAATCCGCAATTTGACGGCATTGCAAGCGTTGGATGTGATCTGGCGGCTGGTCTTATATTAAGCGCAAGGATTTATCGAAGTTTTCTTTTGGCACATCCCGCCAGCCTCTTTTTTACGATAGAAGAGTAAGGGGATATTGGGGTAGTAAAGAACAAGCGTAAGATGAATGACCCCTATCCCCAGCCCTTTCCCCGCAAGCGATGAAAGGGAGCCGCTCCGCTTGCAGGGCGAGGGATTTAGGGTGGGGTCAACTGCACTTGTAGCTAACATGAGCCATGATATTTTGCTTTTACACCACCGAACGTGTTACGAGTCGGCTGATTGCGACAGCACAGGCTTAATATCGATGATGGGAGTTCCGTCAATCGCTTCTATTGGCCCTACTCGCAGTCTAGCTCCATCAATTTCCAGCACGGTAACCCGATGCAAGCCTAGCGGATTTGGTCTATCGGGGGAGCGTGTGGCAAAGACTCCTGTTAAGGGGATAGTGATGTCCCAGCGGGGGTGTAGTTTTAGGACATCGCGCTGTGATTTATGAAACCATGTAATCACGATAAGTTCATCGCCGGGTGCAATCCCTTCAAGCCCTTCTGCCACCGCCGAATTTATATCAAGCCATGCGTCGGGTGCGCCTTCGCCGCCCTGACTGGGCGCATCTTCGCGCCGTTTGATCGGTGAATGAATTAGGCCAATGGGATGCAGTTCATAGTCAATAAAGTCGTCAATCTCTGGCATGACTCCACCTACAATTTAACCGAGTATCTAGAGCGTGTTTGAATATTCAGTTGACCCCACCCTAAATCCCTCCCCGCAAGCAGGGAGGGACTTCAATCCGGGGCTTGCTCCCTTTCCTCGCTTGCGGGGAAAGGGCTGGGGATAGGGGTGCTTTCGCATTTTCAAAGACGCTCTATGGTTCATCAGGATAATCAAGCAATACTATAACATGAAAAAGCGGGAAGATTTTGGGCGAGGCATAATTCACTTTCTCATAGACCTCTTAAGCGACATTCGAGGTCAATGATATAATTTTGTGATGATTTGCACAGAAGATATAGGACGTTCGTACCACACAGAGTATAATTGTGAAAGATATGAAAATTATCGGGAGAGTGTGTTGTGCTGGCTGAACTCGGCATTATATCGAGTGGACTGGCGCTTCTGTGCGCCGTGTTTGCCGTAGCCGCTTCGGCCTACGGTGCGATTAACCGCCTAGATCGCTGGGTATTGAGCGCCCGCAACGCCGCCCTGCTGACGTGGCCTTTGCTCACGATTGCCTGTCTTGCGTTGATCGCGGCCCAAGTCACAGGCGAATTTAACATCGCGTATGTATGGTCAACCACCAATTCGTCGGAGCCGTTGTTCTTCAAGATTACGGCGCTGTGGGGCGGTCAACCCGGCTCACTGATGTTCTGGGCGTGGGTGATGAGTACCTTTACAGGCGCGGCGGTACTGCTCAATTGGCGTTCGGAACGCCGCCTGATGCCGTGGGTACTCACCTTTACGATGGCGACACTGGGCTTCTTTCTGGTATTGGTCGTCTTCTACGAAAACCCCTTTGCGCGGCTGTGGGTCATCCCCGGTCAAGCCGATACGATCAAGGCTGTCTTTGCGCCAGCAGGTGCATCGCTGTTCCAACCGCCCGATGGACAAGGGTTAAATCCGCTGCTGCGGCACATTGGCATGGTTATCCATCCGCCGATGTTGTACAGCGGCTATGTGGGCATGGTTATCCCGTGGGCATTCGCGATGGCGGCATTGGCCTCTGGGCAACTCAACACCAATTGGATCACCGCGACTCGTCGGTGGGCGCTGGTGGCGTGGCTGTTTCTGGGGCTAGGGTTGATCCTCGGTGGGCGTTGGGCGTATGATGTCCTCGGCTGGGGTGGCTACTGGGGCTGGGACCCGGTAGAAAACGCCGCGCTGCTGCCGTGGCTCACCGGAACAGCCTTCTTGCACAGTGTCATGATTCAAGAAAAACGCGGGATGCTCAAAGTCTGGAATATGTTCCTGATCATCCTGACGTTTCTGTTAGTTATTCTTGGCACCTTTAGCACGCGCAGCGGGATCGTGGAAAGCGTTCACAGCTTCGCCCAAAGCGCAATTGGCGTGCCGATGCTTATCTTTGTCGCGGTGATGCTGCTCGGCTGTTTGGGCTTGTGGCTGTGGCGTTGGCAGCGCGGCGATCTCGACAGCGATAACCAACTTGATGCACTGATCAGCCGTGAAAGTATGTTTGTGCTCAACAACTGGATCTTCGTCGGGATTGCGGTAGTGGTGCTGTGGGGAACCTATTCACCCGTCTTTACCGACATTTTTTCCAACCAGAAGTTGACGCTTGGCGCTGAATATTATCGCGCAACAGTGATCCCACTGTTTGGCGCGATGTATATCCTGATGGGCATTGCGCCGTTTGTGGCGTGGCGCAAATCATCTTTTTCGGCGTTGGGGCGGATCGTGCTCATCCCCATTGCAATGACGGCACTGACGGTCATTGTGCTCTACGCGCTTGGAACCACTGAACCGGGCGCGATATTTAGCTACGGGTTATTGGCGTTCGCTGGCTACAGCACGCTCATTGAGTTCTACCGGGGAACACGCGCCCGCATGAGCAAAGGCGAAAACGCGCTAACGGCCTTCTGGAAGCTGTGCGGGCGCAACCGCCGCCGCTATGGGGGCTACTTTATCCATTTGGGCGTGGTCGTGATCGGCATCGGGATCATTGGCAGCACGGTTTACCAGCAGCAAACGCAGGAGACAATCAACCCCGGCGAGAAGATCACGCTTGGCAATTTGACGATGGTCTACAACAACGCTTTTCAGGCCGCCGCTGACGATGGACGGCAAATGGTGATCGCCGATGTGAGCGTGTATAAGGGTGGGCAAAAAGTGGCGGATATTCGCCCGCGCAAGGACTTCTTTGGCGCGAACGCCAGCCCGATGTCGATTGCGGGACAGTACACCACCTTGGAAAGCGACTTTTATGTCCTTCTCAGCAATTGGGAAGGAACCCGTGCCACCTTTAAGATCTATCTAAATCCGTTGATTAACCTCGTGTGGTGGGGTGGGATCATTCTGTTGATCGGTACAGCGGTGGCGGCATGGCCTGCGCCCGAACGCGAAACGGCGCTGCGGATCGCGGAGTCGGCAGCGCCGGGTGCTTTGCAATTGGCAGGGGATTGATGTAATGATGCGGTTGTTTCGTATGAACAAGCCCTCACCCCCTAGCCCTCTCCCGCAGGGCGAGGGGAATCTTTCAGGGGTAGGTATACCTCAGAATGTCGGGTCGGGCAGGCCCGACCCCTACAAAAGACAGTTTGATGTAGGGACAGGGCTTGCCCTGTCCGCCGCAATGACCACAGGTCTACCATTGAAAAAGGTACGGGGTGAGGAAATTTGGCGATTCGCGCTGATGGCTAGCGCCTTGCTGCTGATCCTGTGTTCGTTGGCGGCAGCGAACAGCACTTATGCTCAGGCGGGGGTGACTCCCACGCCGCGTGCGGTCAGCGATAATGAGGTTAACCGTATCGCGAAAGGCTTGTATTGCCCAGTTTGTCAGAATGTGCCGCTCGAAGTGTGCGAGACGGAAGCCTGCGCCCGCTGGCGTGAACAAGTCCGCGACTTGATCGCGCAAGGCGACACCGAAGCCCAGATCCGTGAGTATTTTGTGGAGCACTTCGGCGCACAAACCGTTGGCGTGCCGACCAATCCAACCGCGCAACTGCTGACGGTCACGCTGCCACTCGCGCTGATTGTGGTCGTTGGGGGGCTGGTCGGAGCCAATTTGATCGGGTGGCGCAGACGGCGACCCCCAGTGTACCCAGAGGAAGTAAGCGTACCGCCAGCCGGGAATGAACCGCTGGACGATTATCACGCGCAGCTTGAAGAAGAACTCAGGAAGCGAGAGTAACCATGTCCGACACAATTGCTAACGAAATTAACGAAATAGACGTAACCCCCAGACCACCCCGTCGGATCAGTTCAGTAGTCATGGTTACGATTATGGGTCTAACCTTGCTGCTGATCTTCTTGTTTGGCATGAAACTCCTCAAGGATAGTCAGGCTCAGATCGAAGGCGGGGTCGCGCCGAGCTTCACTATCAGGACTTATGACAACGGGATTTTTTCGCTGGACAAGTATCGTGGTAAGGTGGTGGTCATCAACTTTTGGGCAAGCTGGTGCGGCCCGTGTCGCTCCGAAGCGCCCGACATGAACGCCATTTGGAGCGAATATAAAGATCGCGGCGTGGTATTTATTGGGGTGGGGCATCTTGACAATGAAGGCGATGCCCGCAATTTTATCAAGGAATTTGGTATTGATTATCTGACAGGCCCCGATAACGGTACGGATGTGAGCAGCAGTTATCGGATAAAGGGTGTGCCAGAAACTTATGTGGTAGATAAGTTGGGCAATCTGGCGCTCACGATTCCCGGCCCCACTACCGCACGAGATTTACGTCCGATCCTCGATAAGTTGTTGAGCTAACCCATGCGCCCATTACGGTTTTTGCTGCCTGTTATGGTCTTGGTAGTGAGCGGCTGCACGTTCTCGCAAGCCATCCAATCGTTTCGATCTGCGGCGCAGACCACGCCCCCGGCTACCGTTGTCGCGGAAGCGGTTACGCCGACTGAAACCCCTTTGCCGGAAGCGACACTAGCGGCAACTGCCGCCGCCACACTCGATCCCGACGCACCAGACATTACCGAACAGCTTGAAGACATCCCCAACTTTTTCATCACGACCTTCGATGGCGTGCGGTTTACGTTGGGCGAACAGCGCGGCAAAATCGTCGTGCTTAACTTTTGGGCGAGTTGGTGTGTCCCGTGCCGTGTCGAAATGCCCGCCTTTACCAAAATCTGGGAACAGTACAAAGATCGCGGCGTAGTGTTTGTGGGCGTGGCCTTCAATGATATTCCTGACTATTCGCGGGCATTTGCCATCAAGTACAATGTCAAGTATCCGATTGGCTCGGATGCGAACGGAGCCATCGGCAATGCCTACCAAGTGGTCGGGCTGCCGACGACGCTGCTGATAACCCGTGACGGCAAGAGCCAATTTCGGTTTGTTGGGACCACCAGTGCGGCGGATCTGCGGAAATATCTTGATAAGATGTTGGCACAATAATTGGCAAGCGAATTCATGGTAAATATATGAGCACTGGCGGCCTTTTCCTGCTGGCGGCTTTTTTTATCGGCGTGATCGCGTTTATCCTGTGGCCTGTGTTGGTTGCGCCGCGTACTGTACCCAGCGAATCTGTGCAAAATGAAGCGTTCTCGCACATCAAGCAGCTACAGGCAGAACGCGAGGCACTCCTGATCGGGATACGCGATCTCGATTTTGACTTTCAGACAGGCAAGTTCACCGAGGAAGATTACCGCAGCCAGCGCGAAACGCTCGTTGAACGCGGTGTCGCCGTCCTTAAGCAGATCGACGCGGAGCGCTCACAAGCTATCGAGTCGGCGGTGTGGGCGCAGCGCAAATCGTAACCACCGTAAACGCAAATCTGGATACCTAAATTTTGGGGAGTTACCAATTGCGCCACTTCAAGCTTATTCTGCCCGTTTTACTGCTCATGACAGTCGGTTGTACATTTTCGCAAGCCTTGCAAGCCTTCCAGCCTGCTGTGAAAGTTGCCGCCCAAGTCACCGATCAACCGTCGCCCACAATGACGACCACTGCCACTCCAAGCGCTGTACCGACTGCTGCGGGGACAACGCTTAGTAAGTCACAGGCGTTACAATTGACGCTGCAAGCCGGACTTGATCCCGCCATGACCGTTGAACCGGGGATCGATCCGTCGATTACGCTGCGGTCAGGGATCGGTCCCGCGCTGCCCTCGCAGCCAGACGATACGCCGAATTTCTACATTACCACCTTTGACGGCAAAACGTTTACGTTGGGCGACTATCGCGGCAAGATTGTTGTGGTGAACTTCTGGGCAAGTTGGTGTGGCCCATGCCGTGCTGAAACGCCAGCCCTCGTCAAACTGTGGGATGTCTACAAAGATCGCGATGTGGTGTTCGTGGGCGTAGCCACCGATGACCTGCCCGAAGCTGTCGCCGCCTTTGCCAAAAGCTACCATGTCAACTATCTAGCTGGCCCAGATCTCAATAGCGACATTGGTGTAGCCTACTTTGTTATGGCGCTGCCCACCACCTTGATTATCGGGAAAGACGGCACGACGCTAACCAGACTACCGGGGGCGACCAACGAGAAACAGATGCGCCAACTGCTCGACAAGCTGTTACCGAAGCAATAACTCATATTACGCAATCTTCACCCTATGTGAGAGGTGGGCTATGATCGCACATCCAGTCCGTGCAATTTATGAACGCGGTCATCTACGGTTACTCGATCCGGTTGATTTGACCGAGGGACAAGAGATCCAACTGCTGATCGTTTCTGAGCGAGAACGCGCTCGTGCAGTGCTTGCTGATATTCTACTCGCTGATGACTCCGGTCTTGAAGTAGAGGAGACGATGGACGAAGCTGCACTATTCGCAGAAATTGACGCGAATACAACGACTATGCAGGGTAAGCCCACTATCTCCGATGCGATTATCGAAGAACGCCGGGAAGGGCCGTGACTCATTACTTCCTTGATAGCAGCGCCTTGATTAAGCGTTATATTGCCGAACAGGGCACAGTGTGGATACGTGCAATCTCGCTACCAAGTGCGGGAAATACAATCATCGTGGCTCCCGTTACTCAGGTTGAGGTGTTTTCTGGAGTTTCCCGCCGTAAGCGGGAAGGGGTCGTTGCTGATCGCACTGCACAGGCAATCCGACTGCTGTTAAATCGCCATATCAAACATGAGTATATGGTTATCAAGCTGACCCCACCGCTTATCCAAATTGCCCAAAATTTATTGGATAAGCATCCGTTGCGTGCTTATGATGCGATACAACTTGCTTCAGCCCTTGTGGCTAACAATCGACTTATCACGACAGCATTTATGCCGTTGGCGTTTGTTTCGGCAGATACACGATTGCTCAATGCTGCAACCGCTGAGGGGTTAACGTTTGATGATCCGAATGCACATCCTTAAACACTGAAGGCAACTCATCGTAAAACAAGTTGTGTGTCAGATGAGTTAACCACAAAAAGCCTATGTCTTGCGGCTCCCGATTTACCTTTAGGACAACTTGATTTCATGACATTTCCACGAAAAAGCCTTGAATTACTCATCGTGTCAATTTTGCTTGTCAGTGTAGCGGCGTGCGGCGGACTGGCAGGCGAACCGCGCATCGTTAGTACCGAAGCGCTGCCCACCGTTACGCCAACTGCCCCGCCCGATCTAGGTCGCCCATTAGCGCGAGTGAGTCTGGCACGCGGCGCGGAGATCTTTGGCGGGGCGCAAGGCTGCGCTAACTGTCATGGGATCGGCGGCCTGGGCGATGGCCCGGTTGCCGCCAATTTCACCTGCACGATTCCGCCTGTTGCCAAGCCGGACATCGCCCGCAGCCAAACCATTAATGCGTGGTTCGCCATCACGACCAGCGGCAACAAAGGCGCGACAACCTGCCTGATGCCGCCTTGGAACAGTCGGCTGGACGAACAGCAGCGTTGGGACGTGACCAGCTATCTATACAGCTTGCACTATACGGCTGATCTCTTGGCGCAGGGTCAGAAGATTTGGCAGGATAAGTGTATGGCCTGTCACGGCGAACGCGGTGCTGGCGATGGCCCCCAAGCCAAGGGATCGGCGCGACCTGTGCCAAACTTCTCCAACCCGGCCTATTTCATCACTCTGAGCGATACCGATCTGTGGAAAACCGTAACCAATGGCCTCGGCCCGGTCATGCCCTCCTTCAAGGATCAACTGACGGATGATGAGCGCTGGTCAGTGGTGGCGTATGCCCGTTCCTTGAACTGGGACGGCGTGTCCGCAATTGGCAATGGTTCAGCGGAATCGAACGCCTCGGCAGCCTCGACTGCTGCCGCTACTTCCGCCGCGACTCAGGCAGCAGCGACTATTCCCGATAGCCCGACGATTGCGGTTAGCGGCAAGATCACCAATGGTACGCCCGACGCACCCGCCATTGCAGCGGGGCAAACGCTCACCCTGCGCGTGATCGATCTTGCCAGCGGTGCGCCCAAAGATGTCCAGACGCTAACGACGAAAACCACCAACGACGGCGTATTCTCATTTGGCGATGTGCCGCGCCAACTCAATATGATCTATGTCGCTACGACTGACTACGGCGGGTTGGCGCAGATCAGTACCCCGATCCGGCTGATTACGGGTGCTGGCGCAACCCTCGATCTATCGTTCCGCGTCTACGAAGTGACGACTGACCCTGGCGTGATTCAGGTCGAAAACATGCACCTCTTTGCAGCACCGTTCAGTGCGAACTCGCTTCTGCTGCGGCAAGGCATGAGCTTTCACAATACCAGCAATCGGCTGTTCTTCGATGCAGGCCACTCTATCGCCGTGACAGTGCCTGCTGGAGCGCAGCAAGTAACGCTTGATCCGACTGTCGCCAACCAGTTCATCATCGACAATGGCGCTGTCATTCGTGGCCTACAGCCGATCTATCCCGGTGCAGAGAATGCGGCGGCGTTGCAGTTTAGTTACTTGCTGCCCTACGACAACAACGCTCAATTAACCGCCCCGACCCTATACCCGATCACATCGTTAGATGTCCACATGCCGCAAGTCAGCGGCCTGACGCTTGCCGATGCGCCATTTGTCCCCGGCGATGCGCTGACCCTGCAAGACGGCATCTATAACACGTTCACCCTGCAAGGCGCGATTCCCGCCGGGGGAACGCTGCACTTCTCGCTGAAAAGCCCACAGGAACAATCGACGGATCGGCGCAATGTACTGGCAATCGTGCTGTTCGCGGCGGGAATATTGTTAACGCTGACGGGTGTCGCGGCATGGCGACTCAACCGCCAGAACGCGCCAACACCCGCGATCAGTCCGTCGGATAAGATTGTGCAGGCTATCGCTGACTTGGATACACGCTTCGAGAAAGGCCAGATCGAGCGTGAAGCCTACGAAATTGAACGGGCGCGACTCAAGGCCGAAGCCGCCGCACTGCTGGAAATTCAGTGATCGCAGGATGCGACTTTTGGAATTATTGGTGAGCGCCAACCTTAGCGCCGCTTTTTTGAGTGATACAGCGCCACAAGCAGATTGCGCTGGCGGATGGCTTCGTCGCGCTGAACGTGCAGTTTTACGGCGGCAGCGTGCAGCACTTCCACCGATCCCATCAGGCAAGACACCTCGGTAGCGATAGCGTCTACCTGCGAGTCAATGTCTTTCAGGGCAGCAGTCATGGTGAATGGGCCATCTTCCTGACGCTCGATAAACCCAAGCGCCTCGTCAACTGCCGTATGAGTCTCCTCAATGGACTGCTTGATATGCGCGTATAATTCCGATTCTGATCCCGACTCCGACGTAGATTGCAGATTATTCGCGTCATTCATGATTTTCGCTCAAACCAAGTACGGTTGAAATTCCGCCGCATTTCAGCAACCATATCAGCGATCTCAGCATCCATCTCTTCGATACTGCGGAGTGGCCCTAACTGCTGTAGAATTTCTTCAAAGGTCGGTTCTTGCTCAATGATCACTTCGACTGGCTTGGCTTCGACTGGGGCAGCTAACAATCCAGCGATACGCGGTGCAGGCAAACATTTGAGGACAGGCGGCGCAGCCAGCAAGGGAAAGGGCGGGAAAAAGGAATAGAGGAACGTTGGACACTGCGGTACAATGTACATAGGGATAGTCACTTTCTATCCTAGCGGCGGATCAGCCTGTGGTAAGGCCCCGCCGCGCTAATAAAATTGAATATGAAAACAATTTTCATATTTGATGTAACTATAAATCAGAAATTTTGGCGTGTCAAGCAACTTGTAAAACCTATCGGTATAACCGAATTAGGGTGGCACAGCGGGACGGCACATAGGCCGTCCCCTACAATGGTATTTTGTAGGGGCGACCCTGTGTGGTCGCCCGCGATTCTCATCCCTAATTCGGATTGCATTCGTGATGAATAATCGGTGAAATCGTGAAAAGTGCCTTGCGAACAGATCGTCTCAAAACGTTAAGAGAACAGCGGGGCTGGACGCAGCGCGAATTAGCCCAACGTGCGGGCATTGGCGATTCTCAAATCAACAAATATGAAGCAGGGTCGCACGATCCTTCAGCGACTTCTATAAAATCTATCGCTGAACAACTGGGCGTAAGTACCGACTATCTGCTCGGATTAACTGATCACCCGCGAGGCAGTTATGGCGATGCACTTACGCCCGAAGAACGTCAGTGGGTCGGTGCGTATGCTTCTGGCGATAACACGACTCTGCTGGAGATGATCGTGCGGCGTATCCGCCAAAATGAGAAATAAGTACGGCCTTGTTGAATCCAAAAATGCAGGCCCGACCCCTACACAATACAATCTGGCTGTAGGGGTCGTCGCCTGCGCGGCCCTGTATATTTTGGAAAGACCTACCCTACGCGGGGTCAGCGTCGGGAATACCGGGGCGCGTGGCAATATAGTTGACCAGTAACAATTTGCCTACCGGACCGTTCTCATCCATAAAAATCGAGCAGGCATCTCGATACATTTTTATGACTGAGTCTTCAGGAATGCCATGGGTTTGGCTGATAAAGGTTCGCGCATTGTACAGCGCACCAGCAAACAATGAAAACGCGATACGGGCATCCGAGGTGGTTCTGCCCAACGGATACAATTCTTGTTCAAGGTGAACTGGGTCGAAGTTGGCATCTTTGAGGGCTGGCTCGATTTCTTTGGCAATGTCAGGATGACCGCCGCGCTTCCCAATGGTTCCATACAGTAACTTGATCGGTTCCATATAGGCTGGATGGGGAATACCGACTGTCCAATCCGGTTCCTTCGACCAAAACTTCCCGCCGGGAGCCAGCACATCGTGAATCAGTTGCAGGACTTTCTGCGTATTGGGCACATGCACCAAGATAGCCGAGCCATAGACAATATCAAAGGGGCCGGGTGGCAAGCCCTCTTGAATATCGCCCACCATAAATTTTAGGTTGGGCAAGTCTTTGGCGGCCTTTTTCTGTGCTTCCTCGATCACTTTGGGATTCTTATCGATGCCAATGACTTCCGCTTGCGGGTAGAGTTGGGCAAAGATGCGCGTTAGCTGGCCTTCGCCGCAGCCAATATCGAGAATACGTTTCGCCTCATGACCCACAAATCGGTAGGCATTCGCCTTAATATAATTGGTAAATAGGCGGGTTTGAGCCACCAGACGCACTCGATCTGCGTCAGCGTTGAGCGTATAGGGGTCTTCCGCCAGAGCATGTAAGGCTTGTTCTTCGGGGGTCGCGGGTATTTCGGGGATGGCAACTGGGGTATTGACCTCTGAAGTGGCAGCAGGGGTAGCTTGTTCTTGTTTTGGGGTTGGATCAGAATTTGGTTGAGATACGTTTTTCTCTTGATTCACAGATAAATCCCCCGCGCTAAATGAATAGTATTTATCCATTATAAAGATTTCATCGAATCATTGTCAATCGCATAGTAAGCTAAATTCAAGGCAAACATTTCAAAATGTAAAGCATCAAAAACTTGTACTTTATTAACTTACCTTACGCAGAAGGTATTTTTATGCAAAGCAGCCCTCACCTCGCGTATTATTGGTATATAGTGTGCCTACACCTTCCCATTGTCCCCAAAGCGTACCCATTCCGACGATTTCCCACCGTTAACAGCCCTCTCATTGATTATTCACTGTTTTTTTACATACACTCATTAGAATTTTAATTACACTATGAATGACACTGCCTTTCCCCCTGTGCTGTGTGAGCCTCAAAAGGAGATCCTATGCGACTGCGACAGATTGTCTTTATGGTTGGTATCGTACTATTTTTGTTAAGCGGGATTGTGACTCCGATGGCGGCCTTGCAAGCACAAAGCAGTACGATTGTGCTGTCGGTGGCAGTTCCTCAATATCTTAAAGACGTTTTCACCGCGAAGCTGATCAGCGATTTTGAAACTGCTACCCCCGGCGTTTCGTTGAATATTGTGGATAGTGACAGCGCGAATAGTGGTGATATTCCCCCAGCATGGATTGATCTGGACAAGCACCTTGAGGCGATAGAAAAATATGTTTCGTCTGCCGATGTTGTGTTAGTCAGGGATCAGATGATGTCTACAGCGGCGACCAGAGCCGGCGATTATCTCGATCTCACGCCGCTGGTCAGTAGTGACGCTGCACTTGATGCCGACGATTTTTATCCGGCGGCATTGCAATCTTTCCAGTGGGACAAAGGAACATGGGCGCTGCCTGTCAGCATGGATACATGGATCTTCACCTATGATCCAGATGCCTTCGACAAAGCGGGGCTGTCCTACCCCGATGAAAAATGGACAGTGGACGATCTGGCAAATGCTATCCGCAAGTTGAGCGAAAAAGACGCGGACGGTAAAGTCACCAAAGCCGCGCTTGGCCTGTATCCCGGTTACAACGATGCGGCACTGTTCCGCAGCCTGATCGGGGAACCGCTGTTCGATCCTAACACAGTGCCGAACACGCCTAAGCTCAATACGCCCGCCGTTGAAGCCTTTGCCAAAACGTGGGGCGAACTGCGCCACGAAGGATTCCTCACGCCGCCCAATGGCAATATCGATGGGCTGCCCATGAGCGTAACGAACATCTTTGCTTTGCAATTCCAGCCCGACCCGACTCAAAAACGGGCAGGCAGTTTGCTTCCGGGTGGCAAGTCAGCGATACAAGCACAAGGTTTTGCCGTTAGCGCGGGAACGCAGCACCCAGAACAAGCCTATGCACTGGCGCGTTTTCTGACTTCGCGCCCCGAACTGAGCAATCGGCTGGGCAATCTCACTGCCCGCAAGAGCCTAAAGGGCGTTCAACCAGACGACGGCGCGTTCCGCCCCACCCTTAAGCCCGAAGTCCAAGCGCTGCTGGATCAAACGCTGGCTAGTGCCTTGCCTGCGTCCGAACTGCACTATACCGAGTACCTGAGTCAGGCACTCGACAAAATGGAATCGGACAAGATCGACGCGGCAACTGCCTTGGAAAATGCCGAAGCACAAGCCATCAAAGATCAGAAAACGGCAGCGGCAAAGAAGCAGAATAATGTCGTGGCGGTTGCCACCCCCGTGCCGACTCCGATACTACAAGCCGGACAAGTATCGCTCAAATTCAGCATGGTTAGTTTCATGTCGCCACTGCCCAATAAAGATAAGTGGGACAGTCTGATCAAAGACTTTACCAGCAGCGATCCGCAGGTCAAAGCGGTCATATTGGATTCCGGCTTCAGCAATGGCAGTTTGGAGAAAACCGCCGATCAGTATGATTGCTTCTATCTGCCGTACAATGCTGTTCCGGGTGCAGATGTTAGCCCGCTGCTGAATCTCGATCCGTATCTTGCAGCGGATCAATCCTTTGATAAGGCGGATGTGGTCGGCAACACGCTTAACCAGTTGACCAAAGATAACAAGATTTGGGGAATGCCGCTTATGATCTCCCCGGCGATTCTCAAATACAACAGCGATCTTTTTAGCAGTGCTGGCGTGTCGATTCCTGACAATGACTGGACTGTCGATAAGTTCAAGGACACGCTCAAAGCGCTCAAGACTGACCCGAAAGCCGATCCGCCGTTCGTGACTTACGGGCCATCCGGGACACATCTCTTAATCCTGATCGCGGCTTATGGTGGGCTGCCGTTAGACTATCGCACCGACCCGCCGATGATCAATTACACCGACCCTGCCACCGTGACCGCGATTCGTCAGGTGCTTGATCTTGCCAAACAAGGCTATATCAAATATGAAAAACTGGGTAGTCTGGTCAATGGCGGCGGTGGTGGCGGTGGCTCAAATGTCCCGATCCTGCCCGACACGTTAGGCGGATTCGGCTTCTTTGGCAATCGGTCAAACGGCGACAAAGATCCCTACAAACCTGTCAACTATCCGCGTGGGACAACCTATTCAGCCTTATCGTATGGCATTGGCACGGCTTACATCAGCGCCAAGACCCCCAACCCGGACGCTTGCTATCGCTGGATTAGCCTACTTGCCAAGCACCCGGAATTATTCTCTGCCATGCCCGCCCGTCGCTCATTGATCAACGATCCAGCATTAGCGGCTGCACAGGGGACAGAGATCGTGGCACTCTACAACCAGATCGACACCCTGCTCAAAGATCCCAACACCATTTCCGTGCCAGATCAGTTCGCGGGCGGAACCGCCCCAACGGGCTACTTGTTGCAGCACTGGCTCTACGAAGCCTTTGACGACTATGTCTTGAACAACGGCGATCTGGATGCGCAACTCAAGACTGCCAACGACTACGCCAATAACTTTCAGGCGTGCGCCACTACGCTGCCGCCCTACGATGCGTCCACGCCAGAGAAGATGAAAACCTATATCAAAGCCTTTGGCGACTGTGCGACCAAAACGGATTCGCGGTTGGCTTCACTGTTCAGCAGCATCCAGTAGTATTCAGCGATCTGGGGAAAGTCTGGAAAGCTCCGTTCCTGTGGGTTTTCAAGGACAGGTAGTTGATCAATTTAATGGGTCGGGCCTGCCCGACCCATACATCTAAGCCGGATTTTTGTAGAGGCCGTCGCCTGCGCGGCCCTGAAACGCTTCTGCACGAGAGGGATTGAGGGATCTGCCTTTACGCTTCGTCGCCATCGGCAGTGGCAACGAAACCGGATGCTTCGCTACGCGCCAGCACAGGCAAGCGCACGGTGAAGACGCTGCCCCGATCCACCTCAGAGGTAACATGGATACTGCCGCCGAAACTTTCGATCAGATGTTGGGCAATCGCCAGCCCTAGTCCCATCCCGCCGAAAAGCTGATCGCCGCGCTTTTCCTGATGCTCAAAACGATCAAAGATGCGCGGCAGGAAGTCCGGTTCGATACCGATGCCAGGATCGGTAAACACCACGTCGATTGTATCGTTCGTCGGGGTTACGTCGATGCGGATCTCGCCACCGCCGGGGCTAAACTTGATCGCATTATCCAGCAAGGCCCGCAGCGCCCGCAGGAGGCCATCTGGGTCGGCTTCTATGGTTGGCAGCACCGCTGGCGCATTGATTTGAATCGTGAGGTTGCTCATCGCCGCCCGGTCTTCCAACTCCTCGACGACATTCTGCAAAACGGTGGATAGGTTTATGCTGCGAACTGTCGGCTCGATCAAGTCCATCTCTTGCACAAATAATAGATCGTTGATTAGGCTAACGATGCGCTCTAGTCCGAAGGCCACCTTATCCATGCCCATGTTTAAGGCAGGGCCAGTCATGCTGCCACTGCGGATAAGCTGCATGAAGCCGTTGGCAGTGGTTAACGGGGTGCGGAGTTCGTGCGCCAGAGTGGTCAGAAATTCGTCACGCTGGCGTTCTTGGACTTGCAGCGTCTTGTAGGCGCGTTCGAGTTCGTGTTTTTGCGCGGTCAGTTCGCCAATCGCCGCCGCGTCATTGGAACGCAGCCAACCTACCGAAGTACGGAACATGGTCAGCGCGATGATCGGGTTTTGCCGGATAATCTCGATAAACGTAAATTTGTCCACTTCGAGAAAAGCCGAGTCAACTACCGTTCGCACGCTGGCGTTACGCGGCGTATTGGCGATCAGCGCCATTTCTCCGAAGTATTGACCGGGGTCAGAGTAGCGCAACAGGCGTTCTTCGTCGTCTAGCTGTTGGGTGACGACTACCTGACCTTCGCCAACAATGTAGAATACTTCCTCGTCGGCTCCCTCATGACACAGCATGGTATTGGCAGGATACGCTGTGCGCTTTGCTATCTGAGCCATTTGGAGCAAGGCATCGTCACTCATGCCGGGGAAAACCTGTTTCAGCAACGTGATCGAATCAAATGTCATGGATCGTACAACTCGTTGAAATGCAGGATTTTAGCAGTGTAGCATAGCCAAACAGGTCGCGCTACTGTCCCCAACGACACTATAACGTTACTGTGCAACGAGTGTTTGTCTTCCGTCTGCGTGCGGTATACTTCCCGGCAGAACTATAATTTTTACTTAAGGTTGGCTATGATTTATAAACGTCACGGTATGATCAGCACGGCTGTACTCATACTGACTATATTGATTATGCTTGGCTTGGGCAGCAGTCCAGCCAGTGAATTATCGACTGTCGCCGCACAGGACGCTACCGCCGCACCAACACAATCGGTAGCTCCACCCTCTGCCTCAACTGAATCAGCGGTGAGTGGTGCGCCAACGGTGCATCAGCCTGTCGAGCAATATGGGCTGTTCGAGACGCTGCTGCCAGTAACCTCCACTGTCAAGAATGTCTTCGACCCGGCGCAGCTTGAGGTAACTGTCCAGTTCACTGCGCCCGATCACAGGCAGATCGCGGTGCCAGCCTTTTGGATGCAACCCTACCAGCAAAGCTGCACGCAAGATTGCGCGGTTGAGGTGCTCAAGCCGCAAGGCCAACCCGGTTGGCGGGTACGCTTTAGCCCCGACAAACCCGGCGACTGGACTTACCTCGTCCAAGAGCGCGACTCCATTGCCGTCCGCACGACATCCAACGGCAAGTTCACGGTTACACCGTCGAAGCGCAGCGGGTTTATCCGCATCGGCAAAAATCACCACTATTTTGGCTATGACAATGGCACACCCTATTTCGCGGTAGGCAGTAATTTGGGTTGGTCATGGAGTGGCGCAAGTGGCACACTCGGCTATCAGAATTGGCTCAAGAGTCTGCACACTGTCGGCGCGAACTATGGACGACTCTATGTAGACGTACCGTGGTTTATCGGGCTGGATTGGAAAGCGCCTGTTGGGGATTACACGAATGCGCAAGACGACTCATGGCGGCTCGACGCGATCTTGCAAACGGCAGAACAACAGGGCATCGCGTTACAGATTGTGCTGGTGTGGTCGCAGGGTTACTCGACCTACGCTGGACTGCCTGTCAATGCACCAAGTTCACCTAGCCGCCCCGATATTACGGCGGACTGGGCCAACAATCCCTATAACAGTGCGGTAGGTGGGCCGCTGAACAACCCCGGCGCGTTCTTTTCGACGGATGCAGGTCGTGCCCTATTCAAGCGCCGCTTGCGTTATACCGTCGCCCGCTGGGGATACAGCACCAGTATCTTCGCGTGGGAAATGATCGACCAGCTTGACCGAGCGATCACACCCTCACCAGATGCCGCTAGCGATTGGCTCAAAGATACCGTTAATTATCTGCACGACCTCGATCCGTACAAACACCCGATCACGGCAGGGCTGCGCGACAGTACCAAAACTTCGCTGCTGGATCGCGCTGTATTGGATTTCAAGGAGACGCGCTTTTACCAACGTCGCCCAGTAGAACAGGCCGTCGATCAAGTTAGCGGGACACTCAACGTGCTTAACCCATTGATCGGCACGGCGGATCGCCCTGTGATGCTCAACGAGTTTTCGCTCAATCCTTGGTTCGAGCCAACCGCCGACGATCCAACGGGGATTCATGTGCGCGAGACAATGTGGGCGACGGCGCTGTCCGGCGCAGCAGGCAGCGGGGCAAGTTGGTGGTGGGATACCTATCTGTTTCCGCAAAATATCAGCCCCATGTATGCGCCGCTAGTGGCCTTTACGCAAGATGTCCCGTGGAATACGAGTGCGTTAACGCCCGTCAACGTGTCGATGATCGGTGACGCGGCGGCGCAGTATGGCCCATTTAGTGTCAGCGGCTACAATGGCACGTTTGGCACGGGACGCGCCCCCGATCTTACCTTCAGGATCACCCCCGATGGCGTGATCCCGCCGATTACGGCTGCATCCTCGTATCTGTACGGTGTGACCTACGGCAGTCAGTTTATCCAGCCGCACAAGTACATCATCACGCCGCCAGTGGACACCAAATTGACGGTCAATGTGCGGCGCGTCTCGGAACGGGGCGGCGCTCAGTTGGTCATTAATATTGATGGCAAGACGGCGGGCGAGTTAACCCTTTCTCCGAACAGCGAACCCGCCTCGCTCACCGTGCCGATCAGTGCAGGTGAACATAACGTGGTGGTCGATAATACTGGCCCCGACTTCCTGCAAGTGGATTCGCTAGAGATCGCGCAATATATCACGCCGCTGCGGACGGTAGCGCTAGTGGATAAGACCGCTGGGATCTTCCTCGGCTGGCTGCAACACCGCGATTACACATGGGAAAACGTCGCCAAGAATATCCAGATCAAGCCGGTTACGGTCAGCCTGCGCGTCGATGGGATGCCGACGGGGCAATATCGGGTTGAACTGTGGGACCCGTTTACCGGGAATGTGGTCGGTGATGAACAGGTTACGGTTGCCGCCGCTGCTGGCGCGAAAACGGGCAATCTGGCGATCAACTTGCTGCCGATCTCCAAGATGATCGCAGTCCGCGCCTTTCGAATCGCGGACGCGGCGGGTGTGCCGACTCAAGCAGCAACCGAGGCGGCAACCCAAGCGCCGTAAGATTGCTCTTGTGCGAAACAGTTTAGCGCTATGAGCAGGGCAAACATAGCAGAATTACCCTCACCCTAAATATTGAAATGCGCCCTGCATGTTAGGGCTGTTGCAAAGTCTGATTTCAATAGTCAATTGACCCCACCCTAAATCCCTCCCCGCAAGCGAGGAGGGACTTTCAGAGACGTATGGCTCCCCTTCCATCGCTTGCGGGGGAAGGGGCTGGGGGTTAGGGGTCAATGACTTTGCACGCGCCCTAATTGCAGATGAAAAACTGACTCAAAAACTTTCAATTTGGTGCTATACTGGATTAAATTTGCAGGGAACATTGATATGAAAGATCAATGTTCCCCTAACACATGAGCGCGATGGAGGCGCTACGTGCTATGTCTACCTTACCCATAAATCCCGCCGATGACAATGATTCGATTCCCCAATCCCCTTTTGAGCAAATCAAGCGTATCGATCCCGATGACAATGAGTTCTGGTCAGCGCGAGATATGATGCCACTGCTGGAATACGCAAGCTGGCAGAAGTTCAAAAGTGTTCTTCTCAAAGCTCAGATTGCATGTGAAAACAGCGGGCAGGATACTGAAGACCATTTCATCCAAGTCGATAAAATGGTCACAATTGGTTCAGAGGCCAAGCGCGAAGTAGAAGACATCCACCTATCGCGCTATGCCTGTTACCTCGTTGTACAAAATGCTGACCCATCCAAAGAAGTGGTTGCGCTTGGTCAGACCTATTTTGCCGTGCAAACGCACCGCCAAGAAGTCTCCGATGCAGCGTTATTGACAGGCCTCAGTGAAGCGCAACGCCGATTGGTACTTCGTCAAGAGGTCAAAGAGCAAAACACCGATTTGGCATCAGCCGCTAAAGGGGCTGGGGTAATCACGTCTCTGGATTTCGCCGTATTTCAGGATCATGGCTACCGGGGACTTTACAATGGCCTAGCCGCCAAAGATATTCATAAGCAGAAAAAGCTCAAGAAAAGCCAGCAAATTCTGGATCACATGGGATCAGCGGAATTAGCAGCCAACCTGTTTCGCAGTACGCAGGCAGAGGAAAAGCTGCGCCGCGACAATGTGCAGGGCAAGGGAAATGCCAATCGAGTACATTACGAAGCGGGTATCATGGTTCGGCAAGCTATCGCCGGGTTTGGTGGCACCATGCCCGAAGATTTACCGACAGCCGACAGTATCAAGAAGCTTGAACGCGAAAATACGAAACGCCTGAAATCGACCAAGCCCGATTCGAATGAAGATTAGCTAACAAAGCTGCTCTTGCCTACAGGTCGATCCAAAATCTGACTCAATTGCGTAAGGTTTAAACCTTTTGCCGAGCATCTGTCTAGCCCACCCCATCCCCCCAGAGGGTTGGGGTGAGGTAAATTGTACCGACGAGATACATTATGATCAGACACTTTGCGCCATGAAAGGGACACGCGATCCATGAGCGAGGCAGACGAAAAGCAAGCGCTTATCGCACAGATGGGCAGTCATGACAATAAAACTGCGCTACAGGCGGTCAAAACCCTTCGTGAACGCGGATGGCTTACAGACGGAACGCTTAGAGGAGCCGACCTCAGCCAAGCCGACCTCTGGGGAGCCGACCTCAGCCAAGCCGACCTCAGCAGAGCCGACTTCAGAAAAGCCAACCTCAGCGGAGCTTGGCTCATCCGAGCCGATCTCTGGGATGCCGACCTCAGCGGAGCCGATCTCTGGGATGCCGACCTCAGCAGAGCCGACTTCAGAAAAGCCAACCTCCGGCAAGCCTACCTGAGCCAAGCCTACCTGAGCCAAGCCAACCTGAGCCAAGCCGACCTGAGGGGAGCCGATCTGAGCGGAGCCGACCTGAGCCAAACCAACCTCATCAGAACCAACTTCGGCGAAGCTTTTCTAATGGGTACTAATTTTGAGCAAGCTAGATGCTACTCTACGCTATTTGCCGATGTGGATTTATCAACTGTCAAAGGCTTGGAGACTATCGAACATCGAGGTCCTAGCTCGATTGGTATCGACACCTTGTACAGATCGCAGGGCAAGTTACCCGAAATCTTCTTGCTCGGCTGCGGCGTGCCGGATACGCTCATCGCCTTCCAAAAATCGCTCATTGGCAGCGCTATCGAGCTTTATTCGTGTTTCATCAGCTACAACCACACCGACAAAATTTTTGCGCGGCGTGTCTACGATACGTTGCAAGGTCAAGGGATTCGCTGCTGGTTGGACGAGAAGCAGTTGAATCCCGGCGACGATATTTATGAGGGAATTGAGCATGGCATTCGCTATTGGGATAAAGTGCTGCTGTGTGCCTCACAACACTCTCTCACAAGCTGGTGGGTCGATAATGAACTCGATACGCTATTTGAGAAGGAACGACTCTTAATGAAAGATCGCGGCGAGAAAATCTTGGCACTCATCCCGCTTGACCTTGACGGTTATCTATTCAGCGATGACTTCAACAGCGGCAAGAAGCGGCAAGTTCAGTCCCGCATTGCGGCTGATTTCAAAGGGTGGGAGCATGATAACGCCATCTTTGAGCGCGAGATCGAGCGCGTCATTAACGCATTGAAGCTTGGCGGTGATAAGGAGCTACCACCCAAATCATTGCTTTAGTAGGGACAATGCTTGCGTTGTCTGGTATTTACCACGATTGCCAATACCGGACAGGGCAAGCCCAGTCCCTACGAGACACGATATTGTGTAGAGGACAACGCCTGCATTGTCCGTGCCTGCCGCGTCCGGGTTAAATTGCGACAGGCGGTAAAGCGGCGACTGCATTACAGCGTTACAATAGATCCATGCGACTATTTATCCAATGCACGGTTGCCCTGTTCGTTTCGCTAACGGTGCTGACTGGCACGTTGATTATCGTGGCACGCCAAGAGCCACTGCCTGAACCACTCGCACTGCTGCACCTGACCGACTGCGCCCCGCCGTGCTGGATCGGCATTACGCCGGGGAGTACCACCCTAACCGAAGCGGAAGTGCTCGTCCAGAAGCGTTATGCCCAAGTACCGGGAGTCGAGATCAGCTTTGGCCCACCCATCCCCGGTCTGGTCGATGTGATGCTGCGCGATCAGGCCTTTCGGGTAGTCATCAATATTGACACACAGGCCGCCCGCAATGATGCCCCCGTGCGGTTCATCACCTTCAAATTCTCCGATCCCCCCAGTAGTAAGCTTAGTATCGGCGACCTGTCCAAGTTGTTGGATGTGCCGGCCTATGTGAGTATTCTGGGCATTGGCATTAACAGCGTCAATTACGTGTCGCTAAATTACAGCAGCGACAAAATGCACGGCGCGACCATGCTCATCCGGTCGGGCAGTCGGCTGGATTGGACACAAGCTTCGTATTGGCTGCGCTTTCGCGATATAGGGCCAAACTCACCGACCCGCTACGATGATACTGGACAGCCGTGGCTCATCCCTTGGCGGGGTTTTACGCGGCTCGAAAATTATAAATGGCCTTGATTGCAACTTTCGCCGCCCGATTGCGTATAATTTTATATAGCAACGTCAAGGGGTTGGCACGTCTGCCAAACGACCAATAATTGACCATAGAGGATATAAATAACGACCATGATGTATGAACCTGAAGAACCCGTGACCCCACAGTCTGAGTTTTCTGAGTTTGAGGACGTTCCCGAATCTGAGGCAACCGCCGAGTCGTCGAAGTCGCCCCTGCACACCTTCGCCAGTCACCAACGCAAAGCCGCCAAAGAAGCCTGCCAAGCGATTGATGCGTTGATTCCGCCGGACTTCCGCACGCATGGTCGTGCAGCCCGCGAAGAATTCTTGCTGTCGTTCAAAGTCCTGATTGATGGGGCATCTGCTGCCGTCGAGAACGAACTGAAAAAGGCACAGGCCAATCGCGCCGCCAGCGATAGCAACAGTGGGCCAAGCACGACTGGCAAGACTAAGGTCAAGGTTGAAGTGTCCTAATGTAGGCTGCGTATAAAATCATT
Organism: Chloroflexota bacterium; assembly: GCA_040007395.1. GTDB lineage: Bacteria > Chloroflexota > Anaerolineae > Aggregatilineales > UBA2796 > DATGFK01. Next base: position 69,801 of record JBDTVG010000011.1, read on the forward strand.
GGCTTCACCCAAAAGATGACGCTGATTTTAATGCGTGTGCTTCGTACCCGATCTGCCGCAGGTGTATTTGCTTTAAAAAATAGGCCGACTTATGAGTCGGCCTCTACAAAATTGCCTTCCTGTAGAGGAAGGCTTTCGTTTTAACATCACCGTTAAAGATTTAATCAAAGTGTGCTTCGCATACTGCCCGTGTTGGCAAAGTAACTAACGATGATACGGAATATAAATGGTTCCCAAGTCGCCACATGCTCCAGCAAAGCGGGCGAGTTGGGGGCCAAGGTAGACCATCGCGCTCCCAAAAGTGGGTCGCGCTTTTTTACCATCGTAGCGGACAAAGTTTACCCGACCCTGAATAGCGCAGTAGGGATAGGCCGCGAGGCGGTGCCACCACAGCGTATCGGTACGCCCCGGTACGAGGGCAATGGCAGCCGTTACGTCACCCGTCTCATACTCCGTCACGAGCTTTTGCACCCACGCGGCAATCGCTCGACCATAGGGCGGGATCAGAAAGACGCGCCCTTCCCAATGGCGGGCAAGGCTGTTATCCTCGGCAGCATAGTAAGTCGTGGCAGGAATCACGGGACCGATCTTGGCGTTGGCGCAGGGGTCGAGGTCAATTAAACCAAGCGTGGCAATGGCGGCGCTGACGAGTTGTTGAGGAGTCTGCCAGTCATTGCGGGCGGCATCGTAAGGGATGGGTGAGGTAGGTTTGTCGGGGACGCTGCGTGGTCTTATCCGGCCAGACGGCACCGGTGAAGTTTGCTCAAAAAGTGGTAGCTGCATCCGCTGTATCTCCAATCTTACGTCCGGTTCGTATGGGCGCTAAAAACCCTTCTCTCTCTACTCTCTATCACAATAAAATAAAGATGACGTATTGAAAACAGCAATTTTGTTCTAATTATATCATATTTCGTCTGTCAATGCTCATTGCTGCCTCATAACGATGTTATTTCAGGTTGGCGTTGTGTTGTGTTTTTTGCAATTCCGCCTAAGATCACACTTACTTATAATATTTAGCGTAACAAGGAGTGCTGCTGAATGGCTGTAATTACCCCTTACGACAACAAAGTGGCGGTGTGGCTGGTACACGGTAGCGACTTGGGCGAAAATAGCATTGATGAGGTCGCCCAAACGCTGTTGACGTATGCCCCCGCCGTGAACGCGGTCTGGGTCAAAACCAGCGATGGCTCCGACTGGATGTCTAAGTACGACTCAAAACCCGCCCTTTGGATCGATGGTCCTGCCGCGATTGATCGCTGGGTAAGCACCTTGCAAAAATATGGGCTGGAGTTCCATGCGTGGTGCGTGCCGCGTGGCCTGAATATCGATGCCGAAGCCAACGTGATCATTCAGACGTGCCAACGCCCCGGCGTGCGCTCGATGGTGTTCGACGTGGAACCATATCCCGGCTTTTACGCGGGCGGGCAAGCCTCGATCCGTCCGCTGATGCTCAAGATTCGCGCTGCGATCCCCGGCTCGTTCCACATCGGGATGAGTGTCGATGCCCGACAGGCGCACTATAACGAGATATTCCCGCAGGAATGGTTTCCCTTCGTGAACAGCATTCATCCACAGGTGTATTGGCCCGACTTCGGCGTGACACCAGAAGTTGCGCTAGGCTATGCCTATCAGGCGTGGGGCAGCTACGGGAAACCGATTATCCCGGCGTTAGAGGGCTACAATACGCCCACTGCCATGATTGACCGAGCGCGGACTGTCGCCTTCAGTACGTACCATGCGGTGGGCACAAGTTGGTGGGCCTTCGGACATATTGACGCGGATCATTTCACCGCGATGAACCATACCGTTGACGGCAAAGTGGTCGCCTCACCGCCCGGTTCTGCGGGGACTCCGGTGCAGTCTGGTACGCCAATTGTCGTCACGGTTGGGTCGCCTAACTATCAGGATGGCGCGTATGAAGCGGGTAAACCCGGCTTCTCTACCTACCCCAGTACCAATGGCGGTACAGGCAAATATCGTGCCGTTGATCAGGGTGTCGCCAACGTATTCGCATCCTATGATCCCAAGATTAAGCAGGCCGGCTGGTATAAGATCGAAGCGTATATCTCCAACCAACACGCCACCACTGGTAACGCCCGCTATAAGATTCACGGAGTCAAGGATCGGGGCAGTGAGTGGCTGGTGAGTGCCGCCCAGTCGGGAAGCTCAAATAGTTGGATGACGCTGGGTACGTTCCAGATCGATACGACCCAACCGCAGCCGGGAGTCGTGTTCTTGAACGACTGGACTTTTGAGCTTGGACGTGAAATTGCTTTTGATGCGATTCGCTGGACACCGGTTAGCGCCGCCGTTGGCGCAAAAAATATGTTGGACGTGCCTTATCGTTCGCAGGAAGGAGCCGATGCGCGGCGCTTTCGCAACGACTGTGGGCCAGCCTGTGTCGCGATGCTCTTTGACTGGCAACGCAAGATCAAGGGGTTGCCCGCGCAGATGATCACGGTTGACCAGTTCGCCGCGGAAACATCGCTGTCGCGGGTTGATGACGGGTTAGCGACTATTGAGTTGGTTCAGTTGGCGGCAAAGCACAGCGTCTCCCTCCGTTTGAGCAACAGTGCCACACTGCCTAACATTCTGTCAGAAGTTTCGGCGGGTCGCCCTGTCCTGATGCTGATCTCTTATGCACCGCTTACCGGACGGCAAAATCAGGCGGATCGCAGTGGGCATTTCGTCATCGTAAACGGCTACGATGCCAACTTCGTGTACATCAACGATCCCGACTGGTGGAACACTGGCAAGATCACCTCCGAACAGGGTCACAATTGGCAAGTGCCGATCTCGCAGTTCTCGGCGGCGATCAAGCAAGCGCCTGCACCGTATCAGGGCTGCTTCATCACCATTTAGCCACGACAGCAGTTGTCGGGTTGGTTGGAGCAATCGGTAAAACAGTCGGCTCATGCCAAGTACAAGTGCAAGATCATTGACCCCTATCTCTGAATTTGGGATAGGGAGAAAAATTCAGGGCTAAAAGTCCTTCCTTGAATTCGGGAAGGGTCTGCCTTGTCCCTACAAAATACCGTCGTGAGGTAGGGGTCGGACCTGCCTTTTCAAATTGCTTGCCTTGTAGGGATTGAGGGTGGGGTCAAGCGCACTTGGCGTTACCACGAGCGTCTTCATTTTACGTAGTAGATCGAACATCCGTTGATCATCGAAAATTGATAGATTTTTCATATATCGGACGCTAAGTTTAGGGAAAATATGCTTTATACTTCTTGAGAAGGATTGATGTACTATTGCCGCGATTGTGGTTATCGACAACCATATTTTAGTAATCAGACTCATCACATACTTGAAAAGTGGTAACACCCTTGCTAAACACAATTGACAGAACCAGCAGTCTACCACTTCATGTTGTACATGTTGAGGATGATAAGCCGCTACGAGGGATTCTGCGTGCCACCTTTCGCGCTTCAGAACCCGCCATCGACCTACATCAGTTTGTCAGTGCCGATGAAGCAGTTTCATACATTGAAAGCAATTGGCAGACCATCGATCTGTTTATTCTAGATATTCGGCTGCCGGGAGAGATGAATGGTCTGGAACTGGCCCAGAAGATTCGGGCGCTCAACTGTCCCGGCTATGTGGTATTAACCTCGGCCTACTCACCGCCTAGCCGTGAGTTTCTGACAGAGATCCGCAGTGAATACTATCCGAAGCCGTGGCATATTCTGGAATTGACGGAAAAGCTGCTCAAATATCGGCTAGCAACGCCAAAACCCGAAACCCCGAAACGTAGTCCAGCAAAAACTGCGCCGCTTGAACCTCCCCTTTCGAAAACTCCAATCAATCCGCCGCAAGCAGCCGGAACCTCCCCGGAAAAACACACTTTACCTCCTGATCCACTGCACCCACCGCACCCACCAAACGAAAACGATCACACGCAAAAAACTGCGCCACTTCGCAAAACTGCGCCGCTGCACAAAACTGACAAGGGCGACCTAGTATGACGGTAGTCCAATCTGCAAACCGTTCTGTTGAAGGTGGGCAGCCTCCGCGCCGATTCCTAGGGCTAGCCCTCTATCCCAATATCAGCACACGGATTATTGCGCCGTTCCTACTGGTGATTATTATCGTGGCGGGGATTGGTGTGTTCATCGTGACGCATCTGGTCGCCAGCAGCATTCAAGAGCGTTTTACCAACCAGCTTACCGACAGTGCCAATGCCGCCAGTAACAGCATGGTCGATATTGAACGGCAGCAGTTAGCGGCGCTGCGGTTGATGACGCTTTCCGATGGCGTGCCGGAAGCCATCGCCGCCCGTAACACCGCCGATCTGGATAGTTGGCTCCGGCCTTTGGCAGCCAATGCCAAAGTGGACAGCCTGATTGTCTACGATAAAACCGGACAGGGGATCTTGATCCTCAATCGGGTGATTGGCGATACTAATCTACGCTACGATACGTCAGCGCTGCCGAATCTCAGCAATTGGGGCGGTGTTCAGCGTGTATTGGGTACTCAGCGCGATACGCTAGGCGACAAGTTTATTGATCTGGTAGGTGTCCCCCCAGCGACGATCTTATATATTAGTGCGCCAGTCATGAACAGCGCAGGTGAACTAACCGGCGGCATCAGCATCGGGATTCAGATGGCAACGATGGCGCAGCGGATTGGGGAACAAGCGCTGTCGTCCGTCGCGTTCTTTACCAACGATGGGCAACTCTTGACGCATAACTTCAGGATAGCGCAGAAAACGCCATTCCCAGTGCTGTCTGGCTTTCCTGACACAGTAAAAAACATCGATAGCAGTCCTATTCGAGAAATCAGCATAGACGGCACCGCCTATCAAGTGTTATTCACCCGCTGGAAGGTACGCAGTCAGCCCGTAGGAATCTTGGGAGTAGCCCTACCCAACAACTTTATTGTCCAACAAAGCAGTGCCAGCCGCGATATTTTTGGCCTGCTGTTTTCGGGGCTGTTTGTCGTGGTCGGGATTTTGGGCGTGTTGACCGCCCGCACGATTACGAACCCGGTTGCCCGTCTGGTCAAGACGACCCGCGCCATTCGCAAAGGCGATCTCTCACGGCGGGTAAAACTCCATCTTCCTGACGAACTAGGCGAGCTTGCCAACTCCTTCGACCACATGACCGACGCGCTGGTCAAGCGTAACGATCAGGTCAATACCTTGTATCTGCAACAGATTCGCGAAACGGCGCAACGCGATGCCATTCTCAGCAGCATTAGCGATGCCGTGATCGTACAGGACATCGCGGGCAAGGTCATCCTACACAATACCAGCGCCGACAATCTGACGCGTATGGTTGCGCCTAATCGTGCTTTGCAGCGGGAATTTGTCCAGTTGTGCAGCCAACCCGCGAACTTGTTACAGCCCAAAACGGTGGCGCTGGCAAACCAATACTTTAGTGTGCTCGCCGCCCCTTTTTATGACCCGGATGAAAAGCTCATCGGCTATGTGCTGGTGTTCCGCGATGTGACTCCGATCTTCGAGGCAGAACGGCTCAAGGATGAATTGATTCTGCAAATGTCGCACGAACTGCGGACACCGCTTACCGCAGCGCGTGGTTATGTCGATCTGATCAAAGTGCTCGATCAGGGTAATCTGAGTGAGCAAAGTCGCGGCTTTTTGGAAGAATCCACCCACAGTCTCGATACGCTAGAACGGCTCATTAACCAAGTGATCGATGTTGGCGTACTCATCTCGGATCGCTTTACGATAGATATTGAGCAGTTCGACCTGATCCACCTGCTTGACGAGATCGCTTCCGCTTGGACACCAGCCGTGCAGGATCGCCAGCTTGCCCTCTCGATGGGCAGCAGTGCAACGGAACTTTGGGTAGAAGGCAGTCGGAAGCGGATCGGGCAGGTCATCGAACATTTATTGCGAAACGCCTACAGTTACACACTGCCCGGTGGGTCGGTTGAGATCCAAGCCTATCGCGATCACGGGGATGTGGTCGTCTCGGTGAGCGATAGCGGCGTTGGCATTGGCGAAGATGAACTTGACAAGGTATTTGAACGCTTGTATCGGGGACGTTCGGCGGACGCGGGGCCAACCGATGCACGGGGTATGGGCTTGGGCTTGTTTTTATCCCGGCGGATAATGGAAGCCCATCACCGAACCATTGATCTGGTCAGCGAAGTAGGGCTTGGCACGACAGTAACCTTTAGCCTGCCGATGGCGCATTAGACGAACTGAAGTAACTGAAGCCTATGTTCAAAAAACGTCGCTGGCTGTTTGTGCTTCTCCTGTGCCTGATGCTGGCAACCATCCTGTGCTGCGCCCAGATCGGGTTGTTGGGCGTGCTGCCCAGCGAGGCAGGCGCGCATATTCAGGCCAAGACAACCGCCGACTACCGCCCATGGGATAGACAGCGCATCCGGCGAGTTAGCCCGCTGCTGGGAACAATCAGCGCACTTGACGCGACTGACACAATTGACAACAGCGCACCGCCGCTTATGTCCACAGAAATTGTCATGCTCATCACGAATACATCCGTTGTGGTAGTTGGGCAAAATCCAACCAGCACGCCGACCCTTACCGCGACGACAGTCCCGCCGACCATGACTCAGGCGATGACGCTTACGCCTTCGCTATCACCGACACCGCCAACGCTCACGGCGACTGCTTCCAGCACGCCAACTATTACCGCTACGGCCTCTATAACAGCCGACAACACAGAGACTCCCACCGCCAGCAGCACGGTCAGGACTGCCACCGATACGCCTACTCGCCGTACACCGCGCTTCACATCGACGGTGACACCTTTCGGTTTTGTGGCGAGCAGTACGCCTGTGCCACCGACGCTAGCCAACTCGCCCATCCCTGCCAGCGCGACTCCAGTGCCGCCGCAAGTGTCTACGAATACGCCAGTCCCATCGACAGCGATCTTGACTGCGACCAATACGCCAATCCCGCCAACGGCGATCCCAACTACGATCCCGTCTGCGACGAACCCCAATACGCCGATTCCGCCGACCAATACGCTGATACCGACGGCAACCAGTACGCTAACGCCATCGCGGACGTTTACGCCAACCAGCACCAGTACCCCCACCAATACGCCAACGATCACGAACACGCCTGTAAATTACCTGCCGCTGCCACAGCAGATCAATAACGGCATCGCGCTAACCCCAACAGCAGGCGCGAACACGCCGTTCTACACAACGACCTTTGGTGTCGCCTATACGGGCGGCCCGGTCATTCTGTCTGCGAACGCTGACGGTACAGGCAATACGTGGGTAGACGATATTATCACCATTACGGTGACTCACCCCGACAGCACCGTTTCAACGTACACCTACAATTACGACAACCCCTATAGTGTGGTTCCCCTCGCCCCCATCGATCTCTCGGCATACTTTCAGGCAGGCAACAACATTGTCACGATTACCCTGTCGGATAGTTCATTTGGTGGCGCTGTGGGCTGCTCGTCACTGTGGCTGGGCATCCCGATTGGCGCGACCAATACGCCCGCTGCCCCGTTCGATCTGATGGTCAGCAACACGGTTAGCAATGCTGCGCCGCAAGAAGGCTCCACCATTACCTATACCGTCACAGCAACAAATATCGGGGCAAGTTCGGCAACAGGCATCCAGATCACCGATCTTCTGCCTGCTGGCCTGACCTTTATAGCGGCTGCACCGGGGCCGGGCAGCTATAACGTGTCAACCGGAGTCTGGACTTTCAGCAACCTTGCAGCGGGAGCTAATACCACGCTGACCCTTTCGGCAAGGGTCAACAGCGGCACGGCAGGCACGGCGATTAACGCTAGTGCAGCGCTCACCGCTTCGACTCCCGCTGATACCAATGCCACCAACAATACCGCGAGTGTGACGATCAATCCGGTTGCGCCAAACCCCAGTACCGATCTAGCGCTGCAAATGACCGCCAGCGCCTCTCCGATTGTCGAAGGTGGGGCGCTGATCTATACCGTGACGGTTATTAACAATGGCAGTGTTGCTGCCACCAATATCCTGATCACCGATGTCATTCCCGCCGGGTTGACCTTCCAGAGCGCTAGCGGTGCTGGTGTATACAACAGTGGCGGCGGACAGTGGACACTCGCGTCGCTGGGCATCGGGGCAAGGGCTTCGCTCGGCCTAAGTGTGACGGTCAACACGGGAACCGCCGGACAAAATATTGTCAACAGCGCCGCCATTACTTCCGTCAATCAACCCGATCCGAACACGGCAAACAACACTGCCAGCGTGACTAAAACTATCACTGGTAATACGCTCAGTGTTGCCTTGAATGTTGATAATCTCAGCCCGAACGTAGGCCAACTGGTGACATATACCGTGACCTTGAGCAGCCATTCGGCGGCGGCGAATAATGGCATTAACGTGACTGACCTCTTGCCCAACACGATGACCTTCTCCTCGGCAGTGCCCGCGCAAGGAACCTATAACAACGGCACAGGCGTTTGGAACGTCGGGACGCTGGCCTCTGGAGCCGTGACAACGCTCCAAATCGTTGCCAGCCCCAAAGCGGGCGCAGCCGGAACGCAAGTCGCGAACACTGCCACCATTACCGCCGCCAGTCTAGCCGACCCGACAACCACCGATAATGCTAAAACGGTTAACATAGTGGTCAATACCGTTTCCACCGTAGCGGATCTTGGCGTAACGATGACGGTTAATAATGCTTCTCCCGCCGAAGGCGCTCAGATCAATTACACTGTTACCGTCACGAACAATGGCCCACAGTTAGCGACGGGCATCCAGATCACGCACGCACAAGTCGCGGGAATTACGCTTGTCAGCGGGTCGTACTCGCAAGGGAGTAACTACAATGTGGGGACTGGTGTCTGGACGGTTGGCTCACTGGTTAACGGAGGCAGTGCGACCCTGAACCTGATCGAGATCGTAAATTCTGGTACAGGCGGCACGACGATTACCGACAGTGCCAGCGTCACGGCGAGCAATCAAACCGATACGAACGCTGGCAATAACAGCGCCAGTGCGCCGATTACCGTCGCTGGAGCGGATCTGGCAGTGGCAATGTCTGCCAGCAATCCTAATCCTGCACAGGGCAGCACGTTCTTCTACCAAATAACGGTGACGAATAACGGGCCAACCGCCACTACCAATGTCCAGATCACCGATCCACTGCCGACTGGGTTGAGCTTTCTTGGCAATACGCAAACTCAAGGCGGCTATAACACAATCAATGGCCTGTGGACAGTGGGTAATCTCGCGGCGGGAGCCAGTGCAACGCTCAACTTGACCGTTTCGGTGAACAGCGGCACGTTGGGCGGAACCATCGTGAATACAGCCAGCGCCAGTTACTTTGCCCTACCCGACCCGAACAGCGGCAATAACTCAGCTAGCTTGAGCTTTAATGTGCTGAGTATTCCGAATCAGCGTCCGTCGGCAACTCCACAGCCCCAGTTTGCACCCACCTTCGTTCCCTAGCGCCAGCGATAGGGTGATTAGATCAGCAGGCGCAGCAGGCCACGCCCCTACATTCAATCGGTATTGAGTAGGGTCGGGCTTGCCCTGTCCGCTAATAGGTCAACTCACCGATCTGCCAGAAGCCCCAAATGGCCTAGCAGCGCATCCACACCGAGCAGATAACTTCGCCAACCAAAGCCGCTAATCTGCCCCACGCACACGGGCGCAAGATACGAATGATGTCGGAAAGTTTCGCGGGCGTGAATATTTGACATATGCACTTCGACCACTGGCAACGCGACAGCGGTAATTGCATCGCGCAGGGCAACAGAGGTATGAGTGTACGCGCCGGGGTTAATCACTATCCCGGCTGCCCAGCCGCGTGCCTCGTGCATCGCATCGATCAAAGCGCCCTCGTGATTGGACTGAAAGGTACGCACCTTGACCTTGTATTGCGCCGCGTGACTCGTGACTCGTTCCTCAATATCCTTGAGGGTCATTGAGCCGTAGACCTCCGGTTCGCGTGTCCCCAATGTGTTCAGATTGGGGCCATTCAGCAGTAGAAATTCAATTAGTTCCGATAAAATGACTTATCACTCCCTAATAAAGCAGCATGAAAATTTATGGGAATTTTTACCCAGATAACATATTGGGCGCAATATAGATCGCATATTGCGCCCAACACATAACGCTTGAAGCCGTCGAGATTGATTCTGTTATGGAGCTTGGGTCGCCACAGTCGTTGCCGCACTGGTCGCGGCTTGAGTCGCTGGCGGAGCCGTCTGGACAGGCAGTGGGCTGGCAATGGTCAACGTTTGCAGGTAGTTCCACATCGCCGCCAGATCACTATCGGTCATGTGGCTAAAACGTCGCCACGGCATTGAGCCAGCCAGCGCGACCCCTTGCGGACGAATACCAAGATGCATCATTGCCGCAAAGTTTTCCTCGCTGAACCCGTGGGCGGTCAGGGCTGCACCAATAATCGATGGCGCAACACGCGGTTGCTCTGGCGGGCCGAAGCTGCGTGTGCCGCCAGTGAGTTCATCCCCCTTGATTACTGCGCCAGTTTTATCATGAGGGTTGTGGCAACTTCCACAGGTCGCCACCGCGTTCACCAGATAAGCACCGTATGCCGCCGAATCATCTATCTTGAGGTCGGGGATCGAAACGGCAGGCAAGGGCTTGAGCGCTTTGTAACCATCGTTCGGCTTGGAAGGAGCCATATTATCGTTGACGACAGGCGTTAACGATTTCAGGTATTCACCAATCGAGGCCACATCGGAATCGCTCAGGTTACGAAAGACTCCATAGGGCATAATCGGAGCCAGCACTTTTTGGGTATACGGCTCGATGCCCTGACGCAGGGCTTGGTCGAATTCCTTGAAAGTCCAGTCTTGCAACGTGGTGAGGTTGCGAGCCGTAAAGCTGCCCAGCGGTCCCCTGAACACGTTACCGCCCGCCAACGGCACACCCTTATCGGTTGCCAGCTTGGGGGAGCCGTGACATCCGGCGCAGCCCGCCACCTGAACAAGATATTGACCGCGTACCGGGTCGCCTTGCACTGCCGGAGCCGTCGCTGCTTCCGTTGCCTGTAGGGTTGCATAAGTGGGTTGAGCGCTTGAAAGCCCTAGAAATGAGAATAGTGTGATCAGGCTGGCAAAGCTGCTCATGACTAAAAAGCGATACTGTCTAAACTGTCTCAACATCCGCCCTCCAACTTTCAACTTTTTGCGCAGATTGTCCAGATACGAATTATCTGACCGGAGAACTATAACACGATTGCACGCGATCATTTGAAACTGAAGGTAGCCTTTATACGACGGTGTTCAGAGGCAGGCGTATCAATCATTCGCCTATGCCTAACCCCTCTTGCACCAGAGCAAAAGCTGTTAGTGTAGATATTTAACAAAAGGTAGGGCCGCGCAGGCGACAGCCCCTACAAAATAGGCGTTAATGTAAGGGGCTTTCGTAAGTCGTCAAGCACACCCAGCAGCAGGTAAAAGTAGGCGTTGATGTAGGGGTCGGGCCTGCCCGACCCTGTAGGGTTGGCAATACCAAACCTTCCCTTAGAGCGTGTTTGAACATACGAAAGCACCCCTATCCCCAGCCCTTTCCCCGCCAGCGAGGAAAGGGGGAAAGCCCCAGAGTGAAATTCCTCCTCGCTGGCGGGGAGGGATTTAGGGTGGGGTCAACTGAATATTCAACCACGCGCTTATGTATAAACTGCGAAATGGAGAGGGATTTAGGGTTGAGGATAACGCAGCGTAACTATCCGCGACTCTATGTTAGCTGCTTGAACCCAGCGGGATGCTAAACCAAAAAGTCGCGCCCTGTTCAGGATTGTTGTAGACCCCGATCTTGCCGCTGTGCAGGTCGATCATCTGTTTGCAGATGGCAAGCCCCAAGCCTGAACTACTCTCGCCGCCTGTCGGTTTGTTGCTCAGGCGCGAATATTTGGTGAACGCTTTTTGTATATCATCTTCGGTCAGCCCCGGCCCCGCATCGCAAATTTCGAGCATAACCGCCCCTTCATGATTATTCGTGCGGATATACGTGATCGACCCGTTGGGGCTGAACTTGATGGCGTTGCCGAGCAGGTTTTGGGCGACCTGCGCCAACCGCACGCCATCGGCCCGGATTTGCGGCAGCGTTTCATCGAGTTCGGTGTAGAGGATAATATGCTTGCTTTCCGCGTACTCAGAGTTGCTTTGCACCACGTCGCGAGCCACATCATTGAGATTGATCAGGGCGAGTTCAAGGGCGATCTTGCCATCTTCCATCGCCTGAAAATCGAGGAAGTCGCGCACGATGCGCTGCATTTCTTCGCCGCGCCGCACGATGAACGACAGCATATTGTAAAACTGCTCCGTCATCATAAACCCCGGCGGCACACGATCTCGCACAAGATGCGCCGACATCAGAATCGTCGAAAGCGGATTCTTTAGGTCGTGGCTGGCGATCCGTAGAAATTCATCTTTGAGCTGCGAGAGCTGCTTCAACTGGAGGTGGATGCGGACACGGGCGACCAATACCGGGAAGTTGATGGGCTTGGTCACATAGTCGTTTGCGCCGAGCCTTAGCGCCTCGACAATATCGGCGCTGCCGTCTTTCGCCGTTGCCATGATCACGGGCAGTTCTGCCAATGTGTATTCACTGCGAATCATCGGCAGCATATCGAACCCGCTCAGGCCCGGCATCATAATGTCGAGGACGATCAGATCGAACTTGTGTTGTTTGAGCAATTGGAGCGCCTGATGACCGTCTTCGGCAACGACCACGGTAAAGCCCTCACGCTTAAGACGGCGCGAGAGCATATCGCGGTTCATCTCGTTATCGTCAACGACTAGTAAATGACCTTGATCGCCTTTTTTCATGCCTAATTTTACCCTTGTGTACGGAGATCAGGTTCCGTTATTGAGTAGAGCCTGAATTTTCTCTAGCAGGCGGGATATTTCAACGGGCTTGGTATCGTAATCGTCGCAGCCAGCCGCGATACCGCGTTCAGCATCGCCAGCCATGGCGTTTGCCGAAAGGCCAATGATTGGAATATGCCGCGTTTCGGGCGACGTTTTGATCTGTCGGGTTGCTGCCCAGCCATCTAGCACGGGCAGACCCATATCCATCAGGATCAGATCCGGGATAATCGCGTGAGCCTTTTCGACTCCCTCACTGCCATCTACGGCAAAGACAACCTCATAACCTCGACGGGTTAGGCGACGGACAAGCATGTCCCGGTTATCTTCGTTATCTTCGACGAGCAGGATCTTAACCACCCATTTTCTCCTCATTTTGCGGTTTCACCAGACAGGCAGCCACGAGCGTGCGCACCTCGGTAAACAGGTCTTCCTGACTATATGCGCCTTTTTCCAGAATACCTTCGACCAATCCGCTCAGGCGTTGGCGCTCCGCCTGATTGAGATCCATCGCGGTAATCACGACTACAGGGATTTTACGCCATGCCTCGTTTTTACGCAGTTCGGCAACAAACTCGAAGCCATCCATTTCGGGCATCATCAGATCCAGCAAGATCAATCCCGGTAGCTTTTTAGCAATGTGTTCCAGCGCCACTCGCCCGTTTTCGGCCTGATCCACGTCCCAGCCTTCTTTTTGTAGCGTGCGCGAGATCATCTCGCGGGTCGCTAGGTCATCTTCGACGACGAGGATTTCGCAGCTTATCGTTTCACACTGATGCTTCCTGAGAATGCTCATCAGTTGATCGCGATCAACTGGTTTGGTCAGGTAGTCTGAGGCTCCCAGAGCATAACCCAAATTCTTATCACTGACGATAGTTAACATGACTACCGGGATCGGCGCAAGGGCGGTGTCGGCCTTGAGCGCACTCAGTACAGCCCAGCCATCCATATTGGGCATCATTACATCTAGCGTAATAATATCCGGGTGGAGTTCTCTAGCACGGCGCAGCCCTTCGTCGCCACCCGCCGCCGTCTCGACCCGATAGCCCTCTTTGGTCAGAAAGCGCAGCATCAGTTCGCGGACGGCTGGTTCATCGTCGATCACCAGCACCAGATTTCCGGTTTCGATCTGTGTCAGTGGCTTGAGTGGCCCAGTCTTGGGCTTGAATTCAGGTTCAGCAGTCGCCGCAGGTAAGCGCACGGTAAAAGTTGAGCCTTTGCCAAGCTCACTCTGTACCGTGATGTCGCCGCCCAACATTTGGCAAAAGCGCTTGCTGATGGAAAGGCCAAGCCCAGTGCCGCCATATTTGCGCGTTGTCGAGGAGTCGGCCTGCGAAAAGTCGCTAAACAACTTGGCAAGCTGTTCGGGAGTCATGCCGATCCCGGTGTCAGTCACGGCGATGACCACCCAATCGCTATCACTGCCAGCACTGCCGGCTGGGCCGACCTCACGCGAAGCATTCAGGAGGATGGTGCCTTCCGTGGTGAATTTGCTGGCGTTACTTAGTAAATTGAACAATACCTGACGAATCTTTGTCAGGTCAGTCCGCATCTTGCCGAGATTAGGAACGCTCGTAAAGTCGAGCTTGTTCGTGTTTTTATCGATCAGCGGCATAACGGTTGAGATGACCTCCTCAATCATCCTGCCGACATCCACCGTTTCGAGGTACACATCCATCTTGCCAGCCTCGATCTTGGACAGATCGAGAATATCGTTGATCAGCGCTAACTGATGTTTGGCAGCCGCTTGAATCTTTTTGAGGTCGGGAATGAAACTCTCTTGTCCCAGATCCTCACAATCTTCCTCGATCAACTCGCTGTAGCCAATGATGGCGTTAAGCGGCGTGCGCAGTTCGTGGCTCATGTTGGCGAGAAAAGAACTCTTGGCGCGGTTTGCTTCGAGGGCTTGATCCCGTGCAGCGACCAGTTCAGTGGCAATGTTATTAAACGAAGTGGCAACCTGTGCCAGTTCGTCACGGTTATCCAGTGCGAAAGCGCCGTTCATTTCGCCGCTAACCATGCGCTTCGAGGCTTGATCCAGTCCTTTGATCGCGTTCTTGACGGAGATAAAGAAGCCCTCGAACAGATAGACTAACAGCGTCAGAACGACTAGGGCAAATACAATCGCGAAATTGCGGTCAGACACATAGCCATCAACGCGCTGTTGAATGACCATCCGCTCGACAGGGGATATAGCTTGGTACAGGGTAAAGCTTTCGTCGATAGCCTGTACCCCCTGATCGTAAAATGCGTGGGGCGTAATGGTTATTTGGTTGCCCGAATTGCCCGAAACATTGGCGTTTCGGGCGAGCAGTTGCTGATTAACCAGCCCCAAAAATTGATCGACCTTCTTTAGATTGTTTTTGATCGCGTCTTGCAAGATAGGTCGCAACGGCGGATTGTACGCAAAGATATAGACAAACCCCTTCACCTGTGAGTCCAAAGTCGAGTGAGCAGACTCGGAAAGAATAACTAAGCGGGTTTGGTCGGCAGGGGTGATGCTGGTGTGGGCGATACTGTACACGCCATACAATCTGATCCGGCTCAAATAGGATGAAGCAGCAGGCAGCTTGGTGATCAGCGAATCCATCAGATAATAGGAATCGATGTCGGGGTCAAGGATCAGGTTTGAATTGTTGCCCACTTCGGTAATGAACGAAAGCGTATTATTGCAAAGCCGCAGATATTCATTGAGCGCATCGTCTGACGAAAATCGCTCATCGGCTTCTCTGGTTTTGATAGCTTTCACGTTGGCCTTGAGGCTTGTCCATGAATCAGTCGTGCGTAAGTCAGCGCTAAGTTTGGCATCAACCGCATCAACCGCCTGAATCGAGTCGTTGAGCGCCGTTTCGTTAGCATCAAGGGCAGCTTTGAGTGAGGTATCCCCGCTCAAGAACCCGACGCGCAGTGCGCCGCGCTGTTGAATGAGTTGCAGAAAGCGAACCAGCGGTTCGTTATATTCCAAACCAAGCTGTTCCTTGGCAGAAAAATTGATGGAGTTGTTGACCTGAATCAAATAGGCTCGCATGACTACTGCGAAGGGTAAAAGCAGCAGTACCCCAATCAACAGAAACTTCTGAGGGTACTTCAAACGGTTCATCAGACCGATTGCAGGTGCAAATAATGACTTCATTTCGGGTCTTTCTAGCTTGTTAGGCGAGGCTATCTAATGCAGCCCCCATCACAATTTATAGTCGCTTAGTGTACTATAATCTGAAATTTCCATATGTTGCACCACAAAGATATATCACTGTTGGGCTGGCGGTGAGGACAAGGGGGCTGTGCTATAATCGCTCACACGATGCACACTACACGCAAAGATTATCTATGAGACGCAATTTGCTGCTCGTTGTCGCTATGCTGCTCGTTGTCGCGTTGGCGCTGATCATGTCCTTTACGCTGCTGCCTGCCGCGCCGATTGCGCCGACTCCGACGTGGCCTTTGGGTGTCGATCTGCCCAATACGCTGCACCGGATTACCCAGCCCTAGTTGGGCATTGAACCGCTAACAAGAACACTACACGAAAGACTCAACCATGATCATCGCTTTCCCGAACCTCGCGACCCTGATTGGCCTGTTGGTCGGCGGCTTGATCAATGTGCTGGCGGATGACCTGCCAACCACTTATCATATCCAGTTGCCGCACTACCCCGATGGCACACCGCGCCCAGTTACGGCGTGGTTAGGATCGCTTGCTTTCATCTTGTTTCAGCGATCATCGCCCGACGGCGCGAAACTATCATGGCGCTATCCGTTAGTGGAGTTTGTCACGGCGGGATTGTTCGCTTATGTCGCGACGGTCTACGGCGCTTCGGGATTGTCGATCTTCTGGATGGGTACGCTGGCGATCCTCATCTTGATCACCGTGATCGATCTGGAACACCGCATGATCCTGTTTATCGTGGTGGTTCCAGCCTATCTCTATGTCCTGATTGGTGTAGCCCTGTTCAATACTCAAATTTCAGATCGCATCACCTTTCGCGATTACCTGCTAGGCGGGCTGATGGGCTTTGTCGTCTTTCTGCTGATGTATCTCGGCGGGATGCTGTTTAGCGCGGTCATGGCGAGTCAGCGTGGCGAAGCACTCAGTGAAGTGGCCTTCGGCTATGGCGATGTCATGCTAGCGACCCTGAGTGGGTTAATTCTCGGTTGGCAGGCGTTGATCTTTGCGATCTTTATTGCGGTGTTTGCGGGCGCAGCCGGGGCGTTGATCTTTATCGTGCTGCGAACCTATATCAAAGGCGAGTATGAAGTCTTTACGGCACTGCCTTATGGTCAATATATTGTTTTCGGCACGATTATCATGATGCTGTGGCGTGCCCCTGTCATCAACTACCTACAAGGCATGATGTGAGACAAGAGTCGATAGTTCTCCATATGCGCGTTTTAAGCGGACGAGGCAAGCCTCGTCCCTACAATCCAAACCGTATTTTGTAGGGGTTGGGCGGGCCTGCGCGGCCCTGCATTTTTAGAATTGATTAGACACGCACCGGAGGCCAGATAATCACCTCTTGCCGCCGCGAAAAATGCAGCAGTGGCGCGATGGCTGGTAATTCTAGACTTGCGGACTGGGCCATTGTATTCTGCTCGATGTGCGCTTCGGCGGGTTGCAAAGGCCACGCCGCATGGTGGATCTCGCCCCGAAAAACGCGGTTGCCGCTATCAACGGCGTAGAGACAATAACGTTCGGTCAGCCAGTGTTCATGCGTACCGGGAACGGGCAAGGTAACTTGACCGATAGGCCGATAGCGTCCGACAAACTCAGCGTTGCCGTGTAACCGCTGGCTGCTGTACTGTTCCCACTCGCCCTCGCGAGTATGGCTCATTCGCGCCTGAAAGTAGGGCAGCCGATACCATACTCGTGCCGCCAGCACCGCCAGCGGATTGGTCACGTCCAAACTAAAGAAGTACACACCGGGCTTCCCGCCAACCGTTACATATGTCCGCACGTTGATTTCGGGAAAGGCTGCCAAGCCGGGGATCGATGGCAAATAGCGGAGGTGCAGTCCGCTGATCCCAAACGGCACGATACCCACCCACGCTTGCCCATCATATAGATCGAGATCCAGCACCGCCGGAACCAGACGACGCATGACATCGGCAGCGATAGGCCAATGGGCGAACAGTAGATCATCCCAGACCTGCGCCTGTATCCACGCGCCGCTTGGCAAGGGATAGGGACGGTGATCGAGATGGTCTAGCGGCTGCGTAGCGATAGCAAAGTCTCCGTAAAATCTTCTATGCTGGCAGGCAATCGGCTAGTGCTGTTGTGCTGCCGCTGGCACTTTGAAGGCCTGAATAGCATTTTCAACTTTTTCAATATACTCAGCGATTTGTTTGGGTGGCTGCGGAGAATCCCGCAACCGCTTGAGATCGCTCAAGAAGGTTTCTAGCGGTACGGCATTATGTACTTGCTTGATGGCAATATCAAGATTCTTGTGCGCGTCGGCAAATTTACCCAGCACCAACATCGCAATGGTCAGGTCGAAGCGGCTCCAATAGTCGAACGGATTTGCGTCAAGCGTGCGGGTCGAAATCTGCGAGGAGCGATTGAAGTAACTCTCGGATTCCTCCACATGCCCTTGTGTAAAGTGCAACATCGCCAGATTGACAATGGGATATGAGTTTTGCGGCGTAACAAATTCTGCCTCGTGATAGGCTTGGATAGCTTCGTCAATACGCCCCTGTTTTTTATACAACCCGCCTAGCACGGCATACACCGACTCACCGTTAATGTCACGGACTGCCGGGTCGTCGCCTAGTGCCTTGAGAAACATCCGCTCCGCGTCAACATAGCCAAGTTTGCGTTGAGCAGGATCTTTCGTTCGGTCAGCTTGTAGGCGTAGAGCATAGGCCAATGCTGCTTCAGCAGGCGGGAAATGTCCGCCGGGCGTAAGCGAACGCTTTAGATGCTCAATCCCTTTTTCAATATCCTGTTCTTGGGTATATAGATAGCCTAGAAAATAATTAATTGCCGAGTTTTCCGGGTCAAGGGCATAGGCTTCGAGGTAAGTTCTAAGCGCCGATTTCATGTTCTTGGACTCTAGCTGCTGCTCGCCAAGCTGCATGATCGACAGGGCGCGAATCGCGTTGTTGGATTGGACGCGGATCTCCTCCGACTGTGCCTTGAGTTGATCGCGAGTTGCGTCAAGTTCGGTGCGGGCTTTTTCAAGCTCGGCGCTGTAATCCTGAATAGTGCGAATACCCGCCGTCGTTAGTAATGCGCCTGTGGCTGCTGCCAGCGCACCAATGATAATGCCTGCCACCTGAATAAAGGACAACATGGAGTTGACCAAATTCATGGCTTGGTTGGCGTTATTGTTCGTTTTGTCGGCGTTGTCGCTGGCCTGCTGCGCTTGTGCCAGAATATCAGCGGGGGAGAGCGTGGCGGTGCTGGGAGCAACCGCTGTCGAGGTCACTGTTGGCGTAGGGGTATCTTGCGACCCCTGTGCGGTGGCGAGAGTCGGCACGAAAACCAGAACCCCTAGCATCAAGATCAGACAAGCGATGCACATTGCTGCAAAAAAGGATCGTTTCACCACTATCCCCGCCAATCTCTATGTGAAGATAATTCGATCCCAAGTGTAACATAGGCTGGGAAAGTGTGTTACAACCAACGCAGTATGAGTCTAGGGCTATGGTACAATATTAAAAATGCTTCTGCGCTAAATGATGAGGTCAAATGCTGATTAAGTTCTATACTGATACGCATATTGATAAGGCAGTTATGGTACAGTTGAGACTTAGCGGCATTGACAGTATTCGTTGTGAAGAAGTAGGTCGAGCCGAAGCAGATGATTTCGAGCATCTCACCTATGCGGCTAGTGAGCAACGATCCATCGTAACCAACGATCAGGGATTCACAGGACATCACCGCCAATGGTTAGAAGCAGGCAAGCATCATGCTGGGATCTTTCTAATCACAAAAGATAAAGAAAACATTGGCTTAATCGTCAATACACTGTTATTTTGGCACGAAGCAATCACTATCGGTGCTGCCGATCTTGAAAAAGATGTAGTTGATCAGATTCAATATTTACCTTGAGGAAAGCCAATGACAACCTATTCTATTGACTATATTGTCAGCGATCCAATCAAGCGTCGTGGACGACCTCGAATCAATGATACGGGAATCACGGTACACAACATTGCCGAAGATTACAATAGCGGTATGAGCGTGCAGCAAATCGTCGAGGCGTTTGAACTAACCCCCGGTCAAGTCCATGCCGCGCTATCT
Organism: Chloroflexota bacterium; assembly: GCA_040007395.1. Classification (GTDB taxonomy): domain Bacteria; phylum Chloroflexota; class Anaerolineae; order Aggregatilineales; family UBA2796; genus DATGFK01. The sequence goes on from JBDTVG010000011.1 coordinate 89,823, forward strand.
TACTATTTTGATCATCAAGCCGAGATTGATCAGGATCTTCTTGATGACCAGAAACAAACAGAAACCTATATTGCTGAACATGGCGTGGGGATCACACTAGAGGAATTGAAACGCCGGATAGAGGAACATAAAGCAAATCGTTAGCACTATGCCCCACAAACCCGCTGTTGATCTTGAGCATTACCATGCGCCGCTATTGGCGATTCTGGCTGAGGTTGTGCGCGAATCGATCCTTTCCCGCAAACAACTTGTCCGCTTGCTGAAAGCCCATCTCAAGGATGACGGCAGCTTTTTCGGCAGCGACGATCTGATTCTGGCCTACCGTACCTTTGCCGGGGATTATGGCCTGCCATCGTTCGATCCGGCGGTGGTCGAACGGCTGCGGCTCAAACCTGTGCGGACGAATTCGGGCGTGGCAGTCGTGACCGTGTTGACCAAGCCGTTCCCTTGCCCCGGCGAGTGTATCTTCTGCCCGAACGATGTACGGATGCCTAAGAGCTATCTTGCCGACGAACCGGGCGCACAACGGGCGGAGCAAAACGGCTTCGATCCCTATTTACAGACGTACTCGCGGCTGCTGGCGCTCTACCGAACAGGCCATCCCACCGATAAAGTCGAGGTGATTATCCTCGGCGGCACATGGTCGTTCTACCCAGAAAACTACCAGATCTGGTTTGTCCGGCGGATCTTCGACGCGCTGCACGATTTTGGCAACGGCATCAATCGCACAGCCGAAATCGCCGCCCTTGTCCGCGATAGTTCGCCGTATGCCTATAACGCCACCACTGTCACCATAGACGGTATTCACTTTGAGCAAACCTATAATCAGGTGGTGCAGTCGGTCTACAAGGCTGAAATGCAGCATTCACGGGACTATGCGGCGGCAATTGCCGTCGGGCAACGCCAGCGCTCACCGAATGATGAGTATGCCACATGGGACGAACTCGAAGCGGCACACCGCGAAAACGAAGAAGCGGCCTGTCGGTGTGTCGGCTTGGTCATCGAGACACGCCCCGATCACATCAATGCCGAGGAAGTGCTGCGTATCCGGCGCTTGGGTTGCACCAAAGTGCAGATCGGCTTTCAGAGTCTCAATGATGTTGTGCTGCGGAAGAATCGACGGGGGCATACCGTCGCTGCCACCCGTCGCGCAGTGAAACTGCTGCGACAAGCGGGCTTCAAGATTCATGCCCACTGGATGCCGAACCTCTATGGATCGTCGCCCGACGCGGATATTGCCGACTACAAGTTGATGTTCGCTGACCCGGACTTTTGCCCCGACGAATTAAAAATCTACCCCTGTTCGCTGATCGCCAGCGCGGAACTGATGCAGCGCTATCAGGACGGATCGTGGCAGCCCTACACCCATGATGAACTGCTGCATGTACTGGTCGAAGCGCTGCGCCACACGCCCGAATACTGCCGCCTGACGCGCATTATTCGCGATATTCCGGGGACGGATATTGTCGCGGGCAACAAAACAACGAACTTACGCCAAGTTGCCGAAAACGCCCTAGCGCAGCACGGCGAACGCAGTCACGATATTCGCGCCCGTGAAATCGGCAATCTCGCGGTCACTGAGGACGATCTGCATCTCGATGAAGTGTGGTATGCCACCAGCACAGGCCGTGATGTTTTTATGCAGTACATCACCGCAGATCGCAGCATCGCGGGATTTCTGCGCCTTTCTTTGCCTGTAGACACAGACTCGCCGCTAACCGATGAACTCGCTGGGGCGGCGATCATTCGTGAAGTTCATGTGTACGGGCAAGCGCTGACTATCGGTGAATCTGCGCCGGGGAAGCCGCAGCACTTGGGGCTTGGGACTCGGTTGATCGAACGGGCTGTCGAGATCGCGCAGGCGCAGGGCTACGCCCGACTCGCGGTGATCTCAGCGGTTGGCACTCGCGCCTACTATCGCAAGCGCGGCTTTGCCGACGGCACACTGTATCAGGTCAGAGCTTTATAGAAACTGCCTCATGCGCCCTCACCCTAATCTTCAAAACCCGACGCTTTTCCGCCTTTTCCTACCAGTACTCAGAAGCGACTCTTGTTCCCCTCGCCTGCGGGAGAGAGAATGCGTCCGTACCGAGGATTATTCTCGGTGCAGTTTGAGATTCGGAGACTACCCAGAAAACCGCGAGAATAGAACTCGGCAGAAAACGGGGCAAATCAGTCCTGTTCGTCAGACTCAAGCGCCAGAAGTTGTGCAATTTTATCGGCGGTCTCTTTGCTGCGCGGGGTGTAAACCAAAAGCCGCAGATCGGGAAAATTGACCCTCTGAAGCAAGAGAAACTCAAAGTCCAGTTCACCGACACGCGGATGATCAACCGATTTGCGCCCATCCAGCACATTGAGCACATCGGGGCGCGCCCATAAATCGCGAAACTCTGGGCTGATTTCGCTCAATTCAGCGATCTGTTTGGCCCACCAAGGGTCTTCGACGAAACGTCCGTATTCGGCGTGAAATTGTGCTAGACACAGGCGGGCCAGATCCTCCCAGTGTGGGTCTTTGGGTCCCGGTTGGGTGAATATTCGCCAGATAATATTGCGATCTCGCTCCGATTGCCATTCGTAGAGGCCAAATACGGCACAGTGCGCCCGATTCCGTGCTATAGAATTGAAACGAGCATCAACCACACCCACTGGGATTGTCCCAAGCTGATCCAGAAACAGTTGTAGGGCCGGACTGATGGTTGGTGGCGAAAAGGTCTCCACGGGCGGGGGTTGTCTGAGCGCCAACAAAAACAGGTGGGTGCGTTCGTTGTCTTCCAGTTGCAACACTCGCGCCAGACTTTCCAATAGTTGCACCGATACATTAATATCACGTCCCTGCTCAAGCCGGGTATACCATCCGGGGCTTATTCCAGCCAGCAACGCCACTTCTTCGCGCCGTAACCCGGGTGTACGCCTGCGTATCCCTCTCGATAATCCCGCCTTTTCTGGCGCTAAGCGAGCACGGCGGATCCGCAGGAATTCCGCTAATTCTTGATGCCGATCCAACTCCAATTGATTGATAGCCATCCGACAATCTCCAACCAATAATGACACCGTAGGCTGGCAGTGTTAGTGGTAGGATAAACACTGGTCTCCCTACCCCCTATCTTTAATTATACACTAGTGGCGCGTGTGGAGAGTTGATTTGCCTCGGTAACACACGCAGATCGAACACTAACACTGAGTCTCGTCTACTGGAGGAATTTCCCATGAAAGTTTTTGTGACAGGTGCATCAGGATTCATCGGCTCCGTTACCGTCCGCGAGTTGATTGCGGCGAGGCATCAGGTCGTCGGTCTGGCGCGCTCGGATAATTCCGCTGCATCCGTCGCTTCTATGGGTGCAGAAGTGCTGCGCGGCGACTTGGATGATCTGGATAGCCTGCGGCGTGGCGCGGCGGCATCGGATGGTGTGATTCATACCGCCTACATTCACGGCTCTACCGATTTTGCAAAGGCATCTGAAGCGGATCGGAGTGCCATTGAGACGATTGGCGCGGTGCTTGCCGGATCTGATCGCCCCTTCGTCGTGAGCGCTGGAACCCCTGGTCTAGTTGAAGGTCGTGTGGTAACAGAGGACGACACGACTGAACCTATGATAGGTCGTTTCTCGGAGGTGGCGGCGCTACTGTTGACCGCGCAAGGCGTGCGTGTGTCGGTCATACGGTTGCCTCGGTCGGTGCACGGCGAGGGTGACTATCACGGTTTTGTCCCACGACTAATCAACATGGCGCGCTCGACGGGCGTGGCGGGTTATCCGGGTAACGGATCGTACCGCTGGCCCGCGGTACATCGCCTCGATGCTGCTCGCCTGTTCCGCCTCGCACTGGAAAGCGCGCCAGCAGGTACACGGCTGCACGCCGTCGGCGACGAAGGTATAGCGGTGCGCGACATTGCAGCCAGCATTAGCCGCCATCTCAACCTTCCGGTTGCGTCTGTGCCACTCAGCGAAGCGGAAGCCCGCTTCGGCTTTCTTGGACGCGTTCTCACCTTCGACTGCCCATCGTCCAGCGCCCTGACCCAAGAGCGATTTGGATGGCATCCAGAGCAACCCGGTCTGATTGCAGATCTCGATCAAGGCCACTACTTCAAGAATTAGGTGGACAGGTTATCAACATTCGCAGCGAACATGCCTCGAATTTGATGAACTTGATCGCGCCGGAAGGTTAACATCCGTCGCCAAGGTGGTGATTTGTCCATCTGTTAAAAGCAAAAGGTCTTCCTCAGTGCCAGAGTTTATTCCAGATAAAACTCTGGCAACATCGATCAATGCCAAAGCATGTGTTACTTGAAGATTCCCAAATCAGGCTCGATGAGGGCCAGTGGTTGAAGGCTAGCCGTGGGGCAAACGCCTCATTTTCGCGTTTTTACCAACTATCTCTGCAACCTCACCATGATCCCCTAGAGGGGCTAGGGGTGAGGGTTGAACAAAGGCAAATTGGGAATTTGACCAGTCCCAGTTTGCTTAAAGGGCAAACTCCTTTTATCATTGCGCTTAAAAGCTCATCTAAGCGGAAGATTTTACAATCTTATGACCGACGTACAGATTAAGTCAATACAAATCCCCACTCGCGTGGCGGGTGTGCGTTTCCAAAAGCTCGGCAAACTGTATCACTTTGACGCTGCCGATTTGCCGACCCTCAACGGCGGCGATTATGTCATCGTGGAAACGGTGCGCGGTCGCCAGATGGGGCAGGTGATGGGGTTTATCGATGCGGAGAAGGCCACCGAGCGCGACTATAAGCCTATCTTGAGGATCGCCACTCCCCGTGATTTGCTAATGAAGCAGACGTGGGAATCGCGCCAACTCGAAGCGCTCATCGACTGTCGCGAGAAAGCCTCACAGTTGGGCGGCTACGAAGATTGTAAGTTTCTCGAAGCGCAGTACAACTATGATGGCACCAATCTGACTATCCTGTTCAGCGCTGCCGATAACAAAATCAATGTGAATCGGCTGCGAACGGCGCTAACTCCGCTGTATAAGGCCAAGTTGGAACTGCGCCAAGTGGGGCCGCGTGACGAGGCCAAACTGATCGGCGGCGCAGGCGCGTGCGGAATTACTCGGTGCTGCTCGACTTTCCTAACCGACTTCAGCCCGATCTCGATCAAGATGGCAAAGGCGCAAGGCATCTCGCTTAACCCATCAGAGATCACGGGGATGTGCGGGCGGTTACGCTGCTGTCTGGTCTACGAATATGAACAATATGTGCAAGCCCGCAAGGATCTCCCCAAGCGAAACAAGCGCGTCGGCACGCCACACGGCGAGGGTAAAGTCGTCGATATTCACCCATTACAGGATTCGGTGACGGTGCTGGTCGAGGAAACCTTTCATGTAGTGTTCCGTGCCGATCTCACTCCGTTGGACGAGTTCGAGGCGTTGGAGAAAAAGGCAAAGGGCGGCTGTGCCAAACACGACGGCGGCGGCTGCGATTGCCATTCGCATGGCTCGGAAAAATCGGTGAGCGATAACGACGATGAGGACTCGAGCGATTTCGATGACTGAGCAATCACAATCCACAGCGCCACTGCGCGCAATGGCGATCTATGCTCACCCTGACGATCCGGAGTTCTTTTCCGGCGGTACGCTGCTCAAGTGGGCTGGTGAAGGTCGCGAGCTGATCTATGTGCTGGCGACTAGCGGCGACAAAGGCTCCGATGATCTTGAAATGACATCGCAGCACTTGATCGAAATCCGTGAAGCCGAACAACGCGCCGCCGCCAAATGTGCCGGATCGGACACCGTTATTTTCTTGCGTTATCCTGACGGCGAACTCGAACATACCTTAGACTTGCGCCGCACCCTGACTCGTGTGATTCGCCAGCAGAAGCCGGATGTGGTTGTGACCTGCGATCCCGATAGCCGCTGGTTCGAGTCTGGTTCGGTCAATCACCCGGATCATATGGCGATTGGTGAGGCGACTTTGGCGGCGGTCTATCCTTCGGCGCGTGACCGCCTGACCTTTATCGAACTGTGGCGCGATGAGGGACTAGAACCGCACAAGGTCAAGCATGTTTATCTGGCGGGAACCCGTCAACCCAATGTCAAAGTAGACATCACGGCGGTACTGGACGCAAAGATCGCTATGATCACTGAGCATCGCAGTCAGGTAAAAGATATGGATGCGATGGCGAAACGTCTGCGCGACGGCTTTGACCGCGAATTCTCGGATGGGGTCGTTTACACGGAATCATTCCGGTTGCTGACGTTGCGATAGCGAAGCGCACAAGCGGGGCAGATAGAGCGTTCGTTTAAGGGTAGGTATTTCAAAAATACGTACTCAAATTTTACTCGACACGCCATACTGGAAATTCCGAAGGTGGATAACGTCCCACATCGATCAAGACGGCTCGATCACTAATCCTAACTTCGTCGTTCATTTGCAATAGAAAAACGGTAACACGCCCGTATGGCGCGAAAAATACATCTACACGCTCGGTGAGCTCATGACAGTGTTAAAATGGGCAACCTCTAAGCATCTGTAAAGAGGGTGTGATGTTTTTCTACGCAATTTTCCTGATGGTATCGCTGGTGGTCGACGCGCTGACCGTGCGACGGAAAGCGACCGATGACAAAGACCTGGAAATCATGGTCTTGCGCCATCAACTGCGAATTTTGCAACGCAAAGTTGACAGCAAGTCTCGCTTTTCATGTTCGGAAAAGCTCATCCTAGCGGCTCTGACTGTCGCCTTCAAGGCACAGGTCAAGGGCCTTCGCAGTCGCCTGGATGAAGCGTTATTGCTGTTCAAACCAGATACCATCTTAAAATGGCATCGTGAGCTGGTAAAGCGTAAGTGGACGTTCAAGCAGAAGCCAGGCGCTGGTCGACCGCGAACGACGGCGGCGGTCGCGGCCCTCGTCGTTCGTTTAGCACGTGACAATCCGCGTTGGGGCACCGACCGCATTCATGGCGAGTTAGTAAAGCTGGGCGTCCGACTTAGCGCGACAACTGTGCGGGCGATCCTAGCTCGACACGGCATTCCGCCTGCGCCACAGCGCAGCAAGCAAGCCAGTAGTTGGCGGCACCTGATGAGCCACTACAGAGAGCAGATTCTCGCCTGCGATTTCTTCACTATCGAGACTATCCGCCTACAAACCCTGTTTGTCCTGTTCTTCATTGAAGTCGGAACCCGTCAAGTCCACCTCGCGGGTTGTACCAGCACTCCGACATCCGCTTGGGTTACTCAGCAAGCTCGTCAGATAGTCTGGTCCTTGGCGGACCACCAACCATCTCTGCGGTTCCTCATCCACGACCGTGATACCAAGTTCAGCCAAGCTTTCGACACGGTATTCACAGCGGAGGGAATCGAAATTCTATTGACGCCGGTTCAAGCTCCGAATGCCAATGCCTTTGCCGAGCGCTGGGTCCGTAGTGTTCGCCACGAATGTTTGGATCAGGTACTCATCATCAATGACCGACATTTGCGTCGTGTGTTGACTACCTATATCAGCCATTACAACGCCGCACGACCGCATCAAGGGCTGGCTCAACGAGCGCCGCTCGCGTATCCAACAAGCCCACGAACCGGCCCCATCCTGCGCCACGACCTCTTGGGCGGCATTATTCACGAGTACTATCGAGAGGCAGCCTAGCGCATAATCCTGCCGCAGATATAATTTCCGCGCCATACGGGCCTGCTGACGATTCTTGACCGTCTCGGTGCGGAAAGCCCTCGTCTCCGCGGCCT